>CBFHOT010000023.1:0-24321 GCA_965657465.1 Cyanobacteriota bacterium | reverse complement strand
TGGCGGTGTATTCGTCCTTGCTGCGCTCGCGGTCGGTGTCTTCGATGCGCAGCAGGAACTGCCCGCCGTGATGGCGGGCGAACAGCCAGTTGAACACCGCCGTGCGCGCCGTGCCGATGTGCAGCGTGCCGGTGGGGCTGGGGGCCAGGCGAACCCTGACGGCAGCTGGGGGATCGATCCGCGCGGTGGTGGCACGCGAATCCTTCACCTCAGCTGGCACCGCTGGATCTCCTGGTGGATTGAAAACGGGACTGACGGGGCTCGAACCCGCAACTTCCGCCGTGACAGGGCGGTGCTCTAACCGATTGAACTACAGTCCCAGGCCGGGACGCCGAGTGGCGTGGCCTGACAGCAAACGCGGTACTGATCCCTGGAGATCGGCTGTCCGGTTCGTGTCCGCGTCGCTTGCGCGACTCAGAAAGTATCCCCTGCGACCCCCCCCCTTCGTCAACAGGCGGGCCGCGGATCGCGCCGTGGGTTGGCCGGGTTGGGCCGGCTGGGGGGTGGGCGCCTGGTGTGGCTGGGCTGTTGCTGGCCTGTCCGTGCTGCTGCTGCTAGCGCTGCTGCTGCTGCTGCTGGCCCTGTGGGCCTGCGGCTGGTGTATCGGTGTGGAGGGTGCCGCGGTCGTTGCTGGCGCTGCTGCGCTGGCTGGTTGCGCTGCAGTGTCGGTTGCCTGTCGTGGTGGAGCCGGTTGAGGCCGTGCTCGCTGGGGGTGGCGCCAGGGCCCTGCAGGGCTGCGTTCGCGACCGGGGTGGCCGGGCGCGTTCCCTTGGTCTGCCCCTGGTGCACGGCTGGCCTGCCAGTGATCTGCCGCTACGCGCAGCAAAAAGCCCACCCCCGTGAGGGAGTGGGCTCAGCAACAATCTGACGTTGAGCTTCTGACGTTGAGTTCAGCCTGACGGCCAGCCCCAACGGCAAGGGCTCAGGGACGGAAGCCGGCGGGTTCAATCAGGCGCACCTGATTGCCGCGGGCGGTGAATTCACGACCCTGATCGCTCTGCACCACCACACGGCCACCGGATTTGACCCGGATCACGCGGGCGCGAACCCAGCCAAGAGCGGCGGACTCGAGCACCTTGACCACATCTCCGGGTTGAAGATCCAACTCCATGTTCTGAAGGGTGAAACTGCGAGGCAGACAACGGATGAACAAACAAATGCCCGATGCGGTGAAGCAGTCAAGGCAAATGTTGTGGCATCACCGTTGGGGACATCGAACGCGCCGTGGAGGACTTGAACCCCCGACATCAGGTTTTGGAGACCTGCGTTCTACCAACTGAACTAACGGCGCAGGGCCGATGTCCCCGGTTGGAGGTGGTGAGGCCACTCCCCCAAAGGGGAACCGCCTCAGCGGTCGAAGCGCTGCTTGACGCGGGTGGCTTTGCCCACTCGGTCGCGCAGGTAGAAGAGCTTCGCTCGGCGAACCTTACCGCGTCGCTCGACCTTCACGGAAGCCACCTGGGGGCTGTGCAGCATGAACACACGCTCCACGCCGATGCCCTGGAAGATGCGCCGCACGGTGATGGTGGCGTTCAGGCCGCCGTGACGCTTGGCGATCACCACGCCCTCGTAGGGCTGCACGCGCTCCTTGTTGCCCTCGCGGATGCGCACGCCGACGCGGACGGTGTCACCCACGTAGATCTCGGGCAGATCGCTCTTGAGCTGCTCGGCCTCGAAGGAGCGGATCAGCTCCTCGGCGCAGAGCTTGCCGGTGCTCACCTTGGCGGCGGGGGCTTCCGCCACGGCCGTCGCGGTGTCACCGCCGGTTTCCTGGGTGTTGTCGCTCAGGATTTCTCCCGACTGGTTCTCCTCGGCTGCCATCTCAGCTCCGCAACGCCTGGCCAAACCGCCAGTGTACCGGCTGGGGTGTCACCCCTCCCCTCCTCCCGCCACAGGCCGGCCCGCCCGGCGCAGGCGCTGCCAGGCCAGACCGGCGCCGCTGGCCAGCATCCACAGCAGCCCCAGGCCGTTGAGCAGCACGTAGACCGTTTCACCGTTGGGGCCGAACCAGCGCTTCAGCCATTCCCCCTCGTGCAGCACCATCAGCACATGGGCCGGATCGCGCCCCAGGCCGCCCCAGTCGCGCAGTAGCCGGTAGGCCATGCCGGTGCTCACCGTGAGCAGCAGCGGCAGCAGCACCAGCGGCGCCATCGCCCCGTGCAGCCGCCGCAGGCGCTGGGCCAGGGTGGGCCGGCGTGCCGCAGGCCGGGCCGGCGGGGGCTCTGGCGATGGCGTCGGCGATGGCGCAGGGGATGGCGCGGAGCTCAAGGCGACGGCAGCAATCGCGTCAGCGTTGATAGCGTGATCGCAGCCATTCAGGGTGTTCGGGCCGGCCATCGCCGGGGTTGGGCCAGCGGTTCGCCAGCGTCTTCGCCTCGCTGGGTTGCTTCTGCGCTGGGGTCTCGCCTCGCTTTGGTTCGTGCCTCGCTGGGTTCGCGCTTCGCCTGACCGTTCAGCCGCCGCGCCGCCCCCCGCCCGCTCCCGTTCTCTTCATCTGCGTCTCCAGCCGCCGCCCTCCATGAACCTTTTCGCCGACCTGCTGGCCAGCACCCAGGGAGCCCAGGCCGGGCGCGCCAAGGCCACCGGTGTGCAGGCGGCTCAAGCTGAGGCAGTGGTGGATGTGGGGCCTCGCATCAAGAAGAGCCGCCGCGGCGTGGAGGTGAAGAGCGCCCGCGAGATCGAGACGATGCGCAAGGCCAGCCGCATCGTGGCCACCGTGCTGCGCGAGATGTTTGAGATCGCGGCGCCGGGCCTCACCACCGCTGACCTCGACGCCCATGCCGAGAAGCGCATCCGCGAGATGGGCGCCACCCCAAGCTTCAAGGGCTATCACGGCTTCCCCGCCAGCATCTGCGCCTCGATCAACAACGAGGTGGTGCACGGCATCCCCAGCAGCAAGCGGGTGATCCAGGCCGGCGACCTGCTCAAGGTCGATACCGGCGCCTACTTCGATGGCTACCACGGCGACAGCTGCATCACCATCTGCGTTGGCGAGGAGGCTCCCGAGGAGGCGCAGCGGCTGGCGCGGGTGGCGCAGGAATCGCTGATGAAGGGCCTGGCCCAGATCAAGGCCGGCAACACCCTGCTCGACATCGCCGGTGCCGTGCAGGACCACGTGGAGGCCCACGGCTATGCGGTGGTGGAGGACTACACGGGCCACGGCGTGGGCCGCAACCTGCACGAGGAGCCCTCGGTGTTCAACTTCCGCACCCGCGATCTGCCGAACATGAAGCTGCGGCCGGGCATGACCCTGGCGGTCGAACCGATTCTCAACGCCGGCAGCAAGGCCTGCCGCACCCTGCGCGACCGCTGGACCGTGGTGACGGTGGACGGCAGCCTCTCGGCCCAGTGGGAGCACACCATCGCCGTGACCAGCGATGGCTGCGAAATCCTCACCGACCGCGAGTTCTGAGCCCCACGGCCCGCCCTCTGCTGGTGGCCCTCAGCTGCCGCTGCTGCCCCGGGTGAGCAGCCGGTAGTAGAGCCAGCGCCCCAGGCAGGTGAGCGGCATCAGCACGTAGGTGAGCGGGTTGGGGGTGACGATGATCAGGTTGCAGCCCAGCTGTGCCTGGGCCAGCACCTGGCCGGCGACGAAGTCGGCCCCCATCAGCCCCACCGGATTGAGTGCCGAGCGGAAGGGGCCGAGCACCAGCCGCCGCAGCCGCAGCCGCGGTCCGGCCGGATCCTCCGCTAGGTCGAGGGCGCGCAGGCTGAGCAGCTGGCCCGCCAGCCGTTTGCTGATCTCGTAGAGGGGGCTGAAGGCCGGCTGGATCTCGGCCTCCGAGGTGTTCAGCCACAGTTCCGGCTGCGGGCGCGGCGCTGGCTGGCCTCCGTCCGGCATGGCCGCTGCCGCCTGCTGCTGCCGCTCCTGCACCACCGCGGCGAACAGCTCCAGCAGCCGCCAGCCGCTGAGGGCATTCACCTGCAGCGAGCGCTCGGTGTCACTGGCGCTGCGGCCGCTGAGCACGTTGACGCCGTGGTTGAGCACCAGCACGTCCACCTCCTGCAGCAGGGGCCGCAGCTGCTCCTCCTCGCCCACCTGCCACTGCACCTGCCGCAGGGCGATGGCGGCTCCGCTGGCGTCCTGCAGCTCCAGCGGTGTACTGCTGCTGCAGAGGGCGATCAGCCTGGCGCCGCGCCGGTGCCAGTGGCGCAGCAGCGCCCGGCCGAGGCTGCCGCTGGCGCCGGTGATCGCCACGCAGGGTTTGGAGGGGTGCTGGCTGGACATGGCGACGATGGCGTCTGGGGCCGATTCCAGGTCACCATGGGGCAGCGCACCGGGATGCGGTGCCGGCGTGTCGCCTTTCCCATGCCTGTCTCCGCTGACGATCCGCGCCGCCTGCTCGAGTCGCTGACGCCCTTGTTCGCGCCCTACTGCGGTGGCATCGGCTATCGCGCCTGGCTGGAGCCGGCGCTGCAGCAGATGCTCGAGGGCAGCTGGGCCGGGGAGCGTCTGCTGAGTGGTGGTCGCTCCCATCGCTTCACGCTGGCCTGGCAGGGGGAGGCGGCACCGCTGGAGCTGATGCAGTGCCAGCTGCGCTTTCCGGCCCAGCCCCAGATCGCCTACGACTTCGCCCTTCCCGCCTATCAATTGGTGTACTGGCTGATGCAGCGCCAGGGCACTCAGCTGCCCGACAGCTTCTGGCGCTGGTTGCTCACCGGTGAGATTCCGGCCGCGCCGGTCGCCGCTGGTAGCGAGCAGGGCAGCTCCGCCGCATAAGTTGCCTAGCTTGAGTCGAGCCGCAGCTCCGCCATGGCCTCTCCCCTGCTGATCGGCTCCTGCGAACCCTTCAGCGGCAAATCCGCTGTGGTGCTGGGCCTCGGCCGGCAGCTGCTGCGCCGCGGCGTGGAGCTGAGCTTCGGTAAGCCGCTGGCCACCACGCTGGAGGGGACGGCGGAGTCGCAGGCCGCACCCCTGATCGACGCCGACGTGCGTTTCGTGGGCGCCACCCTCGGCTTGGCTGAGGAGCGCCTGATCCCCTCGCTGCAGGTGCTGGCGCCAGCGGTGGCCCATCAGCGGCTGTTGGCCGGTGACCTCGATCCCGGTCCGGGCTTCGCGCCGCTGCGTCAGCAGCTGGCCGCCACTCCCGCCGGTGGGCTGGCCCTGCTGGAGGCCGCCGGCAGCCTGCATGAAGGGCTGCTCTATGGCCTCAGCCTGCCGCAGCTGGCGGCGGGGCTGGAGGCCAGCGTGCTGCTGGTGCATCGCTGGAGCGACAGCCGCAGCATCGATGCCCTGCTGGCGGCCCGCAGCGCCCTGGGCGATCGCCTGGCCGGTGTGGTGCTCAACACCGTCACCCCCGACGGGGTGCCGGGCCTGCGTCAGGAGGTGGTGCCGGCCCTGGCCCGCCTGGGCCTGCCGGTGCTGGGGGTGATGCCGCGCAGCCCGCTGCTGCGCAGCGTCACGGTGGAGGAGCTGGCGCGGCGCCTGGAAGCCGAGGTGCTCTGCTGCCGCGATCGCCAGGATCTGTTGGTCGAGACCCTCTCGATCGGCGCCATGAACGTCAATTCGGCGATGGAGTTCTTCCGCCGCCGCCGCAACATGGCCGTGGTCACCGGCGCCGACCGCACCGACATCCAGCTGGCGGCCCTGGAGGCGTCCACCCAGTGCCTGATCCTCACCGGTGTGGGCGATCCGCTGCCGCAGCTGGTGAGCCGTGCCGAGGAGCTGGAGGTGCCGCTGCTCAAGGTGGAGCACGACACGCTCACGACCGTGGAGGTGATCGAGAGCGCCTTCGGCCATGTGCGCCTGCACGAGGCGGTGAAGGCCACCTATGCCGTGCGGCTGGTGGAGGAGCATTGCGACTTCACGCCGTTGTTTGAGCGCCTCGGCGTGCCCGCCGCCTGAGCGGTCACGCCAGCCCTGGGAATGGTCGCCCGCACTGCATCAACTCCGGCACCACTGCTAGCTTCTGAGCGCGGCTGCGGGCTTCTGGGTGACCCGATCTCTGGATCTTCCGTCTCTTGATCGGATCGATACGCTCGCCCAGGAGCTGGCGATGCTGCAGGACCGCAGCAAGCGTCGCATCGCCATCCTGGGCAGTCGCCATGTGCCGGTGGTGTCGATCCATCTGGTGGAACTGGTGGCGCGCTCCCTCGCCCAGGAGGGTCACAGCCTGATCACCTCCGGGGCCCAGGGCGTGAACTCGGCGGTGATCCGCAGTGTGCTGTCGGTGGATCCCTCGCGGCTCACGGTGCTGCTTCCCCAGAGCCTGGATCGCCAGCCGAGCGAATCGCGCGATCAGCTCGAGGGCGTGCTGCACCTGGTGGAGAAGCCCGAGCACGATGAGCTGCCGCTGCCGATGGCCAGCAGCCTCTGCAATCAGGACATCATCAGCCGCTGCGACCAGCTGATCTGCTACGCCTTCCACGACAGCGAAACGCTGCTGGCCAGCGTGCGCGTGGCCGAGGACATGGGCAAGGTGGTGAGCCTGATGTTCTTCGACTGAGCGGCCGGGCCCCGCCTGGCCTCACGGCGCCCTTCGGGATCGGCTGTTGCCCCGGGGTCTGCGGGGCCGCTGCTTGTTCGGGCTCGTGCTGGCCGGTTGCCTCTCTGCTGTCTGGGGCCTGGGCGACCGCTCTGCGCTCCGGCTGGTGCACGGCTTTGGAGCGGCGTGGGCAGCGCTTTGGATCTGCTTTGGAGCGGGTTTGGCGCGAGTTTGGCCTGGGGTCGTAAAAATCCGTTACAGTTGGTGAAACAATCTGAAACTAACCATGGCTGACTCCTCCTCCCGCTTCGGCTTCGTCGGCTTTGCCGAAACCTGGAATGGCCGCCTGGCGATGCTCGGCTTCGTGATCGGCCTCGCCACCGAGCTGCTCACCGGCCAGGGCATCCTCTCCCAGATCGGCCTCGGTTGAGCTCGATGGGAACCGACTACACCGCAGCCCTCACCGGCCTGGCGGCCGTGGTGCTTGTGCTCACCGCCATGGTGGCCTATGTGCTCAGCCGCCCCACCGACCTCAGCGCTCCCGCTGCCCCGCGCCGCAGCCGTTGAGGCGGGCCTGAGCAGCCGCGCCGGCTCGCTCCCCCATTGCGCGCGCCCTCTCCCGGGCGTTCCGCCTCGTCTCCTAGGGCTGGCCGTGCCGCCATGGCGCCGCCAGCCCCTGTCTTCCCCTCTCGCAGGTGATCCGTCATGACCTCCTCCCGCGCTGACAACAAGTGGTTCCAGGACCGCGCCGCTCAGCAGATTCATCTCGAGCAGCTGCGCCGCGCGGAGCTGTTCAACGGCCGCGCCGCCATGATCGGCCTGGTGATCGGTGTGCTCACCGAAGCCATCACCGGCGCCGGCATCGCTCACCAGATCGGCCTCGGTCCCCTGGTGGATGGCTATGCCGCCTGCCGCACCCAGTTCCTGCCTTTCTGCTTCTGATCCGCCCTGCGGCAGCGGATCTCTGGACGCATCCAGGGCTCAGCTGCCGAAAGCCACCTGGCAGGCGGCATTGAGCAGCTGTGCTTCGGCGGCGTCATTGGGTGCGTGGCCGTTCAGTTCGCCATCGGCGCAGTCGGCATCCATCGCGTAGCTGCGGCCGCCGCGGTCCACCACAAAGGTGGCGACATGGTCATTGGGGGCCTCCACCGAGCCGTAATCCAGACGGTATGAGCTGTCCGGCACCACGATCGTGTTCTGCTTGGCATCGATCGCCGCCGTCACCGCCGAGCTGATTGTGGCGGCGGTGGCCAGGCCGGCGATGCCCCAGGCTGCCGACTGGGGTTGCCACCAGCCCCAGGGCGGCACATCGCCGTACCAGCCCCGGCCATACCAGCCGTGCTTCCACGGGCGGTGGCGCTGCCAGTCGTGGCGAGCCCAGCCGGGATGGTGACGGCGGTGATCCACTGGCCGGTTCCAGTGGTTGTAGTGCTCGTGGCGATTCCAGCGGCTGCTGTGCCAGCGGTTGGGATCCCGCTTCCAGTGCTCGGGATGGCGATGCTGGCTGCCATGGCTCTTGTCACGGCTGGCTGCCGGTTGCGGGGCCAGTGCCACCTGCAGCAGGGCCAACCCCATCAGCAGCGCGAGCGTTCCTGCGCGACGCCGGGCCATGGCGCGCCTCCTTGCATGCAGGACTGTCCTAGCGGCGGTTGGCGCTGCTGTCAGCCATGGCCCCCGATCCTGGGTCTTCGCCGCTCTCACCCTGCCAGCACCGCCTTCAGGCCCTCCACATAGAGGATGCCGCTGCAGGTGAGGCCCCCGGCCCAGCACAACCCGCGCAGCGGCGGCACGTTGGCCACGTAGGCCGCGATGTAGGCCAGCCGCAGGGCTGGATGCAGCCAGGCCGCGGCGATCGCCAGCGGGCTGAGCGGTGCGGCCACCAGACACAGCAGCGCCGCCGGTGCGTGCAGCGTGAATGCCTCAAAGCAGTTCTGATGGGCCCAGGCCGCCCGTCAGAACTGCCGAGATCCTTTGCGGTGACTGCTTCCGAGTTCGCTGTCCCCTGGCTGTTCCCTAAATGTCCCCCGGGTGTCCCCTTTCGCGCTTGTTTCGAGCGCCTGAGCTGGATTCCTAGCCTGATGTAGCCGACTGAGCTTGATGGACCTCGCTCGTGCGAGCGAAGCACTCCAGACCGTGCCGCGCTTCCTGGAGCTGGCCGCTGGCTTCCGCAAGGTCGACCCCGTGGTGGTGACCTTCTTCGGGGGAAAGGAAGGGAGCAGCCACCACCTGCGGTGGCGGGCCAAGGAGGAGGGCGGCGCACTGCCTGTGGCGTGGGATGAGGCGCTGCGCCAGGAGGTGGAGGCGAGGTTGCTGCCTGAGCTGGAGGAAGGTCGCCAGCTGGGGTTTGTGGCCGGGGTGGGGGGTTCCAAGAAGGCGCAGATCACCCACGTGTATGGACTGCGTGCGGAGATCGACCTGGAGGACAGCCACGAGCTGCAGCGTCAGGTGTATGCGGCGGTGGAAGAGCGCTATGGCATCCGGTTCACGCTGCTGGATACCGGCGGGAAGTCGCTGCATGCCTGGATCGCCGCGGCCGCGGCGATCCAGGCTGACCAGTACAGCCTCACCTCGAAGCGCTGGCACGCGCTGATTGTGGAGGCCGCCCAGGAGGCGGGGCTGGATCTTCCGGAAGGAGCGTTGGATGAGGCCTGCCATCGCCCTACTCAGGTGATGCGGCTTCCGGGTGCGGTGCACCGCAAGAGCAGGAAGGTGGCGAAGGTGATCCAGTGGGGCGAGGGCCCGGTGGCGCTGGAGGCGCTGGGTCTGGCCTGGCCTGAGGTGGAGGAGTGGGCCAAGCGCACGGAGGCCCCGAAGGCAGCGGCCCAGCTGACGATCGCCCGCAGGTGCGAGGGCGGGAAGTTCCTGGGCCTGAGCGGTGATGCCCGGATCGATGGGCTGGTGAGCCTGGCGCAAGCGGTGCCGGTACGGGTGCCTGGAAGCGGGACCTATGGAACGGTGCTGACGCTGGTCAGCAACTTGAGCCGGGCGTTGGGCGCGGAGGAAGCGGCGCAGGTGCTGCACCGTGCGGGCCACCTGGACAAGGAGGGTCGGCCGTCGCTGGAGGGCCTGCGGCAGTGGTGTGGGACGTTCGAGCCGGACCCAGAGCGCGGGGCAGAGCTGCTGGCCTGGCTGGCGGTATGGGCCGATCGTGAACACGGCTGGCAGCGGCCAGCGCTGCAGCTGCAGGGGGTTCTGCAGCCGACCGAGTTGGTGGAGCCGACTCCTGCGGCGATCAGCGAAGCCCTGTGGTCGCTGGGCGGAGCGATGGTGGTTTGCCGGACGGGATCGGGAAAGACCGAAGGGGCCTCCGCGTACGTAGAGCGCCTGGCTGACAACTGGGTCGGCGCCAAGCGCGAGTTCTCGGTAGTGGCGATCACGCCGAGGCGGACCATCAACAGCCAGCTGGCCCCGCAGCTGCGGGCGGTGAATGTGTCGGGGCAGACAAGCGGCAGGGGCGACCCTTTCTCCCAGCCGGGCACCAAGCCCAACCGGTACGTGTGCTGCCTGCAGTCGCTGGGGAACCCGTCCAAGCGGAACGGGGGGCCTGAAGTGTGGGGAGCGTTCTGGACCTACGGCGATACCGGCCGGCCGCCGGTGTTGACCGGTCAGGGCGCCATGGCTGTCGTGCTGATCCTGGATGAGGTGCGGCAGGTGGTCACCGACCTGCTGCTGTCGCCGAGTGGTCCGGGGACGATGTGGGCGACCCCAGCGGAGCGCTGGCGTTCCGGGGTTGCCCTGGTGCGCTCGATCGACCACGCCGCTGTGGTGTTGGCGATGGATGCGCAGGCCGGTGAGCCGGAGCGGGAGTTGTTGCGCGGCATTGGGTGCGGGGAAGCTGAGCGGGTGTTGGGGTGCCCGCCTGCAGAGCCCACGCGGGTGATGCGCTGGACTTCGCAGCAGAGCCGGTGGCGGGACTGCCTGCTGGGGTATGCCAAGGCCCGCGCTGCCACGGACAAGCCCCTGTTGGTGGTGACCGGAGCGAAGGGCAAGGACGGTGAGGGCAGACGCGGGCTGTCGGCCAGGGGCCTGCGTGATGCGCTGCTGGAGGTGGTGCCTGGCATCCGGGTGTTGGTCATCGATCGCGAGCGCAAGGAGAGCGATGCGGCGCGGCGGGTGCTGCGGGGCGATGTGGAGGGCTGGGACGTGGTGATCTGCACGCCGGTGGCGCAGTCCGGGGTGAGCTGGGTGGGGGCGTTTGCTGAGACGGTGTTCGTGGCCGGTGGGCGGACGCTGCCGCCGAACATCTGTGGGGGGCAAGCGGGACGGCGTGAGCGGACAGCGACCACCTGCGTGGCGTATGTCCCCAAGACCCCGTGGGACCAGTCGTTACCGCTGTGGGGGCGTGAGGTCGAGGCGATTCGTGCGGAGCTGGCTCAGGCGCGCGCGCAGGCGGCGGATCTGCCTGTTGCAGGTGGGCGGGAGATCGAGTTGCTGGAGCGGGTGTATGTGCTGGCGGCCCAGCGCCAGATCGAAGAGCTGGCCCTGTTCCGGGACTACACGCTGCACTACGCGGCGGTGGATGGCTGGTCGACAGAAGAGCTGGCGGCTGTGGAGCCGCTGCCTCGGCCGAAGGGTGCGGGGGGCCAGCGGGAGAAGCGAACCGAGCCGGTGAGTTATCAGGAGCTGGACCCGTGGCGTGAGCTGCTGGTGCGCAGCTTGCGGCTGCAGGCCGCCGGAGCCGAGCGGGAGGTGGCCGAGACCAAGGCAGAGGCCCTGGCCGCGACGAACCAGGCGAGGGTGGGGAGCGCTGGCGCGGACCTGCTGTCGGCAAACCTGGCGGAGGTGCAGGAGCTGCTGCTGAGCGCTGGGCTGGGGCGGCTGTGCGATGGAGAGCGCCGTGCGGGGGACCATGCGCTGGTCAAGGCGGTGGCTGAGGCCCTGCAAACCCCAGAGGCCGCTCGGGTGCTGCGCAATGCGGTGTGGCTGCAGGTTGACCTGAAGGGCACAGGCGCCAAACCGGCGCGGACAATCGGGACGGTGGTGCGCAGCCTGGGCGGGGTCAGCGACGCGAAGAAAGTGGGGCCCCGGGGAGCGCAGCAGCAGCTGTATCGGTGGGTGCTGCCCGGGGATCGGTAGCCAATAACTCCAGGTTTTCCTATAGGAAGTTTGGAGTTATTGGCTACGGGCCAGCCTCGGAACCCCAGAGCAGTTGCTCCGGGGTTGCCCATGGATGTCCGGCGGACCATCGACCCGAGCTACAAGGCCACCCGACAGACGTTGGCTGAGCGGCGTGCTGCAGAGCGCCGGCGCCAGCTGGAGCGGGTGGACCCACCGCTGGCGTGGGTCCTGAGCGGCCCAGCTTGGCCGTGTTGCCCAGAGCTGGCACCGGAGCGGTGAGCCGGCTCAGAGCCGGCTAGTGGCGGCCTCCAGGAGGGCCTGTTCGATGGGATCACGCCAGCGCTCAGGGGGCAGCTGGCGGACAGCGCCGGTGCGGCTGCTGCGGATGGTGAGCAGGCCGTCGTCGCAGAAGCGGAGCAGCTCGTAGCCGCCGACCCAGCGGCCTGAGGCGCTGAGCACCTCGCAGGGAACCGGTGAAGAGCTGACGGGGGTGCAGGTGGTGGTGGCGATGGCTGGAGCCATGGCAAGCGGAAGCAGGCGCCGCAGGGTTCCGAAGCCAGCGACGAGGGTTCGGACCGGGTTGCCTTGGTCTCTCGGACAGATCGATGCCACGGCACCGGCGGGAGCCAGAAGCGTCGGCTGTGGTTCTGGACCGTCGATTCAGGCCGGGCCACGGTTGGTGACATGCGACTGACCGGGTAAGCCACACGCCGGCCATCCTGGCTAGGTCAACCACGCTGATCCGTACCGATGGCTGTACGTCGTTCCGCGCTCATCAGGCGTCGCAGCACCGTCTTCTTCGCAGCAGCCTTTGGACTGTTCGGCTCCGTGTCTGGTCCAGTCGCTGCCGCGCCCCTTCCGGCCGGTGACGACATCACCAGCTATTCCGCTATCCGCAAGCCCGTCGAACGCAATCGGGTCACGGATGGTGCGACTGCGCTGCTGGTCACATCCTTCTGCGCCGAGCAGATCGGCAGCGGCGTCGAGATCCTGGTGCAGGGCTTCCCATCCGGCTCCGTCATCGAGGCGAGCATCAACAACCAGAGAACCCATCTGGTCGAAACCCGGCCAGGGATCTACACGCAGATCCGCACCACCAAGGCACCCAGCTATCGGGTTGTGGTCTCCACTCCTGATGGCGCCCGCACAACGATTCCGGATCTCGAAGGTTGTCGCTGATCTGAGGGATGCTGCGGCATCACCGCAGGCGCTCGCAGATCGAGCGCGGCTGGTCGGCGTCGCTGGGATCATCCACGCCGAGTTTGCTCATCGGCAACATCGCCTGAACCATCGGCACCTGCGGCAGCTGCGCCAGGCAGGCCTGCATCGTCTTCAGGTTCGGATCGGCCGCCATCTGGCCAGCGAGGGCCATTGCCTGCGCCTGAGCCCCGGCTTCGTTGCCCGCTCTGCAAAGACTGCGGATCTGGCCCTGGGTTCGTTCCGCTTGCTGGTGCAGACGCTCCAGCGCAGCCCGGTCCACGCGCGCCATGCAGGCCTGCATCCCCTGCATCGCCTCCATCATCTGCTGACGACTGGGCTGCCCTGCAGAAGCGGTCGGGTTGGCCTGACTCACCGGCGGCATGACGACGGCAAGGCTGATCAGGGCCGCTGTCAGGCCCGATCCGGGTGCCATCAGGCGCGCGGCGGCACACGTCAATCGACGACGCAGAGGCTGAACCATGACGATCACGAGGAGGGAGGACGGGGGCGTCCCGAGGGCGCTTCGGCTGCGGCCGCCCGTTGCAACGGGCTGATTCAACCAGAGATGCGCCTCAGTGATGGTGCAGAGCGATCTGACGATCTGCAGCACACCACATCCTCGGGCGCGAAGGCTTCTGGGGCAGTTCGGGAGTGGCGAAGATTCTGAACGTGAGTTCCGACGTCTATTGGTGCTCCCTGGCGGCCTTTGGCGCGTTGTGGCGGGCTTTGGTGGCCGTTGGCGGAACCCTGGAGGCATGGATCACGCCGCTGCCCCTTTGCCGTTCGAGCGCCTGCCGGAGGAACCGGCTGGCGATTTTGCTGCGCTGCTGCTGTATCGGGACCTGGGGCCTGGGCGGTCGTTGAGCCAGGCCGCTGACGTGTGTGGGCGAAGTGAGTCGACCCTGCGCCGGCTGTCGAAGCGCTGGGCCTGGCAGGAGCGCCTGGAGACCTACGACGCCCGCTTCCTGGCCCGTGCGGCCGAGATTGGTGCTGAGGCAGAGCAAGCCCGCCATCGCGCCCAGCTGGTGGCGTTCCGGGACGCCCAGCACTGGCGGGCGGAGAGGTTGGCCGATGCGGCTGAGCAGCTTCTAGGGCTGGTGGTGGAGTCGACCCGGAAACACCTGGCTGCCGGGACCCTGCTGCAGCCCGCCCAGCTGGGGGCGGGGTTGACGGCGGCCGCGCGGGCGCTGGAGTCCTCGGGATCAACGGCGGCGACGGCCTTAGGGGTAGAGGAGCTGCTGGAGGCGTTGCTGGTCCCCGAGCCGAACTCGTAGCCAGAGTGGAGGGCAGCGCTCTGGGCACGGATGCCGATACCGGTCAGCCGATCAGATGGTGGGCAGCGGAGCGGTGGCCGGATCGGCGGCGGGCAGTTCGTTCGCCGTGGCGTGCCGCTCAGCCTGCTGCTGATGGGTCTGGGTGCACTGGCCTGGGCGGCCCTATCGCGGCCGGTGGTGGTGCACCAGGAGATCCGGCAGGAAATCCACCAGGCGGCGCCCGAGCAGGTCCAGGTCTTCAACGCCCCGGTGAAGGTGCACGTGGAACAACACCTGCCGGAGGAGCTTGGGCAGGTGCGCAGCTCAGCGGTGCGGCACCAGGCGATCGCCGAGGCGGATGCCCTGCAGGAGCAGGCGGTGCGAAAGGCGCTGCTGCAGCTCCAGAGCGTTGGCCAGGTCCATCCTGCTGACAGCCCATCGCCGTGATCGACAGTGCCCCTTGGTCTGAGCCACCCAGGGGTCCGCGACAGCTTCGACGCCATGCTGGAGGCCGCCAGCGCTGGCCTCTCACCGGAAGACCTGGTGCGGTGGCATCACCGAATCGAGAACTGCGACAACCTCAGCCAGGCTGCTGAGGTCACCACCGAGATGCTGGGCATCCCCATGAGCGAGACCGAGCGCCGCATCGCTGATGAGGTGCGCCAGTCCCTGATCCTGCTCGGCGACCGCCTGGGCGGCGAGGATGTCGGAGGCTTGGGACTGATGGGTAGCAGCCGAGCAACCCAGGCTTGTTCTGCTCAATGGCGATGACGGTGGTGCGCGTCGCTCACATGGGGATGATCGTGGGCTGTTGGCCCATGGTCGTGCTCGTGGGCATGCCAGAACGGTTGATCTGGTGATAGTCCTTGCACCTGGGCGGGGCTGTGATTGTGGTCGTGATGGAGATCTGGATGCTGCGGGTCATGCCGGTGCCGGTGGGCATGGCTTAGCGGGTGGTGGTGATGCCAATGGGTGTGCTGCTCACGCAGCAGCAACACCACACCGGCGGCCATCAGTGCCCCCGCTACAGCGACCGCTGGCGTCAGCACGTCCCCCAGCACCAGCAGGGAAAACAGTGCGCCCACGAACGGTGCCGTGGAGAAGATCACGGCCTCGCGCGCTGCACCGAGATCCCGGAGCGCCAGGAGATCCAGCCAGATCGAGATGCCGTAGCCAAGGGCTCCGATCCCCAGCAGGCCGAGGATCAGGGGCGTGGGTGGAAACGGCTCACCCAGCAGCAGGGACAGGGCCAGCATGGGCAGCGAGGCTCCTGCGGCTTTGAGGCTGGCGATCTGAATGGGATTGCGCAGGCTCAACCGCTGGCTGAGGTTGTTGTCGATCGCCCAGGCCAGGGTCGCCAGGGCGATCAGGGCGGCGCCCAGACCATTGGCCCCGCTGAGCGATCCCTCGGAGAGCACCACGGCGCCGGCAACGGTGAGGCCCGCTGAGATCAGGCCCCGTCTGCCCAGGTGTTCCCGGCCGACCACCACGGCGATGGCCAGGGTGAACACCGCCTCCAGATTGAGCAGCAGGGAGCTGGATGCCGCTGGCAGGCGCGCCAGGCCGAGCACCAGGGCCACAGGGCCGACCACACCTCCCAGCAGGGTGAGCCCAGTCAGGGCGAGCCAGTCCTGGCGCTGGAGAGAGGCTTCTTCTCGGGACTGGCCCTTCACAAGCCGGACGGCCAGCAAGGCCAGAGCGGCGCCGGCATAGAGCAACCCGGCGATGCTCAGGGCTGAGCCCGAGCTGGTCAAGGTGCTGATCAGTGGCGCACTGCAACCAAACAGCACGGCCGCAGCGAGACCGGCCAACTGCCCGCGACGGATGGACGACAACGGCATGGGTGATCCCCTTGGCTCGGTCAGTTCTGGTCCGATCGCTGTGGCCCGGCCAGGGCGTCGCGCAGCTTGGCTGTGTTGCCGCTCAGCAGCTGATCGCCGCTGCGCACCCCTTGCAGGATCTCAGCGCGGGCGGCTGACTGCTGGCCCACCACCACCGGCACGGCCTGCACGGTTCCGCGCTGATAGCGGAACACCACCGCTGAGCCATTCACCAGCTGGATGGCATCGGTCGGCACGGAGTGGCGCTGCTGGGCGGACGGCACCTGGATGAAGGCGGTCACCGCTGTGCCTGCCTGTGGCATCGGTCCATCCACCGCCTCGGCCCGCACCACGGTGACCCGATTGCCGGAGCCGCTGTCGGGGGCCACGGCGATGACGCGCGCCCGCAGATCCCGCGCTCCCGCCCTCACCCGCAGCAGCTGGCCGCTCGCCAGGTTGGTGGCCAGCACCGGCGAGACCAGGAAGCGCAGTTCGCTCCCCTGCGCATCACTGATCTGCGCCACCTCGTCTCCGGCTTGGAGCACGGCACCGGGAGAGGTCTTCACAGCGGCGACCTGGCCGCTGATGGGGCTCCTGATCAGCAGGCGTCCCATCCGATCGGGTTGTCCCATCGCCACGGCCTTGGCTGTGGCAGCCCGAGCTTCAGCCGCTGCCGTCACGCTGCCGATGCGGCGGCTCTCCAGCTCCTGGGCCGAGAGCGCCCCTTGGCGGGCCATCGGCAGGGCCAGCCGGTACTGGTAGACCAGCGATTGGGCCGTGGCCTGGGCTGCCTCTGCATCGGCCCGCACCACCGCCGCATCGGCGCTCTGCACCTCGGCGATCGGCGCGCCGGCGCGCACGGCGGTGCCAGGTGCCACCAGCAGGCGCACGACGCGACCCGCTACGGGCATGCCCACGCTGGAGCGTGCGCCAACGGCTGCCTCCACAAAGCCGGAGATCGGGCGTTCCGTGCCCGTGCTCACTTCAGGGCGCACAACGCTCAGACCTGAACGCCGTAGCTGTTCCTCGCTGAGGGCGATGGTGCCAGCCGGTTCAGCAACATCTGCCGCCGATTCCGAGGGCGGGAAGGTGGGCCCGCTGCTCTGGCGGCCCAGGCCAATTCCCAGTAGCAGGGAGCCGGCGATGGCCAGGGGAACCAGCACGCGGGGCTGGCGCAGGGGGTCCGTGATCCGCTTGAGGCTCGGGTTCATGGCTGGGACGGAGCGAGAGCAGGAGACGGGGCAGCGGCAGGGGGTAACAGCCAAGGGCCAAAGCGGGCATAGAGCGCTGGCAGCACCAGCAGGGTCAGCGCCGTGGAGGTGATCAGGCCGCCGAGCACCACCACCGCCAGGGGCTGGAGAATTTCGTTGCCAGCCCCGAACGCCAGCGCCAGCGGCAAGGCGCCCAGGGCGGATGAGAGCGCGGTCATCAAGATCGCGTTCAAGCGCTCCAGGCTGCCTTCACGGATCACCTCGCCCAGGGACTGACCAGCGCCGTGGCGGCGGTTGTAGTTGTCCACCAGCAGCAGGCCGTTGCGCACGGCAATGCCGAACAGGGTGATGAAGCCGATCAACGAGGCGATCGAGAGCACCCCGCCAGTGAGCAGCACCGCCACCACCCCGCCGATCAAAGCCAGCGGCAGGTTGAGCATGATCGCTGCGGTGGCCGGGAGCGACTTCACCGAGCCCACCATCAGCACGCTGATCACTGCGGCGGCCACCAGGCTGTAGAAGACCAGGCTGGCGGTGGCCCGTTCTTCCGATGCGAACTGGCCGCCGTAGCGAATCGTGTAGCCCTGGGGCAGACGCACATCCTGGGCAATCGTGCGCTGGATGTCTTTGACGACCGTGCCGAGGGGCCGGCCGCTGACGTTGGCCGACACCACGATCAAACGGGACACGTCTTCCCGGTTGACGACATTGGAGCCCATGCCGTCCTCGATCCAGGCAACGCTTCCCAATGGCACCGTCATGCCGTTGCTGAAGGCCACTGGCACCGAGCGGATCGCCTCGAGGTTCTGGCGGGCGTTCTCCTGCAGCTGCACGAGCACATCGCTGCGCACGCCGCTTTCCACTACGTGGTCCACCACCTTGCCGTTCAGGGCGATCTCCACGGCCTGCGACAGATCCTCCACCGTCAGCCCCAGGGCGGCGGCCAGCGGCCGGTCGTAGTGGATCTGCACCTGGGGAATCGGCAGCTGCGGCTCCAGCTGCAGATCCACTACGCCATCGATCGGCTTGATTGCCTTCTCCACGGCCTCGCCGATGCGGCGCAGCTCGCCGAGGTCGGTTCCATAGATCTTGATGGCGATGGCGCTGCGCACACCAGAGAGCACCTCATCCATGCGGTGCGAGATGAAGCCACCGATGTTGGGGGCCACGCCGGGTAGCCGCAAAAAGGCCTGCCGCAGTTCGGCGATGGCAGCAGGCCGGTTGGCCATCGCCTGCTCGCTCAGTTCCACATCGACATGGGCCAGGTTCACGCCGGCCCCATCAGCATCGCCGGGAGCCCGGCCTGTGCGCACCTGCACCCACTCGAACAGCGGGTTGTTCTGCAGCGAACGGGTGAGGGCCAGGCCAGCCCGGTTGGTCATCTCCAGCGACACCCCCGGGTAGAGCACCATCGAATTGACCAATGATTTCTCCCGGAATTCCGGCAGGAACACCCGCCCTAAGGCTGGAAGGATCAAGGTGGTGGCCACCACCAGGGCCAGGGCGATGGCCAGCACCCGACGGGGTGCGCGCAGCGCCAGATCGAGGATCGGCCTGTAAAGCCGTTCGGCCTGAGCAGCCAGCCAGGTGTTCTCCTCCGGCAGTTGCACCGGTGCCAGCAGGATCGCGCAGAGGGCCGGAGAAAGCGTTACCGCCACCAACGTGGAGGCGGCGATGGAGAACAGGTAGGCCAGGCCCATCGGCGCAAAGATCCGCCCTTCCACGCCCGTGAGCGAGAAGATCGGCGCAAACACCACCACGATGATCACGGTGGAGAACAGCACGGGCTGGCGCACCTCCACCGAGGTGTCGAACACCACCTGCAAGGGAGATTTGGGCGTGGCGCTGGCCTGGTTGCGGCGCAGGCCCCGGTAGCAGTTCTCCATGTCGACGATTGAGTCGTCGACCACCGAGCCAATGGCGACCACCAGCCCGCCCAGGGTCATGGTGTTGATCCCCAGGCCCAGGGCCTTCATCAGCATCAGGCCGATCAGCAGCGAGAGGGGGATGGCGCTGAGGCTGATCACGGCGGCGCGCCAGTTCATCAGGAACAGCACGATCACCACCGACACGATCACCACCCCCTGCAGCAGCGACTCGCTCACGTTGCGGATGGCGCTGTCAATGAAGTTGCTTTGCCGGAAGGTGACGTGGGTCTGCACATCCGCCGGCAGGGTGCGGTTGAGTTCCGCCAGCCGCCGCTCCACCGCCCGGGTCACTGTGGGCGTATCCACATCGGGCTGCTTGGTCACCATCAGCACCACGGCGGGCTTGCCGTTGAAGCTGGCGTCACCGCGCTTGAGCGCCGCGCCGCGTTTCACCTCAGCCAGGGTGGAGAGCAGCACCGGTTCCCCCTTCTCGTTGCGCACCGCCGCAGCGGCCAGATCGCTCACCTGGGTGATCTGGGCCAGGGGGCGAATCAGCCGCTCCTGGCCGCCCCCGATCAGGAAGCCCCCGGGGCTGGTGGCCATCGCCGAGCCGACGCCCTCCATCACCGCCTTGAGCGAGACGTTCTGCACCTGCAGCTCCTGCGGATCCAGCAGCACCTGAAACTGCTGCTCATCCCCGCCGTAGATCGTCACCTGGGCCACGCCCGGCACCGCCAGGATCGACTGGCGGTAGGAGCGCAGCACCAGCTGCTGCAGGTCCATCAGCGAGGTGGCGCCATCGCCTTTCACGGTGAAGGCCACCTGCAGGATCGTGCCGAGTGGAGAGACCAACGGTGAGAGTTCGGGCGCGCCGGCATTGGCCGGCAGCTGGGGGCTCACCTGCTGCACGCGCTCGGCCACTGACTGGCGGGCGCGGTAGATGTCGGCGTTCTGGTTGAACACCACCTGCACCATCGACAGGCCTGCCTTTGAGGAGGAGCGCACGGTCTCCACACCCGGGATTCCGTTCACGGCCGATTCGATCGGCAGCGTGATCCGCGTTTCCACCTCCTCAGGTGAAAGTCCATCGGCGCTGGTCTGTACGTCCACCTGCGGCGGGGCGAAAGGCGGGAACACATCCAGCGGCATCTGGGTGACTGCCAGCAGGCCCCAGAGGCTGATGACCACCGCCGCAGCAACGATCAGCCAGCGGCGGGCGATCGAAAACCGCAGCGTGGCGTTGAGCAGCCGCTCAAGCATCCGTCTTCTTGCGGCGGCTCAACCAGACGGCCCCGCCGGCCAGCAGCACAGCGCTGCCAGCGGCCAGCGCCGGAACCGGCATGGGAAGGTTGCCGCCGGTTGCCGGTTTGGCGTCGCCTTGGGCGGCAGGCTTCTCATCCCCCGCTGCTGGCTCAGCCTGCTGGGTCTTCATCGACTCGGCGTAGAGCGAGAGGGCCCCAGAGATCACGATGTCGTCGGTGGGATCGATGCCCTCCGTCACCACCACGCGATCGCCCTGGCTGGCGCCGGTTTCCACCACCACCGGGTCGTAGGTGGTCTTGGTCTGCACGAACAGCAATGGCTGGCCCTTCGCATCCACCAGTGCGGTGGAGGGCACGGTCAGGCCATCGGGGCTGGACTCCGGCTTGGCGGTGGCCACACCCAGCAGCCCATCGCGCTCGGCGTTGCGCTTCACCTGGCGGGCATTGCCCTGCTGCTGGAACTCATCGCCGTGGCCCACATGGGCCAACGCCACAGGGGGTGTTGTGGGGATGGCGAGCAGGGCAGCGGCGCAAAGGCTGGTGCTGGCAGCCAGCTGCAGGATCCGGGTGACCAAGGGTCCAGGGGTGCGGCGGATGGACGGACGTTGGCGCAACCGGGATGAAAAACAGGTGAAACCGCCTGTGCTGCCTAGCATCTGCCGGCCAGTCCCCACCTCCGATGCCGCTGCGGATCCTGCTGGTGGAAGACGAGGAGGATCTGGCTTCGGCCATCCAGACGGTGCTGCAGCGCCAGGGCCATGTGGTGGATCACTGCGGCGATGGCCTGAGTGGCTGGACGTTGCTCAGCGGCGAACTGGTCGAGGTCAACGGCCCCCGCTACGACCTGGCGATCCTCGATTGGATGCTGCCCTACCTGAGCGGCCTTGAGCTTTGCCGCCGCGCCAGGGCAACCGGCATGGGCCTGCCGGTGCTGCTGCTTACCGCCCGCAACGACACGGCCGACCGGGTGGAAGGGCTCGATGCCGGCGCCGACGACTACCTGAGCAAGCCCTTCGCGATGGAGGAACTGCTCGCCCGGGTGCGGGCACTGCAGCGCCGCCAGCCCAGTTACCGCGAGCCTGTGCTGGAGATGGGGCCCTACCGGTTCGATCCCCAGTCCGGCCGGTTGGAGGTCAGCACCGCCGAGGGTGTGGTGACGATCCCGCTGGCTGGCAAGGAACAACAGCTGATGGCCTACTTCCTGGAGCACCCCGGCCAGATCATTCCGGGCTCGCGATTGCGCCACCAGCTCTGGGACCTGCATCAGGACCCGGTGAGCAACGTGGTGGCCGCCCAGGTGCGGCTGCTGCGGCGCAAGCTGGCGGCCTATGGCCTGCCCTCGCCGATTGAAACGGTGCCCAGCAAGGGCTACCGGTTTGATCCGCAGGCAGCCCTCCTGCCGTGAGCAAACGCCGCTCTCCAACCCCGCAACTGCTGTGGCGCGCCCGCCTGCGGCTTGCCGGTCTGTCGCTGCTGGTGATGGGTTCGTTGCTCTATGGCGCCGGCTTCGCCATGGGCCGGTTGTTGCTGCAGACCCAGGAAGCAGCGATCCAACGGGAGCTGGAGACGCTGGCCGGTACCCTGCACGACAGCCTCAAGCCTGCCCTGCCGCAACTTGCTCGGCCCACGGCTTCCCTGGCGGCGGTGCTGCCTGGCCTGTGCCTTGCTGGTGAGCCGTGCAAGCCGCCGGCCAACCTCATTCATCGCCATGCGATCAGCGCCACCGACCCCGATCGGTTCAAGTTGCGGGTGTTCGATCAACGCGGCGACCTGATCGCCAGCTCGCCAGGCCCGATCCCCCAGGGGCCAAAGCCGACGCAACTTGGCTGGTCGCTGTCAGTTGATCGCAGCAGCGGGCGTTGGGCCACCTACGCCATTCACCTGCATCACGCCCATGGTCCAGGTGAGCCCACCTGGGGCTACCTGCAGATCTCGCGCAGCCTGGCCGATCTCGATGTGGAAGCTGAGCGGTTGTGGTGGCTCGGTCACGGCGTGTTTCTCCTGGCGATGCTCGCCATGGCTGCTGCCAGCTGGTGGCTGGCGGGTCTGGCCATGGCTCCGCTGCTGGAGGCCTACCGGCGGCAGGAACAGTTCAGCTCTGATGTGGCCCATGAGCTGCGCACGCCCCTGGCGAACCTGCTGGCGGTGGTGGAAGCCGAGCGCGGTGCAGCAGGGCAGGCGAATCCATCGGCAACGGCCAGCTTGAACCGGGTGCTGGCCCAGGGCCAGCGGTTGCAACGGCTGATCGCCGATTTGCTGCTGCTGGCCAGCTTGGAGCAGCCCAGCCGGCAGGAGTCGCAGGAGCCTTGCCGGATCGCGGAATGCCTGGAGGATCTCATCGAAGACTTCAGCGAAACAGCCACCGCGAAGGGCGTCAGCCTGGAGTTGCAGATCAGCGCTGCTGGCGCTGTGGTCACCGGATCGGGAAGCGAACTGAACCGCTTACTGGCCAACCTGCTCAGCAACGCCATCCAGCACAGCCCGGCCGGGGGCGTGGTGCGCATTGAGCTGGACCGGCAGGGATCCGAGCTGTGTGTCGCGGTGAGCGACCAGGGACCAGGGATTCCTCAAGATGAACAGGAACGCATCTTTGAGCGCTATTACCGCAGCGATGCCAGCCGGTCGCGCCAATGCGGTGGCACGGGGTTGGGGTTGGCCATTGCCCAGGCCATTGCCCGACGCCATCGGGGCAAGATCAGCGTCCAGAGTCAGCCGGGCTCTGGCACAGCCTTCATCTTTGAGGTGCCGTTTCAGGCTTGACGAAGAAGACCAGGAATAGCGTTACAGGTTCAACGTCCGTAGACTCGTGAAACAAGCCGGCCGCGCCGATGGCTTCCACCCCTGATACGCCTCCGGCCCGCTGGCTGGCCTATTACCGCGTCAGCACCGACCGCCAGGGCCAGTCCGGCCTGGGCCTCGAAGCCCAGCGGGCGAAGGTGGCGACCATGGCTGACGAGCGGGGGGCGGTGATCGTCGCCGAGTACGTGGAGGTTGAGAGCGGCCGGAAGAACGACCGCCCCCAGTTGGCCGCTGCCCTGGCGCAGGCTCGCGCCGAGAAGGCCGTGATCGCGGTCGCGAAGATCGATCGCCTGGCCCGGGACGCTGGCTTCGTGCTGAAGCTCGCCAACGAGGCTGAGAAGAACGGGCTGGGTGGCTTCGTCTTCTGCGACCTGCCGGACATCGACGCCACCACCAGCGCCGGCCGCATGGTGCTCACGATGATGGCCAGCGTGGCCGAGTTCGAGGCCCGCAGGATCAGCGAGCGTACCCGGGAGGCTCTGGCTGCGGCAAAGGCGAGGGGCGTGAAGCTGGGTGGCCATCGGGAGGGTGCGGCCAGGCAGTCCACCGCGCGTCGCGAGCGGGCCACCGCAGAGGCCGAGCCGCTCCGGGGAGTGCTGGCCCCGATGGTGGCGGCGGGCATGAGCTATAGGGCGATGGCCCAGGCTCTTGCTGGGGTGGGCAAGGTCAGCAGCACCGGCAAGCCCCTGGCTCCGGCTCAGGTGGGCCGGATCCTTCAGCGGCTTGGCCTGGTGGGAAAGCGTCGGGGCGGTGACCAACGACTGGTCGCCGCCTGATCAGGTGGGTTCCCCTACTGATCCAGACATCTTCAGCTGGCCAGGACAGCCCGCAGCCCCTCCACATAAAGGATGCCGCTGCAAGTGAGGCCGCCGGCCCAGCAGAGCCCCCGCAGCGGTGGCACGTTGCCCACGTACGCGCCGATGTAGGCCAGGCGCAGGGCCGGGTGAATCCATGCGGCAGCGATCGCCACAGGATTGGCCGCGCCGGCGACGAGGCACAGCAGGGCGGCCGGGGCGTGAAGGGTGAAGGCCTCGAAGCAGTTCTGGTGCGACCAAGCTGCGCGCTTACCCCAGGCCGGCAGGCGATCGAACATCGCCCTGGGAGCGGCCAGGTCGGCCATCTGGAAATTGGCCTGGGAGCGGGCTGCTCCCAGGGGCACGGTGCTGAAGACCACCACGCCGGCGGCGAGCAGCAGAGACCAGGCGTAGGCGCTGAGCATGGATAATGTTCGGCTCGATCGACCCTAGGTCGATTAGCTGGCCGCCCTGAAGGCTCCAGCGATCACGTCGGACACCCGGAACCTGTGGTGGTCGCTGTAGATCTCCTGGAGCATCCCCACCCCCGTGGAGAGAGCCTCTGCGACCTGCAGGGTGGACAGTTGGGGCACGTCCAGCAGCCGACCAGCAGCCAGGTGACGCAGGTAGC
>CBFHOT010000022.1:0-25274 GCA_965657465.1 Cyanobacteriota bacterium | reverse complement strand
CTGCTGCTGCCCGGGCATCCAGCGGATCGGCCTCAGCGGCAACGGTCTGGGCGCGCAACCACTGCTGCAGCAACCGCCGGGCCAGCGGCAGCCGCGCCCGCAGGGCCGGCGAGAGGGCGGTGCCATGGCCCAGCGCGGCTGCCGGCACGCGCAGCAGCGCCGCTTGGGGCCGGCGGCCATAGAGCAGCGCGCTGATCGCCAGCAGCTGGGCGGGCTCCAGGCGATGGCTGTCCAAGGGCCCCGCCGCGGCGCACGGCTCCACGGTCTCCAGACTGGCCTGGGCCTCGGCTGAGGTGTTGAGCGGCAGCGCCGCATCGATGAACAGCACCGCCTGCCGGTCCGCCAGATCGAGGGCCAGCTCGGGGGTGAGCTGCTGCACCCACCGCACCACCACAGGGCCGGAGGCCTGCCCCGCCGCGCTGCTCAGCGCCGCCTGCTCGGCCAGCAGCAACCCCACGCCGTCATCGCCGCGGAGGGGATTGCCGATCCCCAGCACCAGCACCGGTCCGGCGAGCGGATCGAGGGCCATGCCCCTAGGCCTCCCGCACCCGCTCCGCCAGCAGCGCCCCATCGGCGGCGCGCAGCTCCAGCCGCAGCGGCATCTGGCCGGCGGCATGGGTGCTGCAGCTGAGGCAGGGGTCGAAGCAGCGGATGCCCGCCTCCACCCGGTTGAGCAGCGGTTCGGGGATCTCGACGCCCGCGGCCACCGGCTCGGGGATGAAGGCGCGGGCGATCTGGGCGACGGTGCGGTTCATCGCCAGGTTGTTCTGACCGGTGGCGATGATCAGATTCACGCGGGTGATCAGGCCATCGTCATCCACCCGGTAGTGATGGAAGAGGGTGCCGCGCGGCGCTTCGCTCACCCCCACCGCCTCGTTGGCATTGAGGCTGGCGCGCGAGCGGATCCGGCCGCTGCAGAGGCTGTCATCCGCCACCAGCTGCTCGATGCCCTCCAGACAGGCCACGATCTCCACCAGCCGGGCGTGGTGATAAGCGAAGGAGGAGGTGACGATGCGGCCGCCACTCTCGGCGGTGCCGCTGCGCTGGCGGAACTCCGCCAGCTCCTGATCGGCCCAGGGGGTACCGATCCGCTCGCACACGTTCAGCCGCGCCAGCGGACCCACCCGGTAGATCCCCTGCGGATAGCCCAGCGGTTTGTAGTACGGGAACTTGAGGTAGCTCCAGCTCTCCACCGCCTCGCCCAGATAGCTGGCGTAGTCGTCCTCTGAGAGGCCATCGGCCACCACCCGCCCCTGGCTGTCGATGAAGCGCAACGCCCCCTCGATGCACTCCCAGGCGCCATCCGGGGCCACCAGCCCCATGAACAGCGAGGGGAAATCGCCGAAGGTGCGCTGCTCCCGCTGCAGCGGCCCATCCAGCAGCGTTTTGTAGAGCGCCAGGGCCGCAGCCGCCGTGGCCCGGGCCTCCGGCAACCGCTCCAGGATCCAGGCGCGGGCCTCAGGGCTGAGGGGGCTGCGCACGCCGCCGGGCACCGCCCAGGCCGCGTGGATCTTGCGACCGCCCAACAGCTCCAGCACCTGCTGACCGAACTGGCGCAGGCGGATGCCGGCGCGGGCCAGCTCCGGATCGGCCGCCATCAGACCGAACACATTGCGGCGGGCCGGGTCGCTCTCCCAGCCGAGCAGGAAATCAGGACTGCTCAGATGAAAGAACGAGAGGGCGTGGCTCTGGCAGATCTGGGCCAGGTTGAGCAGGCGCCGCAGCTGCCGCGCCGCTGGCGGCGGCTGCACGGCGAGCAGCTTGTCGCCGGTTTTCGCCGCGGCCAGCAGATGGCTCACCGGGCAGATGCCACAGATCCGCGCCGTGATGCCCGCCATCTCGGTGAACGGCCGGCCCTCGCAGAAGGTTTCAAACCCCCGGTACTCCACCACGTGGAAACGGGCATCGGCCAGCCGGCCGGCGTCATCGAGGTGGAGCGTGATCTTGGCGTGGCCCTCAATGCGGGTCACCGGATCGATCGTGATCGTGCGGGTCATCGAGGCGGCGCACCCTGCCACCTTCAGGATGGCGAGAGCCGGCCCGGCTGGCTGCGCTCAGCGCGGAGATCCACAACGGCACTCCGCAGGGTCATGAGGCGCAGCCGCCGCCGAAGCGTTGGCTCAGCGCGGCGGGAGCGGCCCAGGGGCTGCCGGGGGAGCCGGGGCTGGTGGAGGCTGCCCCAGCCAGCGGGCCTCCTCGCTGGCGGCGGGCCAGAGCCGGGCCAGTTCCGCGTTATGCGATCCCGGATCAGCATTCAGGCGCCGATAGCGGCGCAAGGCCGAATCGGGCCAGAGCAGCAGCCCCGTCGCCAGGGCCAGGGCGCAACCCATCAGGTAGTCGACCCAGCGATGGGGCACATACCAGACCACCAGCGGGCCATAGCCGATGAAGGCCACGCCACTGGAGATCAGCGCGGTGCGCAGATGGTCGCCGGCCCCGAGGGCCAGCACCAGCGCCGCCGTGCCCCCCATCACCAGACCACTCTGCAGGGTGCCGCCCCCCATGGTGTTGAACACCAGCAGGGGCAAGAGGATCCCCAGACTCACGCCCAGCATCCGATCGCGCACCCGCAGCAGGGTGTCGCCGATGCTGTCGTTGAGGAGCAGCACCACACCGAAGTAGAGGTACTTGGGGGTCACCGCCCCCAGCCCCTCGCCGATGGCCAGGGCCAGGGTGGCCACCACCAGCTTGCGCCAGAACCAGGGGGAGGCGAGGCCCAGCTGCAGACGCTGGGGCAGCGGCGGATCCGCTGGCGGCTCCGGCGCAGCCTCCCCCGAGGACGACAGCCGAGCGGGGGTGAAGGCGATCTGCAGCAGCGTGCCGATCGCCAAGCCCAGGGCGATGGCCTGCAGCTGCTCGCCCCAGGCGCTCCAGCTGGGACTGCCGCCCAGCAACGGCAACACCCCCGCCACCGCCACCACCCCGGAGAGCAGGCGCAGCTTGCTGGGCAGCAGCAGGGTGAGCAGCTGCATCAGGGCCGCCACCAGGCCGAAGCTGAACACCTCGGGCACGCTGGCCAGGGCCAGGCCGATGCTGACGCCGATCGCCATGCAGACCGCCGCCAGCACCAGCAGCACCGGGTAGATCGCCAGCGGCCAGCGGCTGAAGTCGGGCCGCACCACCAGAGCGGCGATCACGGCGCCGTAGGCCAGGGCATCGCCACTGAGCCCCACTCCCGCACAGACCGCCGCGCTGAACCCTGCCGCCAGGCCGATCACCAGTGCAGCACGCAGGGAGAGCACTCAGTCGGCCGCAGAACGCAGGGCCTGGATCCAGCCCACCAGCAGCACCACCAGCAACACGGCCAGCCAGAACCAGAGCCGGGGCGGCGCACTGGTGGCGGCGATCGCCAGCAGCACCAGGGCCAGCCACGGGGCCGGCTGGCGCCAGGGCCGCAGCCAGGGGGCCAGGTTGCGGCCCAGACGACGCCCCGTCATCGCTCCATCCCCCCGAGCCAGCGCAGAAACGGCAGCACAAAACTGACGGCAGCACGGCGCTCCACCTCCACCTTGGCGCGAGCGGGCGTGCCATTGGTGAGCGGCAGATCCGGGCCCGGGCCGCCGGTCCAGCGCAGACCGCTGGGGGAGGCGGCCGGCTCCAGCTGCAGCGTCACCAGCTGCACCGGCGACGCCAACCGGTCATCGGCGAGGGTGAAGGGATCTCCGCCTTCGCCGACGGCGGCCTGGCGACTGCGCAGCATCAGGCTCTGGGCCAGCTCGGCATCCCCCACCACCCGCGTCACCTCGGCCAGGTCGGCGGTGGCCGGAGAGATGGCCGTGATGCGACCGATCAGCGAGCCGTAACGCTCAGCCGTGCCGCCGTAGCGATCGCGCGACTGCAGCAGCGGATCCAGCAGGATCCGATCCCCAGGGCGCAGACGCACCGCATCGGCGTCGCTGAACAGGGCCGTGGCCAGCCGTGGGCTGCCAGTCTGCAGCGGCGCCGCACCGACGGAAGCGAGCCGCTGGCCGGCCATCACCGCCTGGCCGGGGGCCACCGCCAGGCTGAGCAGCCGGCCGCTGCGGGGCGCCAGCACCACCTGGCTGTCGCGCTGAGCGATCAGGCCGGCGCGGCTGGCGGCCAGCTGGGCCAACTGCACCTCCAGCTCACGGATCTGGTTGCGGTTGCGCAGATGCAGGTCCTGGGCACCGACCCACAGGGGGCTGTAGCGGGGCACGATCTCCTGCTGGCGCAGGCGATCGAGGGCCTGCAGCTGCCGGAGCACCGGGGCGTCAGCGGTGCGCAGGTTCTCGATCTGAGTGAGGATCGCCTGGCGCTGCGCCTCCAGCGCCTGCAGCTGCAGCACCAGGGCATCGGGATCCGGGCCGAGCACGCCGGCACCGGCAGCCGCCTGATCAACGCGGCTGAGGCTGAGCAGACGCTCGCCCCGCTGCACCCGATCACCCAGCCGGCGATAGAGGCGCTGCACCTGGCCGGGCGAGCGCGCGTAGACGCCCTCACGGCTGTCGGGCTGCAGCAGCACGGCACTGCCCTCGACGCGCACCTCCACCACCGGCGCCACGGCCCAGGCGGCAGCCAGGCCGGTGACGAGCGCCATCGGCAGCAGGCGCTGCAGCCGCTGCAGGCCGCTGGGGGGCGGGGACTGCGAGGCAGCAGAGAGGTCAGCCGCAACAGCAGCAGAGGCGTCAGCCACAGCCGCGCCATCTCCAACCGGTGCGTCAGCTGCCGCAGCCGTATCCGCATCCACGGCCGTGTCCTCGCCAGCAGTCGTGTACGCGCCAGCAGCCGTGTCCGTGCGAACAGCCGTGGCACCAGCAGTGACCGAAGGATCGGGGGCGTCCACGGGTGAGGGTGGGCACGGCGGACATCAACCGTGCAATCGGCCTCAAGGTACCGGTAATTTGCGGGTCCGTTGCGCCACACCTGCATTGCTTCGCCGATCCCTGTGGCGCCGCTGCTCCCGGGGGAATCGGCCCGGCCAGCGCTGGCCCTGGCGGCCCGTGGCCGCCGCCCTGATGCTCAGCCCGGCGGGGGCGCCAAGCGCGGCGGCCGAGGAGCCGCCAGCCCAGCCCCAGCAGCTGGCCCTCAGCCGGGCCGAGGCCCTGCGCCTGGGGCTGGAGCGGTCGCTGCAGCTGCGCGGCAGCAGCCTGCTGGTGGAGGAAAGCCGCAGCCTGCTGGAGCTGAGTCGCAGCCGCTTCCGCCCCCGCCTGGATCTGGTGAGCTTCAGCAGCTTTGCCCAGGTGGGAACCGAGATCGGCTTCATCTCCAATCTGCCCACCATCGGCGACCTGTCGTTCGATCTGCGCGGCAGCGGCACAGCGGTGATCAACAACACCTTCATCAACGCCGGCGTGCTGGCGACCCTGCCACTGCTCGACTTCGCGCGCCTGCCCCTGCGCCAGGAGGCGGAAGCCGGTGTGCAGGCCGCCCAGGCCGACCTGGCGGAGCAGGAGCGCCAGAGCCGCTTCGAGGTGCTGAGCCGCTACCTCACCGCCCAGTGGACCTCCGCCCTGATCCCCGCCTGGGAGCGGGCGCTGGCCACATCGCTCGGCCTGCAGCGCGATGCCGACGCCCTGCGGCGGGAGGGCCTCGCCGCGCGCATCGACAGCCTGCAGGCTCGGGCTCTGGTGCAGACCGACCGTCAGGGCCTGGCCGAGGCCCAGGCCCAGCACCAGATCGCCCTGAGCGCCCTGGCGCGCAGCCTCAACCTGCCCGCCAACACCGCCATCCGCGTCAGCGACCCGCTGCAGCCGGATGCGCCGTGGCAGCCGTCGCTGCAGCGGAGCATCGCCCTGGCACTGGAGCAGCGCCCGGCCCTGGACAGCCTGCAGCAGCAGCGGCGGGCCCAACTGGCCCGGCTGGAGCTGGCCAGAGCCGGCCGTCTGCCCAGCCTCTCGCTGGTGCTGGGGGCTGGCATCAGCGGCGACTGGCTGGACATCCAGGGGCAAGGCCGCGGCGGGCGGATCGACGGCGCCGGCGGTGTGCCCCTGCCGGCCCTGAACAGCAGTGGCTCCGCCTCAGGGGCCTTCTACGACTGGGGCGCCGCCCTGACCCTGCGCCAGCCGCTCTACGACGGCGGCGTCACCCGGCAGACGATTCAGCTGGCCCAGCAGCGGGCGCAACGGGCCGACCTGGCGATCGCCGAGGCCGAACAGCTGATCATCCAGAGCGTCGAGACCTGGTATGCCACCCACCAGGCCGCAGCACCCCAGGCCAGCGCCGCCCGGGCGGCGATCGTCGCCGGCGAACAGTCGGTGCAGGATGCCCAGATCCGCTACCGCGCCGGCCTGGCGCCGTTCACGGAAGTGCTGGTGGCGCAGCGCAACCTGCAGGTGGCCCGCTCTGCCGAGGCCACGGCGATCTACCGGGGCAACCTCAGCCGGGCCGGCCTGGAACGGGAGACGGGCCTGGAGGCGGAAACCGGCCTGAATCGCCAGGCGCCAACCGAGCGGGCCAGCCCCTGAGCACCCCAGCGCGCAGCTGGCAGAACCGGCACGGCGGGCTGAACCAGCCATGGCCGGGGGCTCAGCCGAAGCGCAGGGGCACACCGCCGGCGGGGGACGCTTCCCCCAGCAGGGGCTCGATCGCCGCCCGGATCCGCTCCGCCGAGGGCGGGCAGCCGGGCAGGAACAGATCCACCGGGATCACCTCATGCAGCGGCAGCACCCGCTCCAGCAACTCCGGCACGATGCCGGGGGCATGGGGCAGCTGCGGACTGCTGTCGGCCAGCTCCAGATACCCCCGCTCCAGCACCGCCTGGCGGCTGGCGGCCTCACCATCGCTCCAGAGGTTGCGCAGGGCGGGCACGTTGCCGGTCACGGCACAGTCGCCGAAGGACACCACCAGCCGGCTGCGCCGGCGCAGCTGCAGCGCCAGCTCGAGGTTGTCGGCATTGGCCACCGCTCCCTCCACCAGGCAGACATCCACCCCCTCGGGGAAGACCTTGATGTCGCTGGCGACGGGTGAATAGACGATCTCCACCTGCTTGGCCAGCTCGAACAGCCATTCATCGAGATCGAGGAAGGACATATGGCAGCCGCTGCAGCCGGCCAGCCAGACGGTGGCGAAACGCAGCTTGGGGGATGCGTGGGTCATGGCCTCGCGGCGGTGATGGCGGCGGTCACTGGTTCTGCCAGTGGTGCTGTTCGCGAGCGCTGCGCAGCAGGGCCGGGCGCTCGCGATGGACCTGTTTCTCCGCGGTGGTGTCGTCCTTCCGCACCAGGGCGCCGGTGGGGCAGACATCGACGCACTTGCCGCAGCTGGTGCAGGCCTGCACCTCACCCCAGGGCTGATCGAGGCCGGCGATGATCCGGCACTCAGCGCCGCGGTTGGCCACATCCCACACGTGGGCCCCTTCGATCTCATCGCATACCCGCACGCAGCGGGTGCAGAGGATGCAGCGGTGGTGATCGAGGGCGAACAGGGGATGGGAGGCATCCACCTGACGCTTGGGGTACTGGTAGGGGAAGCGGGAGTGGTCCATGCCCACAGCCGCGGCCACGTCCTGCAGCTCGCAGTTGCCATTGGCCACGCAGAAGGCGCACACGTGGTTGCCCTCGGCGAAGAACAGCTCCACCGCCATCCGCCGCCACTCCTGCAGCTGCGGCGTCTGGGTGAGCACCGCCATGCCCTCGGCCGCCGCCGTGGCACAGGCGGGCTGCAGCTTGCCGCTGCCCTCCAGCTCCACCAGGCAGAGGCGGCAGGCGCCCACCGGCGTCAGGCCATCGAGATGGCAGAGGGTGGGCACGCTGGCCCCAGCGGCGCGAATCGCCTCCAGCAGGGTGGCACCGGCGGGCACCGCCACCTCCACGCCATCCACGGTGAGGGTGTGCACGCTCATGGGATCACCCCCTCGAGGTCGCAGGCATCCGGGGGCTCGCAGCGCTGCGGCTCGCGGCAGGCCGCCTGATACTCCTGGCGGAAGTAGCGCAGAGTGCTCAGCACCGGATTGGGCGCCGCCTGGCCGAGGCCGCAGAGGCTGGTGCCCTGCACCATGGCGCAGAGCTGCTCGAGGCGCTCGAGATCCGCCAGGCTGGCGCGGCGCTCCACGAAGCGATCGAGCAGCTGCGCCAGCTGCACCGTGCCGGCGCGGCAGGGCACGCACTTGCCGCAGCTCTCGCTGACGCTGAAGCGCATGAAGTGACGCGCCACCTCGGGCATGGCGGTGGACTCACCCATCACCACCATGCCGCCCGAGCCCATCATCGAGCCGAGGGCCCGCAGGCTGTCGTAATCCACCGGGGTGTCGAGCAGGGCGGCCGGAATGCAGCCACCGGAGGGCCCGCCGGTCTGCACCGCCTTCACGCCCCGATCGGCACCCTCACCGCCGGGGACACCGCCGCCGATCGTGCACACCACCGTGCGCAGGCTGGTGCCCATCGGCACCTCCACCAGGCCGGTGCGCCGCACGGCGCCGGAGAGGGCGAACACCTTGGTGCCCTTGCTGCCGTCGGTGCCCATCGCCGCATACCAATCGCCGCCTTCGCGCAGGATCGCCGGGATCGCCGCCAGCGTCTCCACGTTGTTGATCAGGGTCGGGGCACCCCAGAGCCCCACCTGGGCGGGGAAGGGCGGGCGGGGCCGCGGCGTGCCGCGCTGGCCCTGGATCGAGGCCAGCAGCGCCGTCTCCTCACCGCACACATAGGCGCCGGCCCCCACCCGCACCTCCAGCTGCAGCTGGAAGGGGGTGCCGGCGATGCGGGCGCCGAGCAGCCCCTTGGCGCGGGCCTGCTTGAGGGCCAGGCGCAGGCGTTCGATCGCCAGCGGGTATTCCGCCCGCACGTACACATAACCGTGATCGGCACCCACGGCGTAGGCGGCGATCGCCAGGCCCTCGATCAACCGGTGCGGATCGCTCTCCAGCACGCTGCGGTCCATGAAGGCACCGGGATCACCCTCGTCGGCGTTGCACACCACCGTGCGGGGGCCCGGGGGCTGCAGGGCCACCGTGTCCCACTTCAGGCCGGTGGGGTAGCCGGCGCCGCCGCGGCCGCGCAGGCCGCTGCGCTTCACCTGATCGCGCACCTGCTCCGGCGTGCACTCCAGCAGCACGCGCCGCAGCTGGCTGTAGACGCCGTGGGCGATGGCGTCATCGATCGATTGCGGATTCACCAGGCCGCAGGTCTCCAGCACCACCGGCCGCTGCAGGGCGAAAAAGGGATCAGCGCCGGAGAGGCGCTGATCCACCAGGCCATCGCGGAGGCCGGCCGCCACTGCCAGCAGCTCCGGGGCCTGCTCGGGCCGCAGGCCGGCGAACAGCGTGGTGTGTGGCTGCCCTGCCGGCCCAGTGGTGTCGCGGCGCTCGGGGCGATCGAGGGCCACCAGCGGCCCGCGGCCGCAGAGGCGCAGACAACCCACCGGCTTGATCACCACCGCTTCCGCCGCACCGCCGAGCTGATCGCGGCTGTGGCGCAGAGCCGCCAGCAGCGCCTCCGCACCGGCGGAACGGCAACCGCTGGCGTCACAGCAGCGCAGCTGCAGCGGCGGCGCCGGGGCTGGCGCGGTCCCAGCCATGGCGGCCTCGGCGGCGTCTGCGGCCTCGGCGGGCGAAGGGGCGGGCAAGGGCGCCGTCATGGCGAAGCCTCCAGCGCAGCAGCAGGAGCCAGCGCAGCCTCCGGGGGCGGCGCCGGCACTGCAGACACCAGCCCCAGGGCATCGAGCCGCTGGTCCAGAGCGGCGGCATCGTCGATCGGCAGACGCGGCTCCAGCCGGCCATCCACCACCAGCACCGGCGCCTGACCGCAGGCCCCCAGGCAGCTCACGTGCTCCAGAGCCCAGCGGCCGTTGCCGGCCGGATCGTCGAGCCGCAGCCCCAGCCGCTGCTCCAGCCGGGTCACCAGCTCGGTGCCGCCCTTGACGAAGCAGGCCGTACCCAGACACACCGCACAGCGATGGGCCGTGGGCGCCTCCAGCCGGAACAGGTGGTAGAAGCTGGCCACCCCATAGACCCGGGCCAGCGGCAGCTGCAGCTCGCGGGCCACCTGGGCGAGCGCGGGCCGCGGCAGGTAGCCGTAGAGCTCCTGCACCTGATGCAACACCTCGATCAGCGCATCGGCGCGGCCGCGATGCTGGCGGATCAGCCGCGAGGTGCGCTCCACCGCCTGGGGCGGCAGCGACGCAGACGGCTGCGACGAAGACGGCGGCGACAAAGACAGCGACGAAGACGGCGGCGGAGGCAGCGGCGCGGCCATGGCAGCAGGCGGCGGGAGCCGGCCGGACGGCACGGCTGTCCTCCCCTCGATAGCGACCCGGCGGCGGGCTGTCAGCGATTGTGGGAGAAGCGTTGCGCGGGGGCCGGGCGATGGGCACCACCGGGTTGGTGCTGGATCAGGCCTTCCGCCACCACGACACCGGCCGCGGCCATCCGGAGTCGGCGGCGCGGCTGGAGGCGCTGGAGGCGGCCCTGGCCGCCCGGGGGCTCAGCCAGCGCTGCCGGCCGCTCACCGCCCGGCCGATCAGCGACGCGGAGCTGCGGCGCTGCCACAGCCAGCGCTACCTCGACACGCTGCGGCGCGATGTGGCCTACGGGCTGCCGGAACTCTCCACCGGCGACACTCCCCTCTGCGACCACAGCGAGGATGTGGCGCGGCTGGCCGCCGGCGCTGCCCTGGTGGCGGTGGATGCGGTGCTCAGCGGCCGCGTGCAACGGGCGTTCGCCGCCCTGCGCCCACCCGGCCACCACGCCGAGGCGGAGCGGGGCATGGGCTTCTGCATCTTCAACAACATCGCCCTGGCGGCCCGCCATGCCCAGGCGCAGCACGGGCTGGAGCGGGTGCTGATCATCGACTGGGACGTGCACCACGGCAACGGCACCCAGGCGATCTTCTGGCGCGACCCCAGCGTGCTCTATGTGAGCGTGCATGAGCAGGGCAGCTATCCCGGCAGCGGCAGCGCCAGTGAGCGGGGTGAGGGGCCGGGCCGGGGCTTCACGATCAACCGGCCGCTGGCCGCCGGCAGCGATGGCCGCGCCGTCGGGCAGGCGCTGGCGGCGGCGCTGCAGCCGGCTGCGCAGCGCTTCCAGCCCGAGCTGGTGCTGGTGTCGGCGGGCTTCGACGGGCACCGCTGCGATCCCCTGGGGGGCCTGCGGCTGGAGGCCCGCGATTACGGCCTGCTCACGGGCCTCTGCCTGGAGGTGGCGGCCCAGCACGCCGGCGGCCGGCTGGTGTCCCTGCTGGAGGGGGGCTACAACCTGCAGGCCCTGGCCGACAGCGGCTGCGCCCACGTCGAGGCGCTGCTTGAGGCCCCCTGAGCCCCTCAGGGCTGCGGCGGCTGCCAGTGCTGCAGCTCCACGACGGCCTGCACGCCATCCGGCGCCGCCTGCAGCTGGAAGCCGAGCTTGCGGCAGACCCGCTGCATCGCCCCGTTCTCCCGCAGGATCACGGCGGTGACGCGATCGATCCCCTCGTCGCGGCCGATGCGCAGCAGCTGCGCCAGCAGCTCGGTGCCGAGACCCTGCTGCTGAAACGGATCGCTCACCAGCATCGAGAACTCGGCGTCATTGCAGCCGTGCAGGCGGCTGACGCGGCCCACCGCCAGCAGCGCCTGATCCGCTCCGCCGGCGGCTCCCCGCTCCACCACCAGCGCCAGCTCGCGGTCGTAGTCGGTGAAGCAGATGCGCACCAGCCGCTCATGGGCGATGCGGTGCTGCAGCGACATCATGTGGAAGTAGCGGTAGTAGACGCTCTCCTCAGAGAGGGTGCGGTGGAAGGCCACCACCAGCGGCTCGTCCTCCGGGCGGATCGGCCGGATCATCACGGCTGTGCCATCGCGCAGCTGCCAGGGGCGCACGTACTGGCTGGGGTAGGGCCGGATCGCCGGCCGCGGCAGCGGGCAGGTGGCCCCCTCCGCCGGCTGCAGCACGATGCGGGCATCGAGCGCCACCAGCGGCCGCTGCGCATCGCCCGGCAGCACCAGCAGGGGATTGAGGTCCACGGCGGCGATGGCGGGCTGCTCCAGCGCCAGCCGGCTGAGGCGCACCAGCAGCTGCTCCAGCGCCTCCAGATCGGCCGGCGGGGTACCGCGCACCCCCTGCAGGGCGCCGTAGACGCGGGTCTGCTCCATCAACCGCCGCGCCAGGGTGCTGTTGAGCGGTGGCAGGGCCACGGCGCTGTCGCGATGCACCTCCACCAGGGTGCCGCCGCTGCCGAACAGGATCACCGGTCCGAACTGGGGATCGAGGCTGGTGCCGACGATCAGCTCCAGCGCGCCGGAGCGGCGCAGCATCGGCTGCACCGTCACCCCCGCAAAGGCATCCGGGCCGCAGCGGGCGGGGATCGCCAGGGCCATCGCCTCAAAGGCCTGGCGCACGGCGTCGGGGCTGGCCAGGTCCAGCCACACGCCCCCCACATCACTCTTGTGGCTGATGGTGGTGCTGTGCAGCTTGAGCACCACCGGATAGCCGATCGCCTCCGCAGCGCTCACCGCCTCCGCGGCCGTGCGGGCCAGCCGCGTCTCCAGGGCGGGAATGCCGTAGCAGGCGAGCACCTGCTTGGCCTCCAGCTCGCTCAGCAGCTGCCGGCCCTCGGCGATCGCTGCCGCCAGCAATTGCGCCGCCGCCTGGCGCCCGCTGGCGGCCCGCTGCGGATCGGCATCAGCCGGCAGCAGCGCCGGCGTCTCGTAGATGCCGCGCAGGTTGTAGCTGTAGCGCCAGAGGGCGTTGAACAGGCGGGCGGCCGCATCGGGATAGTCGTTGGTGGCGATGCCAGCCCGGTTGAGCAGATCCACCCCTTCGGCCACCTCCTCCCCGCCCATCCAGCTGGCCACCAGGGGCTTGGTGCTGCGGGCCGCCAGCTCCCGCAGCCGCCGGGCGGTGGCCGTGGGATCGGTCATCGCCTGGGGGGTGAGGATCACCAGCAGGCCATCGCTGCCGGGATCGGCCATGGCGATCTCCACGGCGGCGGCATAGCGGGCCGGATCGGCGTCGCCGAGGATGTCGATCGGGTTGGCGCGGCTCCACTGGGCGGGCAGCACCTGATCGAGGGCCGCCAGGGTCTCGTCGGCCAGGGGCGCCAGCTGCCCGCCGCTGAGTACCAGCGCATCGGTGGCCAGCACGCCGGGGCCGCCGGCATTGGTCACGATCGTCAGGCGCGGACCGGCGGGGCGATGGGGCTGCTTGGCCAGCACATCGGCCAGATCGAACAGATCGGAGAGCCGATCGACCCGCAGCACGCCGCAGCGGCGCAGCGCCGCCTCGAGCACCGCATCACTGCCGGCCAGGGCCCCGGTGTGGGAGGCGGCGGCCCGGGCGGCCTCGGCGCTGCGCCCGCCCTTGATCAGCACGATCGGCTTGGTGAGCGCCACCTCCCGAGCGGCCGAGAGGAAGGCGCGGGCATCGCCGATCGCCTCCATGTAGATCACGATGCTGTGGGTGTCGGGGTCGTCGCCGAGCACGGTGATCAGATCACCCCAGCCCACATCGAGCATCGAGCCCATCGACACGAAGGCGCTGAAGCCCACGCCGCGGCGGCGGCTCCAGTCGAGCACCGCGGTGCAGATCGCCCCCGACTGACTGAGGAACCCCACATGGCCGGGGGCCGCCAGTCCGGGCGCGAAGGTGGCATTGAGGCCCAGGCGCGGATTCATCAGCCCCAGGCAGTTCGGCCCCAGCAGACGCAATCCCGAACCGCGCACCGCCGCCATCAGACGGGCCTCGAGGGCCAGGCCCTCGGCTCCCACCTCGCGGAAGCCGGCGGAGATCACGATCGCGGCGCGCACGCCGGCCGCCACGCACTCGGCGACCCGCTCGGGCACGCTGGCCGCCGGGGTGGCGATCACCGCCAGATCCACCGGCTCGGGCACCTCCGTCACGCTGGCGCAGCAGCGCACGCCGAGCACGCTGTGGTGGCGTGGATTCACCGGATAGACCGTGCCGCCGAAGGGCGACTGGATCAGGTTCCAGAGCAGGGTGCGGCCGACGCTGCCGGGGCGCTCGCTGGCGCCGATCACGGCGACGCTGCGGGGGCTGAACAGCGCGGCGAGGGGCTGCCGCTCACTGCGAAGGATGTCGTAGGCGGGATCGGTGCTGCGCCCTGGCCCGGGTGTCATGAACGGCGACGCGGACGGCGGGGCGGCATTCGCCCCTCAGCTGGGATGATGGCGCCGGGTTTCGTGTTTAGCGATGTACACCGACTGGACCGCCGTCATCCTGCTTCTGCTGACCGCAGCGCCCCTGCTGGTGGTGGTGGGCACCGCCGGCTTCTTCATCTGGCAGCAGAAGAAGAAGCAGAACGGCTGATCGGCGCGCTCGACAGCCGCAGTCGGCGAGGCAGGCCAGCGAGACGCCTGGCCGCCAGTGCCCAGGTCGCCACATCCGCACTGGCTAGGCGGCCGCTGCGGATGCCACAGAGCCCTGGGCTTCAGAGCCACCTGGTGAGCCGATGCGGCTGATCGCAGCCACCGCCACCACCTCAGCCTCAGCCGCCAGGGGCTGAGGCACCTGGGGCGACGCCGCGGCAGGAGCGGCCATCTGAGCCGCAGCGGTGGTGGTGGCAGGGCTGAGGGGCTGCAGCCGGCCCTGGCCCAGGCAGTCCAGGCAGGTGCGGAAACTCTGATCGCCAAGCCGCAGCATGCCGCTGCCGCCGCAGCGGGAGCACACCGACCCAGGCCGTTGCTCGCTGGGAACCATCGGGGAACGGCTCGCAGCGAGCCGGTTGAGGTGGGTTCAGTGTGGAGCGCTCAGACACCGGTTTCGCCCCGGCGATCCCGAAACCTTCCTTAAGCCTGCGCAGCGAACGCCGCCTGCTGACGCAGGTGAGCGAGCAGATCGCGCCCACGCCACTCCTGCAACAGTTCAGCGGCGCTGAGCCGGCTGCCGGCCGGCACCAGATCGGCGCTGGCGGCGAGCAGACCCACCACCCCCGCCGCATCCAGCCCCCGCTGGCGCAGCGCCTCCAACCCCTCGGAGGCCTGGCGTTTGCTCAGCCGCTGCCCCTGCGGATCGCACCAGAGCGGCACATGGCTGTAGCTGGGGGGCACGCCCCCCAGCAGCGTGATCAGCGCCACCTGGGGGCCGGTGGCCTCCCAGAGATCCAGGCCGCGCACCACATCGGTGATCCCGCAGACCAGTTCATCCACGGCCGTGGCCAGGTGATAGGCGAGGAAGCCATCGGCGCGACGCAGCACCACATCCCCCACGGCACTGGCGCCATCGAGCTGCCCCGGAGCCGCGAGCTGCTCCTGCCAGCGGATCGGCCCGGGGGGCAGCCGCCACCGCCAGCTGGGCAGCCGCCCCTGCTCCACGCCCCAGCGGGCCGGCAAGCCGCGGCAGAAGCCGGGGTAGATCGAGGCCCGCCCATGGGGGGCTGACACATCGGCCAGCAGCCGGCGACTGCAGCGGCAGGGGTAGAGCCAGCCCTGGCGGCGCAGGACCGAGAGCACCGACCCATAAAGCCCGCGTCGCTCGCTCTGGCGCAGGGGCGGGCCATCCCAGTCGAGCTGCAACCAGCGCAGGTCCGCCAGGATCGACGCCTCGGCGCCCGGACGGTTGCGCGGGGTGTCGAGGTCGTCGATGCGCAGCAGCAGCTCGCCACCGGCCCGTCGCGCCAGCAACCAGGCCAGCAGGGCGGTGCGCAGATTGCCGCGATGCAGGGGGCCGGTGGGGGAGGGGGCGAAGCGGCCGCGATAGCCGCGGGCGGCCAGGGCTGCCCCGGCCTGCAGCTGACGCTGCAGATGGCTGGGCAGAACGAGCGCTGGCATCAGAGCATCCGCGCGGAGGACGGCTCCGACAGATTCCCCCACGACACGGCCCCGTCGCGGCCGGCCATGAAAACGGCGGCCCCGCAGGGCCGCCGCCGCATCACACCGCAGAACCGGGGATCAGGCGCCCTGCACCTTGTCCTTGAACAGCTTGCCGGCGGTGAAGGCGGGCACGCGCTTGGCCTCGATGGCGATGCGCTCACCGGTCTTGGGATTCAGGCCCTGACGGGCGGAGCGATCGCGGGGTTCGAAAGAACCGAAACCAAGGATCGACACTTTCTTGCCGTCGCACACCGAGTCGATGATGGTATCGATGAGAGCGTCAACAACCTGGGCCACATCGGTCTTGGTCAACTCGGTGCGGGCAGCCACGAGATTGACGAGGTCTGCTTTGTTCATGGGACGGGAAAGCCTCTGGGTCGTCGGTCTGGGTTGGCGAGTCGGAAACCCCGACCGGCCTGGGGTTGAGCGGGCCAATGGTATGGGTCACCCTGCCGCACCGCAACAGAAAAGCAGGGCGCTGCAATGGATCTGGTGAGGAGACTCCGATCCGGAGGGTCACAGCAGCCCGCTGATGGCAGCGCCAACGGACACGGAAACCAGCGCGCGAGCGGTCGCTGCATGCGGCGCTCAGCCCCGTGGCGTCTCGGCCAGCGCCGCCAGATCGAGCCCGGCCAGCAGCGCGGCGCCTGCGGGCACCAGCTTCTCGCCCCGCAGGGCACCAAGCCCGCCACCACTGGCGATCCAGGCCGGTGAGCCGGCCGGCAACCAGCCGCGCAACCGCTCCAGACTGCGCAGCTGCCGCGGCCAGTGGAAGCAGCGGACGGTGCGCAGCGGCGCCAGCGCACCGGGGCCGGTGGGCAGCAGCAGCCGGCCGCAGAACAGCCCATCCCGGCCGCCGCAGGCCAGATACAGCACGCAGGCGCCAGGGCTGGGTCCGGGCGTCCAGAGCAACCGCAACCCCTCCGCCAGCTGCAGCTCCTCGCTGAAGGTCTCCAGCCCCTCCACACCGGGCAGCAGATAGGCCTCCTGCTCCTGCACCAGCACCCGCCAGCCGAAGCGCTGCTGGAAGCGGCGGCAGCGGCCGTGGCCATCGCGACCGGTGAGCACCAGGGTGGTGCGGCCAGGGCGGGCGGCCAGGAAGTCCAGGTTGGCCTGCGTCCAGCCGGGGCAGTCGATCAGCAGATCGCCCGGCAGGGGCCAGTCCGGGCCGGCGGCCGCCGCCTCCACCAGCCAGCTGCTGCCCCCCTGGCTGTCGCGGCTGGGGGCGAACAACCACAGGCCATCGCCCACCGGCTGGGGCGGACGCCCCGGTTCCGCGGGACTGGTGGGCAGGGACACCGGACTGGTCTGGTTCATCTGCCTAGTTTGTGGGGCAAGACGGCCCGGCCTCTTGTCCGCCCATCCCCGCTTCGTCCCCAGCCCGACCGCCGCCGCCCCCGGCCGCGACGGCGTGCATCCCGGCCAGGCCTGGCCGCTGGGCTCCAGCCTCAGCCGCCGCGGGGTGAATTTCTCCCTGGTGGCCCCCCTGGCCACCCGGGTGGAGCTGCTGCTGTTCAGCCATGGCGAGGCGCGCGAGCCGGAGCGGGTGGTGGAGCTGCACAGCGGCGTGCACCGTTCCGGCGACCACTGGCACGTGGAAGTGGAGGGCCTGGGGCTGGGCTGCTGCTACGGCTATCGCGTCTACGGGCCGCTGCAGCCCGGCGGCCACAGCTTCAACCCCTCGAAGGTGCTGCTCGACCCCTGCGCCCGGGCGATCGCCGGCTGGCGGGGCTACCGCCGCAGCGCCGCGGTGGGAGCGGCACCGAACAGCGGCTGCTGCCTCAAGGGGGTGGTGACCGAGCGGGATCGCTTTGATTTCGATGCAGCGCCGCGGCCGCGCCACAGCTGGCAGCGCAGCGTGATCTATGAGCTGCACGCGGGGGGCTACAGCCGCGGGCCGGGCTGCCCGGTGCCGGCGGAGCGCCAGGGCACCCTGCTGGGGCTGATCGATTTGCTGCCGCAGCTGCAGGAGCTGGGCATCACCGCGATCGAGCTGCTGCCGGTGATGGCTTTCGACCCGCAGGATGCCCCGGAGGGCCGGCAGAACCACTGGGGCTACAGCCCGATCAGCTGGATGGCCCCCCATCCCGACTATCTGCTGGGCGACGACCCCCTGGAGGGGCGGCGGCAGGTGCGCGAGCTGGTGGCGGCCTGCCACCGGGCGGGCATCGAAGTGATCCTCGACGTGGTCTACAACCACACCAGTGAGGGCAACAGCCAGGGTCCCACCCTCAGCTGGCGCGGCTTCGGCGACAGCCTCTACTACCAGCAGGACCTCGACGGCCATTACCTGGATGTGAGCGGCTGCGGCAACACGGTGGCCGCCAACCGGCCGCTGGTGCGCCGCCTGATCCTGGAATCGCTGCGCTGCTGGGCCAGCGAACTGGGGGTGGATGGCTTCCGCTTCGATCTGGGCATCGCCCTCAGCCGCGGTGATGGGCTGATGCCCCTGGAGCAGCCGCCGCTGTTCGAGGCGATGGAGGCCGATCCGGAGCTGGCCGATCTGAAGCTGATCAGCGAACCGTGGGACTGCGGCGGGCTCTACAAGCTGGCCGACTTTCCGGCGCGGCGAGTGGCCACCTGGAACGGCCGCTTCCGCGACGACCTGCGCCGCTTCTGGAAGGGAGACGAGAAGACCGCCTGGGGCGTGGGGCTGCGGCTGAGCGGCAGCCCGGATCTCTACCAGCCGCGGCTGCCGCACCCCGGCCAGTGCATCACCTTCCTCACCGCCCACGACGGCTTCACCCTCGCCGATCTGGTGAGCTTCAACGGCAAGCACAACCTGGCCAACGGCGAAGACAACCGCGACGGCGACAACCACAACAACAGCTGGAACCACGGCGTGGAGGGCCCCAGCAGCGACCACGCCGTGACGGCCCTGCGGGAGCGGCAGCTGCGCAACCTGCTGGCCAGCCTGCTGCTGGCACCGGGAGTGCCGATGCTGCTGATGGGCGATGAGGTGCGCCGCAGCCAGGGGGGCAACAACAACACCTGGTGTCAGAACAACCCGCTGGGCTGGATGCACTGGCAACCGGATGCCGGCGACCTGGCCCTGCGCACCTACCTGCAGCGGCTGCTGCAGTGGCGCCAGCGGCTGGTGGATCTGCTCAATCCCGAGCTGCCGCTGCCGGAGCGCCCCCAGCGCCGCAGCGACGACAGCGGCCACCTGTGGCGGCAGTGGCATGGCGTGGAGGTGGGGCGGCCGGACTGGGCCGCCTGGTCCCACACCCTGGCCTGGAGCATCAACGAGAGCGTGCAGGGACCGCTGCTGTGGTGCGGCATGAACGCCTACAGCCGGGCAATCCATTTCGATCTGCCGGTGAGCACCTCCGGCTGGATGCGGGTGATCGACACCGCCCTGCCGGCGGGAGAGGACCTGCCGGCCACGCCCCTGCCCTGGAAGCCGGCAGGCTTCCCGCTGGAAAGCCGCAGCCTGGTGCTGCTGGTGTCCCAGCGACTGCTGCGGGAGCGACCGCTCAACTGGACCGCACAGACCGGACTCCAGGGGCGACGAGACGCAGACTGAGACAGCCCGCAGACGGGGAGCAGCGGCAATGCCGATCAATCGGGGTGCGACTGATCACCAATGCTTAGCGACGGAGTTTTCCCCAATGCCCCAGGGTTTCCCACAGCTTCAAGGGGCTTTTTCCACAGGTCGGCGATGGTTGAGGCCCGCAATGGCGGCCTGCAGGGCCTGCAGCCGGGGAAAACGTCCCTGCGGTTGACGGACGGAGGCCGCGGCACTTCCGCCGCGAACCGAGCGGAAGCGGCGCGGCCGAGGGGCATTGCCCGCAGCTGAAGTCTTGCGATGAGACACCACGGGACAGCGCCTGCGGCCACAGCGCGGTGCCCCCTTTGACGGCGGCACCGCGCTGTGGCGAGATGGAGAGCCAACACCGAGCAGCCGTTGAGTCAGATACCGGACCACGCCCCCGCCTTCGTGAGCGTCGAGAACCAGTTCCCCCAGGACCTCTATGACGCCATGGGCGAGTTCACCCGGCGCCATCCGCAATGGGACCAGTACCGACTGATGCAATCAGCGTTGGCGGGGTTTCTGTTCCAGCAGGGCTGCCAGGACCGGGCCGTGGCGCGGCACTACCTCGATGGCCTGTTCCGCCGCGACGGCATCAGCCCCGGCGAGGCCGCCCGACCCTGAAGCAGCCGCTGAAGGCGCACCCAGGCAACACGACAGCCTGTGGAGCCGTTGATGCAGTGATTGACTACAGTTGTTGATAAGCGGGCTGCGGGAATCGAACCCGCATCATCAGCTTGGAAGGCTGAGCCATAAATCACCAAGACCCATTGCTAGTACTGACTTCTCAACAAGAGAAACGCCGCATGTGAGATGTTTGGTGAGATGTTTTGCCTCCGGCAGCCGGCCAGGGCTGGGGACGCCCCGGGAGCATGCCCGTCATGCCGCAGGCGCGCGAGACGAAGGCGGGACACGCGAGAGACAAGTGCAAGGTCGCCCCTTATTCAGGGAAACGGCCGCTTCGCTGAATAAGGCGCCGGCGGATTCAAGGCTCGCTCGAAGTGGCCGACAGATACGGCTTGAACGACCCTCGCGGCTTTGACCTCGCTGTGGGCCATGCCGCAGGGCTGAGCAACCACCGCAGGGCTCCGGTCGTCAGCGGCCGTCCTTCAGCGTGCCACGGCTGCGCCGTGGCGTGCATCGGCCAGCCGCCGCCGCCCTCCGCTCCGGGGCCGGTGTGGGGGTGGTTGGCAGGGCTGCTCTCCCGCGGCTGCGGTGGCCGGGCGTTCGCCCGCGTTGATGGGGATGGTGTAGGCCCCAAGTTTCCTCGCGCGGCTGCGCGGCCCGTTGGGCATTCAGCGCTAAATCTGGCGGCCTTGGTTATCAGTCTTCAAACCCGCCAGTGCATGGCTTTGCCTTGCGTAGATCCATTGCCCCGCAGCAGTTCCGCCCGCCTCTCAGTGCGTTTGTACTGGTAGAATAAAGACTGCGCCAAAGGCCACGAGCCCATCGCCTGCGGCAACGAAATCCTCGGACAACTTGCCCCGTTCGTTTGCTCTGTAGCCCATGAGCTTGTCCTCTGCTGCAGTGGCCCAGGCCGCTGCATTGCCTCTCCCTGGCCTCCTGTCGCCGCCGGCGTTGGCCCATCGCTCGGTCGTCATCGTCGCCGGCGGTGGTCGTGATCTCTCCTGGCCTCAAGAGCGCATCGCCTCCGCCCTGCTCCAGCGCAGCGGTGGCCGTGCTGTGCATCTGCTGCTCCATGGCGGTGCCCGTGGCGCCGATCAAGCCATCGGCCGCGCTGCCCACCAGCTCGGCTGGCGCGTTCAGTCCCTCGATGCCGAGTGGCGCCGGTATGGCCGCTGCGCCGGCCCCATCCGCAATCGGCGCCTTCTCGAGCAGGCCCTGGTGGAGGCCCAGGCCCACACCTCCCCGGCGTTCAGTGCCTCAGTGCTGGTGATCGCTTTCCCCGGTGGGCCGGGCACGGCCTCGTTGGTGCAGCAGGCCCGCCGCCGCTCCTCCCGCTCGCCGGTGCCGGTGGTGGTGATGGAAGTGCCGCCGCCGTTCTCGCCGGAGCCCGTCGCCGCCTGAGCGGCATCCGCCGCCCCGCTCCTCTCGATCCCTCTTCTCCACCTACCAATGTCTGCTCTCACCACCACCGTTCCTCTCGCCCCGGCTCTTCCCAATGCAGCAGGCCCTGCCTGCTCCCTGCAGCGCAGCGGCTCCCTCTGGCAGCTGGGCATCGAGGCCCAGGAGCTCACCACTGCCATCGGCCAGCTGGCGCAGCAGCTGGAAGCCGACGACGAAGACGCCCGATCCCAGGCCCTGGCCGAGCTTGAGGCTGCCCTGTTGGCCGAGGAGGGCAACAAACAGGCCCTTGCGGCCAAGGCCGATGCCACCTGCTGGGTGATCGAGCACCTGCGTGGCCAGGCCGCCTACCGGCAGCAGCAGGCCAAGCGGCTCACGGAGCTGTCTCGCTCCGATGCCGGCCGGGCCGATGCACTGGAGGAATCCCTGGTCCTGGTGCTCACTCGGCTGCAGCCCGCAGCCACCCGCTTCTCGTTCCCCAATCACGAGCTGCGCAGCACCCGCTCCACCGCCGTCGCCATCGAGAACGAGGCCCTGCTCGATCCCGAATGGCTCGCCGTCAAGACCACCTTCCAGGCCGATAAGACCGCCATCAAGGCAGCCCTCAAGGCCGGCCAGCAGATCACCGGCGCCCAGCTGATCTCCCGCCGCTCCTGGCGCATCTGCTGACGGGGGGCACAGCCCCTCGCGATGGGGTTCCGGGCTGTTGAGCGCACCTCCCGGTGCGACTGATGCATCCGGGCCCCTTCCCTCCTGACTCCTCACACCGATCGCCGCATCACGCCATGACCGTCGCCGCGCCTTCCACCAACGGGGCCCGCACCACCAGCCGCCCCGCTCCTCCTCGACCCAGCCAGAGGCCGCCATCGGCCCTGGAGCTGATCCGCTCTGCTGACCGCGCCGAAGAGGCCCCACCAGAAGCTGATTCCGATCCCCAGGCCCAGCGCTCCGGCTTCTCCCCAGAGCAGGTTGCCGCTCTCTCCGCCCCCCTCGATCGGGCCAATGTTCGGCAGCGGGAGCAGGGCCGCAGCCGCGTGAGCTATCTGGAGGGTTGGCAGGTGATCGCGGAAGCAAACCGCATCTTTGGCTTCGATGGCTGGCAGCGCCAGACCATCGCCGTCCGCTGCGTCGCTCAGGCCGAGCGCTTAATCGGCAGGGATCAGAAACCTGGCTGGGGCGTCACCTACACCGCTCGCGTGCGCGTCACCGTCACTGCCGGTGGACTGACGCCGCTGATCCGTGAGGGCAGTGGTGCCGGCCACGGCATCGACGTCGATCTGGGCCAGGCCCATGAGTCCGCTCTCAAGGAAGCCGAAACCGATGCCATGAAGCGGGCACTGATGACCTTCGGGAACCCGTTCGGCCTCGCGCTCTATGACAAGGCGCAGCGGCAGGTCAGCAGCGCAGCGGGCCAGGGTGATGGAACCCAGCGGCCAGGCGGGCAGCGGCCTCCCGTGAGCCGGCCGGCGGCTGGTGCTCCTGCTGCCGCCGGAACAGCCCCGGCCCAAGGCCGCACCCAGGCCACCGCCTCGCTTCCACAGCCATTAGCCCCGGCTGATCCCGGCCAGCAGGCCCTCGATGCCGACACGATCCAACACCTCCACAGCAGCCTGCGGGCCCTGCCCCGGCCCCAGCTGGAGAGCCTTACCCGGGCCTTCCGCAAACGGTTCCAGGTTCCCGAGGAGGCGGTGACCATCGCCGATCGGATCAACCAGAAGTGCCACCACGACTGGATTGAGGCGTTTCTGGTGCAGCAGTAGTGCTCGGCAGTGGATCGATGACCGCGTCAGGAGGCTCCAGCTGGAGTGGGGCCTCACTGCATCACCAGACCACTGCGAAGTCAGCCAGCGCAGATCAGGGACTCGATCGAAACCTGGTTGAGTTGCTCAGCCACCTGGACCTGGACGTCCTCGCTCTGCTGACTCAGGGGCAACACCTCCAGGCATGGACTTCCAGAGGTCAGGTTGATCTCCTGGCCCTTCATCAACGGCAGAACCCTGGGATCCTCGAAGTTGGCGCCGGTCGCAAAGACCAGATGCCTGTCGTGGTCCGCATCAAAGACATACCCCACGACATACAACGTCCCGTCGGGACTGGTCGCGCTGGTCACCACCTCGTGGAGAAAGGCTCGGCTTGGTTGCACCGCCATCGCTGGATCTCCTCTTCAGGCGAGGGGGGTGGTGCTGCACCGCAGCTGCACCCATGGGGATGCAGTTCGGTGCGCTGCGCCGTCACTCGCTCGCCATTGGTAGAGCGAGTGACGGCAAGTTGTGGACTGGTCGGGCGGCGTGGAAGGCCCGGAATCGCTGGCCATGGGCTGACTGCAGAGTCATGAACAAGGGCCCGCATGGGTAGAAGCAGAGGGCTCCAAGTCCCCCCGGCCTTTCTCGTTCCGAAAGGCCAGCCCCGCGGTCCTCAAGGTCTAACACCGGGTTTTGGGGGCGCACACCACCGGTAGCGTCAAGCCCCTTTACGTCTTGCCACATTTGGTGGCCAGCCCTAGGATCGCCCCACTTGGAGGATTGGCTCCGAGAGTTATCGCGATAGGGCATCCCGAGAATCGCCATAACCTGCGGCCAAACCCGAATTTGAGAGCCCTTCCAACGCAAGGATTCTCATTCGCTTTCAATAAGCCCTTGTGCCAGTCAAGGAACTGGCGCTGCACAGCGCTGGGCTTCCTATCTGGTCCTCTGGCTTGGGCGCGAGAGCTCCTGGCGCAGCTCCGCCGCCGGTCTTTCGGCTGACTAGGCGACCCACAAAAGACGCGGGTCGCCGGCCTGCCTCCGGCAGTACGCTTGTACTTCCGCGGAGCTCCTCATGGTCCTGCGTCGCCCCCGTCCGGCAGGGCCGGTCGATCGGATCGGCATCCCAGTTGAGGAATGGCCGTTCCTGGATCAGGAGGTTCTGGTGCCGGCCCGTAGCCGCAAGGTCTGCATGACCTGCCACTGGTTTGAGCACCACGCGGGGGTGAACTGCATCCCGCTGTTGACCTGCCAGCTGCACCAGGGCCTGATCGCCCACGGCGAGCACCTCACCAGCCGCTGCCAAGGCTGGACCGATGACATGGCCCGTCAAGCGGGCAGCGCTGCTTGATCGGCCATGGACAACGAGGACACCGAAACCCGGCTGGGCCGACTGAGCTGCATCGATCCACCAGAGGAGGTGCGTCAGGCAGGGGGCGGTCATGGGGGGCTGGCCATGGGTCTGGCGATCACGCCACCCGGCCTGCCCCGGCACCCGCGCCGCGCAAGGGCTGACGCGAGTCGCTCCGCTGCGCTGCGCGCCCCTTGCACGGCGCTGGCGGCGCCGGGGCTGAACGGCGGTGTCGTTCGCCAGCTCAGCCATGGCCGCCACTCCCCTGGTCCGCGCCTGCCCGATCCGCATCATCTCGGTGCACCTGCTCGATGCCGCCGGCCAGCTGCTGCGGGTGATGTTCCTCGATCGCGAGGGGCACATCAGCGCCGAGCCGCACTACGTGCCACGGGCCGAGGCCCTGATCCTCGCCTCCAATCAGCAGCGGGTGCTTGGGCCCCAGGCCAGGGTGCACGTGCTCTGAGGCGCCAGCGCCTCTCCCGGCTGGCAATGCCGGCCGGGATGCCAACAAACCCTGTCACCAGCTACCCGGAATGCAGATCGCTGGGTATAAACCGGGCAATCGCGCCAGCCTATGCCCGGCTATGCCAACAGCACGATCACCGGGGCGGCGTCATCTGTCGTAGCCGTAGGCAGGGCCCTGAGCCTCGGGGCCGCGATTGCTGGATAGCAGATGCCGATCCCTGCCTTCGATCGGTTTGGCTTGCTGCCTGGTGGCATTCACGAGTGCACCATCAAGGAGGTAGAGGTGGACTTGGCCTGGAATGACGAGCGCCGCCGGCTGACCGCACTGCTGCAGGAGTTCATCGCTGTTGAACTGACGCCGCGGTTCACAACGGTCCCTCCGGTTGTCCTCGATGGCAGTTATGTGAGCCAGAAGGCCAGTCCAAACAACATCAATCTGGTGCTGGAGCTCAGCGATCTTCCC
>CBFHOT010000021.1:0-25771 GCA_965657465.1 Cyanobacteriota bacterium | reverse complement strand
CCTCCAGCAGCTGATCGAGCTGCTCCAGCAGGCCCCGCTGCTCGAGCAGGGCATCCAGGGCGAGGCGATCCAGCCGCAGTTCCCGCGCCGCCCCCTGGCCGGGGCTCCAGAGCGTCAGCGCCTGCTCGGTTTCGCTCAGTGCGCATTTCAGGCGTTCGCAGGCCAGCAGCAGTGATCCCTGCGGCGGCAGGTCGGGGCAGAGGGCGGCGGCGATCCAGCGGTCGATGTCGCGGCCGCCCAGCGTCAGTCCGGCCTTGCCGATCACCCGGGCGCAGCGCAGCTGCTGGCGACTGTCGCTGAGATCCCGGCCGGCGAAGCGCAGCAGCTGGGCGATAGGCGCCGCCCGGCCTTCACCCCCCTGCAACTGCACCAGCGACAGATCGATCGTGCCGCCGCCCAGGTCCACCACCAGCACGGTGCTGCCCGGGGGCAGGCCGGCGCCGATGGCGGCGGCGGTGGGTTCATCCACCAAGGCCACCTCCGGCACCGCCAGATCGCTGCAGGCCTGCAGCAGCCACTGCCGGTAGCCGGCGTAGCTCTCCACCGGTGCTGTCAGCACCAGCCGCTCAGGTTGTAGCTGGCGGCTCAGACGGCGCCAGAGGCTGCTGAGCAGCAGGGCGCCCGCCCGCTCCGCCTGGCCGGCGCCGCCGCTGGCCTCCGGGGCGCTGCCGGCGCCGATCCAGCGTTTGAAGTCGCGGCGCAGCTGCGGTGCGTCGCTGCTCTCCAGGCCGGCATCGAGCACCTGGCGGCCCAGCAGGGCAGCGCCCGCGTCTGTGGCCGGCAGCCAGAGCAGCGACGGCACCACCGCTGGATCGCCAAGGCTGTAGGGCGGCAGATCCAGCAGCCGCGGCGGCTCGCCCGGCGCCTGGTGGGCCACCACGGTGGTGGTGCTGCCCAGGTCAATCGCCACGGTGCCGCCGGTCGTTCGGTCATCGCTGCCTCGGCTGCCGGCCGCCGGGTCACCGCTGCGGAGGTCGTCGCTGGAGCTCACGGCTGGCCGGTGGCAGGGGTCTGCGGCTGCGTTTTAGCCCTTGACGCCCATCGCTGTGGCGGTGTGCCCTGGGGGCTGCGCTGCGGCCCGTGGTGGCGCCCTACCCTACGCTGAGAGCTACGGCTAGTGCTGGACACTCGAATGCAAAGCGGGCTTGACGTGAATTCCAAGGACCTGGCCCAGCGCGCCGAGAGCCTGATCCGCCACTCCAGCAACCGCTACCTGACGACGGTGCGGATCGCCTTCCGTGCCAAGCAGCGCCGCTTCGACGACTTTGACGGCCTGCTGGACGACACGATGATCAAGCCGGTGCAGCGCGCCATCATCGAGCTCAGCGACGAGCAGGATCAGCCGGCCCTGCTGCCCGGCTGAGGCCGCTTCGACTGAGGCGGCGGTTTCATCCCCGTCTCGTTGTGTCTGAGTGAATGGTGTGCAGGTTCAGGAAGGACCGGGCTGGCGCTTCTGCGTGGATCTGCAGCGCCAGCCCCATCCGGTGTTGATCGGTGGCGAGGGCTGGGCAGTGGAACTCAGCCTCGCCGAGGCGGCCCACCTGCGGCGCGGCGCGCTTCAGCTCAGCGCTGAGCTGGAAGCGATCGCCGATCAGCTGATGGCGGAGGAATCCATCACCCTGGAGCTTGAGCGCGGCCCCCTCTGGCTGGAGCTGGAGGGCCAGGCCGGTTCCTTTGCCCTGCGCTTCGTGCTGCAGCCCGGCGCCGGTGGCCGGGGCGTGGAAGGTGCCTGGGGCGCCATGGCCACGGCGCCGTTGCTGGCGGCGCTGCGTCAGAGCAGCGATTTGCCGCATGACGCCTGAGATTGTTCCAGGGATTTGGCTCTGATCAGTTTTGCTGATCGCAGATGCTTTCCCGCTGAACCCCCAGCCAGGCCCGGAGCTTTCCCCAGGTTTTCCCCAGCGGGGAATCTCGCCCAGGCTGTCGGGCCGGTGGTGCTGGGGAGAACCGGGGGAGTGTCGGCCTTCCCCTTGACAGCCGGAGGCCCCTGATTAGCCCAGGGGGCGTCCGGCCGCGGCTGGCATCGCAGAGCCCTTGCCACCACTGCGTTCTCAGCTGCTGAGACGTGCCGTTTGCCATCTGCGGCGCCGAGTTGACGGTTGCTCGGCGATGTGGGGAACTGATCTCCAGCCGACCGAGAGACGATGGATCTGACCGCCAGCTTCAGCACCACGGCCTCTGCCGGTTCTTGCTCTGCCGCCGCTGGCGTCGCCGGCACCACCATGGCCGCTGCTGAGGCCCCCGGCGCGGCTGCGGCCCAGGGGAACGCCGAGATGATGGTGAGTCTGCGGGCGGAGGTGCCCGAGGCTCTGCTGGCCTCGATGCGTGGGTTCATCGAGCAGCACCCCAACTGGGATCAATACCGCCTGTTCCAGGCCGCCCTGGCTGGATTTCTTGTGCAGAACGGTGTGCAGAGCCGGGATGTGACCCGCTGCTACCTGGCCAACCTCTTCCCCGGTCAGCCCCGCTTCCGCTCGGTCTGAGCCTGTGCTGCTGCCGCTGGGAACAGCTGCCGGTATGCCGCCACCAGGGTGCAGGCCGCCAGGGGCAGGCTGGCGATCAGGCCCAGCACCAGCAGCAGCAAGCCCGCCAGCACCAGCAGTCCCAGCAGCAGGGTCAGTCCGAGGGCCTGGATCCAGTGGGGATCGATCGCCGCACGGCCGCGGCGGAAGGCCGCCAGTGGGTTGAGGCCCCCCAGTACGCTGATCGGCAGGCTGAGGATCTGGTCGGCGAGCAGATAAACCACGGCCACCAGTCCCGCCAGCAGCGGCAGCCAGGCCAGCAGCGGCTGGATCAGGGCCATCAACCAGGCACTGGCCAGGGCCAGCCGGCTGATCACCGCCAGCACCAGCACCACCAGCGCCACGGTGCCGCCGGCCCGCAGCAGAGGGATCGGCCGCGGCCGCAGCAGCAGCGCCAGCGACGGTGTCTGACCTGCCAGGCACAGCTCCGCCCCCTGCAGCAGTCCCACCATCAGCCACAGGTTGCTGACGCCATAGCCCAGCCAGGCCAGCAGCAGCAGCACCAGCGCCAAGGGGTCGGGTTCGCCGAAGGGATCCACCAGCAGCTCACCGCTCCAGCGGATCAGCACCTGGCAGAGCAGGTTGAGCCCCCCCACCAGCAGGCTGAACAGCATCAGCACCAGCGGCGCCCTGCGGAAGCCCTGCCAGCCCTCCTCCAGGGCCCGGCGGATGGCGATGGGAGGGGGGCTGGTCGCGGGAGGCCGATCTGCCGGCGGCATCTAGCCCTCGAGGCGCTGCAGCAGCAGGCTGGCGGTGGCCTCCGGGACCGGCAGGATCGAGAGGCGGTTCCCCTGGCGCACCACTCCCAGCTCCTCGACGCTGAACATCCCCCGCAGCTCCTCAAGGCTCAGCAGTTCGCGGAAGTGGCACCGGTAGCGCAGGCGCACGCAGTCCCAGCGGGGGGCCTCCGGCTTGGAGCGTGGGTCGTAGTACTTGTTGGCCGGATCGAACTGGCTGGGGTCGGTGATGCCGGTTTCGATCACCTCCATCAGGCCGACGATCCCCGGTGGTTTGGCGTTGGAGTGGTAGAAGAAAGCCTGATCACCCACCGTCATGCTGCGCATGAAGTTGCGCGCCTGGTAGTTGCGGATGCCGTCCCAGAGGGTGGTCTGCTCGCGCTGCAGATGATCGATGCCGTACACGTCCGGCTCGCTCTTCATCAGCCAGTAGGCCACAGGCCGGCACCCGTCCATGTTGGCGGGGATGTTACGCCGGCTGTCGCCGCGCCCCCAAACCTGAATCCAGCGCCGGAGCCGCAGTGATCCGCTCGGCTTGGCGTGATGCTGTTTGACGCGATGTCGCTTGGCGAGCTGGCGAAGGGGTCAGAGCGCCTCCACCAGGCGGCGGAAGTGGTCGCCGCGCGCCTCGAAGTCGCTGTACTGATCGAAGCTGGCGCAGGCCGGCGACAGCAGCACACCGCGGCATTGCAGCTCCTCGGCCCAGCGGGCGGCGAGGGGCACGGCCTCATCCAGTCCCTCGCAGCGGCTGATGCGGCCGCCGTAGGCCGCCTCCTGCAGCAGGCCGGCGAAGATCTCACCGGCCTGGCCGTAGAGCACCACACCCCGGGCTTGGTCGGCGAGAGCCTGCAGCCAGCCGCTGGCATCACCGATCTTGGCCTGGCCCCCGGCGAGCACCACCAGGGGCCCCTCCAGGGCCCGCAGGCCCACCTCCGAGGCGTCGTAGTTGGTGGCCTTGCTGTCGTTGTAGAAGGTCACGCCATCGATGCAGCGCAGGCGCTCCAGGCGGTGCGGCACGCCGGGGAAGCGGCGCAGGGCCGCCTCCATGGTTGGGCCATCGAGGCCGGCCTGCAGGCCGGCGGCCACGGCCATCAGCATGTTCTGCTGGTTGTGGCGGCCCGGCATCGCCAGGGCATCGGCGGCCAACAGATCCCGGGGCGGCGTTGTGGCGTCGTTGCGGTGCCAGACCCGTCCGGCTTCGATCCAGAGGCTTGGCCGGATGCCGGGCGACAGCTCCCCGGGGCCCTTGGCACTGATCCACAGGGCCTGATCCCAGCTCTGGGCATGGCTGCGCAGGTCGGGGTCATCGCCGTTGAGCACGCGCACAGCGCTGCGCTCCAGCAGGCTGCGCTTGATCGCCCGGTAGCGCTCCAGCGTGCCGTGGCGCTCCAGGTGGTCCGGCGTGAGGGTGGTCCAGATGCCGAGCCGCGGCGCCAGCTGCGGTGCCGCTTCGATCTGATAGCTGCTCACCTCCACCACCAGCCAGTCGGGCGGGTTGCCCGTGCCGCTGCAGCGCTCCAGCACCCGTTCGGCGGCGGAGAGGCCCACATTGCCGGCCATCGGCGCATCCAGGCCGCCGTCGCTGAGCAGGTGGCTCACCAGGTGGGTGACGGTGGTCTTGCCGTTGGTGCCGGTGATGCCGATCCAGGGCACGGCGGTGCTGGCTTGCCAGGCCGGGCTGAGCTCGCCCTCCACCGCCAGGCCCGCCTGGCGAAGGCTCTCCAGGGCCGGGTGATCCCAGCGGATGCCGGGGCTGACGATCACCCGTTCCAGGGGCGACGGCCCTGCCTCCGCTGCCAGGGACTGCACGGCCTCCGGGCTCAGGGGCGTGCCGAGACGCACGGGAATGCCCTGCCGCCGCAGGAGCTCAGCTTGCTGCTCCAGGGCCGGACCAGCGCCGCTCTCCAGGACGCTCACCGGCCAGCCGAGGTGATGCAGCAGCCGGGCGGCGCCGCGACCGGAGCGCCCCAGCCCCAGCACCACCGCCTGGCCGTTGCGCTCGGCGCTGGATCCCCCGGGGGAACAGGCGGCTGCGTCGTGGTCGGCGGGGCTCCCAGCGGCTGACATGCGGGCCTGAACGACGCTGCCGAGATGAAGGGAAGTGGGCGATACTGGAATCGAACCAGTGACTCCTACCGTGTCAAGGTAGTGCTCTACCTCTGAGCTAATCGCCCGAGATCAATCAATTTGATCCTGTGATCTCAGTTCTGATTGCTTCGATGATCCGGAGATTGCGAAGACCTGAGCTGCGATGACGGAATGAACTGACTGCTGGGGATGGTTGGGATGCGCTCTTGCAAGCGCAGCCGAGGCTGTGAGGTCAACCAGGGCACCAACCCTGGCAACTTAGCAGCAGGGCAGCGCCCCCTCGCCAGCGCAGCTCATTGTTCCCGCAGCTCGCCTGTCAGCGGCGCATCAGTTCGATCCGCCAGCGCTCCCGCTTGGTGGGTTCGATCGCCAGCACCTCCAGTTCTCCCTTGCCTGCCAGCTGCACCCGATCGCCCGCCGTCAGGCCGGCGGGGGGCACCGCTCCCTCAAACCACTTGATCGCCATCGAGCTGGTGCGGTTCAGCATGTTGCCGATGGTGTTGGCCAGGTCGTTGTTGACCAGATCGCTGAAGCGCTGCTGCTGGAAGTCGCCGTCGTCGCCGAAGGGGATGTCGCGCAGCAGGTACCAGCGCACGGCATCGCGGCCGCAGCGCTCCAGCAGCACCTCCACGCTGCGCACGCTGATGCTGCAGCCATCCAGGGCCGCTGCCGCGTTGGCATCCACCAGCGCCTGGCCGCCGCGGTCGCCCCGCAGCCACAGGTCGCCGATGGCGCCCTCCCCCAGGCCCCGGGTCTGCAGTGCCGCCGCCAGCGCCTCGCGCAGCTCCTGGGGGTTGGCGGGGTCGAACAGAAAGTTTCCGCTGATCTGCAGGCCGCAGATCGGTGGCTCCAGGTTGGCGGCCTCCACGCCGGCTTCCCGCCGCAGGATCAGCAGCCGCTGGCGTTCGGCCCCCGGGATCCCGCCGTCGCTGCGGAGCTCCAGCTCGGCCAGGTCGGCCAGCCGTGCGCTGGCTTCCTCGCGCACGCCGCCGTCGAGGAAATCGGTCCACACCGGCTCCCAGGTGCGCAGGCAGGTTTCGGCCCGCTCCAGCACCCCCTCCAGCACCGCCGGCCAGCGGCTGCCCTCCAGCAGCTCCAGGCGCGGCAGCATCAGCCGTCCGCCAGGCGCACCACCGCCTGGGGGCGCGCCTGCTGCAGGGTGGTCCAGGGCATGTCCACGCCGCCTGCCGTCTCGGCCAGCAGCAGCCAGCTGCCCTCCTCCAGCCGGTTGCGCAGGCCGCGGATGCGGTCGTCCTCCTCGGAGCGCACGCTGGCGGCGGCGGCGAAGCTGCCCATCCAGCCCGAGCCCAGACCGAGCAGGCCGCCCACCAGGTGCTGGCTCCAGGCGCCGGCGAAGGCGAAGGTGTCCAGATCGGTGATGTAGGTGAAGGTGAGGCCGGCGAGGAAGCCGAAGGGCAGCAGCCAGCGGGCCATCGAGCGCTGCCGTTGCCGGCGGGCGGCGGCGGGGTTGAGCCGTTCCACCTGCTCCAGGGCGGTCTCCCCGGCGCCGATCGCCACCAGGCTGGCCATCGGTGGCTGGCACTCGGAAAGCTTCTGCTGCAGCTGTTTCAGCCGCTTGCGGTCGTTCAGCACCACCACCACGCTCGTGCCCACAGGGCGCGCTCTCCCAACGTTCGTTCGGGGTGATTCTCGCCGCTCACTACACTGCACCTCCGGCTGATCACCCAACCCCGCCGGGCATGACCAAGGTTCTCGTCTCCGATCCCATTGACCAGGCGGGGATCGACATCCTCTCCCAGGTCGCCACGGTGGATGTGCGCACCGGGCTGAGCGCTGATGAACTCAAAGCGATCATCGGCGACTACGACGGCCTGATGATCCGCTCGGGCACCACCGTCACCGCCGACATCATCGAGGCCGCCACCAAGCTGCGGATCATCGGCCGCGCCGGTGTCGGCGTCGACAACGTCGATGTGCCGGCGGCCACCAAGCGTGGCGTGCTGGTGGTGAACTCTCCCGAGGGCAACACCATCGCCGCCGCCGAGCACGCCCTGGCGCTGATGCTCTCGCTGTCGCGCCACGTGCCCCACGCCCACGCCAGCACCATGGCCGGCGGCTGGGACCGCAAGACCTACGTGGGCAACGAGCTCTACAAGAAGAAGCTCGGCGTGGTGGGCCTCGGCAAGATCGGTTCCCATGTGGCCCGCGTCGCCAAGGCGATGGGCATGGAGCTGCTGGCCTACGACCCGTTCGTCTCCGATGAGCGGGCCCAGCAGATGCAGGTGAAGCTGCTGCCCCTGGCGGATCTGTTCGCCCAGGCCGACTACATCACGCTGCACCTGCCGCGCACTCCCGACACCGAGAACCTGGTGAACGCGGAGCTGCTGCGCACGATGAAGCCCACGGCGCGCCTGGTGAACTGCGCCCGGGGCGGCATCGTCGATGAAGCGGCTCTGGCCGAGGCGGTGGAGGCCGGTGTGATTGCCGGCGCTGCCCTCGACGTGTACGCCAAGGAGCCGCTGGTGGCCGATTCGCCGCTGCGGACCGTCAAGGAGCGCCTGATCCTCACGCCGCACCTCGGCGCCTCCACCGAAGAGGCCCAGGAGAATGTGGCCATCGACGTGGCCGAGCAGATCCGCGACGTGCTGCTGGGCCTGCCCGCCCGCAGCGCCGTCAACATCCCCGGCCTCAACGCCGAGGTGATGGAGCAGCTCAAGCCCCATCTGCAGCTCGCCGAAACCCTCGGTCAGCTGCTCAGCCAGCTGGCCGGCGGCCAGATCAGCGAGCTGGAGGTGCGTCTGCAGGGTGAGTTCGCCCAGCACCCCGCCCAGCCCCTGGTGGTGGCGGCGCTCAAGGGGGTGCTCTCCACCGCCCTGGGCGATTCGATCAACTTCGTCAACGCCACCCTGGAGGCCAAGGACCGCGGCATCCACGTGCTGGAGGTCAAGGACGACGCGGCCCGCGATTTCGCCGGCGGTTCGCTGCAGCTCAGCTCCCGCAGCAGCAAGGGCAACCACAGCGTCACCGGTGCCGTGTTCGCCGATGGTGAGCTGCGCGTCACCACCATCGACGAATTCCCGGTGAACGTGGCGCCCAGCCGCCACATGCTGTTCACCCGTCACCGGGACATGCCCGGGATCATCGGCCAGATCGGCTCGGTGCTCGGCGAGCACAACGTCAACATCGCCTCGATGCAGGTGGGCCGGCGCATCGTGCGCGGCGATGCGGTGATGGTGCTGAGCCTCGATGACCCCATCCCCCCCAGCCTGCTGGCCACGGTGCACCAGATCAACGGCATCCAGGAAGCCCATCCCGTGACCCTCTGACGTCGTCCGAGCGGTGCCGTGCGTGAGCTGGACGGTTGCCGCTGCGCTGATCAGCCTGGGGGCGCCTGTCGGCGCCCCTTTTTGCTGCCTGACCGCAGCCCGGCCCATCCCCGCCCGGCTCGCTGCGCGGTGCGGCGTCGCCGGTTCGCCCGCGTTTTGTTTGTTGTCTCTTCCCTTCCCCTCTCTTCTGCCATGTCCCTCGCCTGGTGGCGCCTTGAACTGCCCGCCCTCCCCGAGCTGGAGGAATCGCTGACCTGGAAGCTGGGGGCGCTCGGCATCCATCGGGTGGCCGTGCGCCACCGCCCCGAGGCCCCCGACCAGCGGCAGCTGGTGGCCTGGCTGCCGGAGGCCGACTGGCCCGAGGCGGAGCGGGCTGAGCTGGAGCTCGCCCTGGCGCCCCTGGCCGCCACGTTTGGCCTCACCCTGCCGCCGATCACCTGGACCCAGCAGGACGATGAGGACTGGAGCCTCAGCTGGAAGCAGCACTGGCAGGCCGATCCGGTGGGGGAGCGGCTGCTGATCCTGCCCGCCTGGCTGGAGCTGCCGGCGGAGCACGCCGATCGCCTGGTGATCCGCATGGATCCCGGCAGCGCCTTCGGCACCGGCAGCCACCCCACCACCCGCCTCTGTCTGGAGGGGCTCGAGCGGCTGGCGGACGGCCGCTGGCCCCTGGAGCCCGCCGCGACGGAGCCGGCGTTGGGCTTGGAGGGCCTGCGGGTGGCTGATCTCGGCTGCGGCAGCGGCATCCTCGGCATCGCCGCCCTGCTGCAGGGGGCGGCCAGCGTGGCGGCCGTCGACACCGATTCGCTGGCGGTGCGCGCCACCCGTGACAACGCCGCCGTCAGTGGCTTCCAGGACCGCCTGCAGGTGCGGCTCGGCTCGGCGGACGTGCTGGCCGAGCTGCTGGAGGGGCAGCCAGCCGATCTTCTGCTCTGCAACATCCTGGCGCCGGTGATCGAGGCGCTCAGTCCGGCTTTCGATGCCGTGCTGGCGCCCCACGGGGTGGGGTTGCTCAGCGGCCTGCTGGTGGATCAGGCGCCGCGGCTGCAGCAGGTGCTGGCCGAGCGGGGCTGGCGGGCCGAGCTGGCGGCCCAGCAGAGCCAGTGGGGCCTGATGCTGTTGCATAAGGCACGCTGATCTGTGATCTGCTTTTGATTGGCCTTCCCGGAACCGCTCTCACAAAACAACAGGAACGGGTGGCGGCGGATGTATGAAGGGCGGGTCCTACAGGACCTGGGTTGTTTCCCTGGCGCCTGTGAGCCCCAAACCATTCCATGGCTTCCTACAAGGTCACCCTCATCAGCGAGGCAGAGGGCCTCAACAAGACCATCGAGGTTCCCGACGACCAGTACATCCTCGACGCCGCTGAAGAGCAGGGCATCGACCTCCCCTACTCCTGCCGTGCCGGTGCCTGCAGCACCTGCGCCGGCAAGATCACCGCTGGCACCGTGGACCAGTCCGACCAGAGCTTCCTGGACGATGACCAGATCGAAGCCGGTTTCGTGCTGACCTGCGTGGCCTACCCCACCAGCGACTGCACCATCAAGACCCACGCCGAAGAAGAGCTCTACTGAGCCCTCCAGCCGGCCCTGCCGGTCTGTGGTCTGCCCCTGGCATTCCGGCCACCCTGCGGGGTGGCTTTTTTATGGCCTCTTGATGGCCCCGTGCCCTCCTCTCTCCCCTGCTGCCCGTGTCCGCCCCATCCACCCATGCCGCCGCTGCCGCCGGCTGCCTGCTGGAGCCGGGCAGTGAGCACACCAGCCCCGGCGGCCAGTACAGCTTCCGGGTGCTGGGGCCCTGCTGCCGCCTGTTCGATCGCGAGGAGCTGCCCTGGCCCTGCTGCCGGCTGGCCTGGCGCAGCAAGGAACCCAGCTGGCGGCGCATCGGCCGTCGCTTCGTGGCCGACCTTGCCGCCCGTCGCTGCCCTTCCTACGCCGTGGAGCTGTTGCAGCCCGGCGCCAGGCCCACCCGCACCGTGATCACCCTCTTCCCGGTACGGCTGGCGCCTGCCCTGCAGGAATGGTGGTACAGCAAGCTGCCGGCCTCCTGGGATGCGGCCAACACCCAGCCGCCGCCGCCTGCCGCAGAGCCGCCATCGGTCTGAAGCTCAGCTCGGGCTGGGTTCGTGCCGCTACGGGCCGGCTGCCTGCCGCTGCCTGCTGCTCTCTCCAGCGGCTGTTCAGCCCTGCCCAGGCTCCGTCACCAGGCCTGATGCCGCGGCGATCCAGCATCAAAAAACCGGCCCAGGGGCCGGTGCGGTGGGTCCGGCCTTTGGGCCGGACCTTGGCTGCAGCGAGGCTCGCTGCGTTGGCGCGAGATCAGAAGTAGATCTTGCCGCCGCCCCACTGCATCCCCTGCACCTTCGGAGCGGTGAGGATGTAGCCGGCCATCAGACGCAGATCCTCGTCGTCGAGGTCGCGCATCTTCACAAAGATGTCGCTGCTGCGGATGCTGGGGTGCACGTCGGCGATCGAGTACTCACCGTCGTAGCTGGTGGGGTCCTTCATGTAGTCCACCAGGGCAGCCACGTTGTCGCGTGCGGGGGTGGCCAGGGCCAGGGTCTCGGGGTCGAGGCCCACATTCTGGTTGGTCTTGGTGATGCCGCCGGCGTGGCACTCACCGCAGCTGTTGTTGAACAGCTTGCGGCCGCTCTTGATCTCCTGTTCGCTGAAGGTCACGCTGTTGCCATCAGCCGAAGCCGGCACCGTGAGCTGCTCACTGGTCCACTGGGCGGCCATCGCCTCGCCGCCGAAGCCGATGCAGAGCAGCAGCATCAGGGGCAGGGCCAGCAGCGTGCCGGCGGTGGCCCGCAGCGCTCTGCGGAGGGTCGAGGAGGCGGAGGCCATAGGAGTCGAGGCTATGGGGAGAAGCCGGAGGGTTGGCGGAACAAACCGCATCGGAGCCCTTGTATCACGGGGGCAGGGGCCTCCGGGCCGGTTTGGGGGGAACTGTTGCAGGGTGGTTGGGGCTGCGCTGGCTGGAGCCCGCCGCCCTCGGTCAGGCTGCGGCCTCCGGCTCCTCCGGCAGCACGTCGATGCTGAGAAAGTCGCGGGCCATCAGGGTGTTGGGGAAGATCGCCTGCGCTTCCGCCAGCAGATCGTCGGGGGTGACGGGGTTGCCCGGCACGTAGCGCGGGCTGAGGTGGGTGAGGGCCAGCTGCTTCACCCCCGCCGCCAGCGCCGTCTGGGCGGCCATCGTGCTGGTGGAGTGCTGGCGGGCAAAGGCCATCTCCGCTTCCGCGTGGGCGAAGGTGCTCTCGTGGATCAGCAGGTCGGCGCCTGCCGCCAGCTCCACCGCCGCTTCACAGAACACGGTGTCGGTGCAATACACCACGCTGGCGCCGGGCCGCTCCGGTCCGCATAGGCTGGCGCCGTTGATGATCCGACCGTCCTCCAGGGTCACGTTGCGGCCCCGCTTCAGGTCGGCGTAGATCGGCCCAGGCGGGATGCCCAGGGCCTTGGCCCGCTCCACATCGAAGCGACCCGCCCTCGGCTTCTGATCCACCCGGTAGGCATAGGCGGGCACCCGGTGGGTGAGCGGCGTGCAGCGCACGGTGATCTCGCCGTCATCGAGCAGCGGCTCGCCGCTGGTGGCCGCCGGCCGCACCCGGTGCTGGCGCAGCGGATAGCCGATGCGGGTGGAGCTGGTGTGCAGCACCCCCTCCAGATAGTCGCGCAGGCGATCCGGTCCGTAGAGATCGATCCCCGGGCAGGTGCCGGCCAGTCCCAGGCTGGCCAGCAATCCGGGCAGGCCGAACACGTGATCGCCGTGCATGTGGGTGACGAACACCCGCCGCAGCTGACTCACCCGCAGGTCGCTGCGTAGGAACTGGTGCTGCGTGCCTTCCCCGCAGTCGAACAGCCAGAGCTCCGCCCGCTGGGGCAGGCGCAAGGCCACCGCCGAGACGTTGCGGCCGCGGGTGGGCACCCCGGAGCTGGTGCCGAGAAACGTGACCTGCACAGGCGATGGGCCTCTGGCGCATGCTGCCACGCCGGCCACAATGGGGCGCTGCAATCGCCCGTGCCGATGCCCTGGTCGCCGCGCTCCTGGCCCTTGGCTCTGCAGCCGGTGCTGCCGCTGATGGTGGCGGCCACCCTGCCGGCGCCTGTGCCCGTGCTGTTGCTGGCGGCCGACCGGCCCCTCCAGGCCCGCCAGCAGCAGCAGACGGAGGTGCGCGTGCTGCTGGCCGAGGGGTTGCGCCTGCAGGTTCAGGCGCTGGAGCGACCCCTGCGCCTGCAGCCGGTGGGGCTGGTGTTGGCGCCCGGCAGCCGCCTGACGTTCAGCAGCGAGGCGGGGCGGCTGCGGCTGGATCTGGAGGGAGCCGAGCCCAGCACGCGGCTGCTGCCGCCGGCGGCCAGCCACTGGCTGGTGCCCCAGAGTTCGCCCCCAGGGGCGTCACCAGCGGCCGCCCAGGCCGCCGATGGCGGCGATTTTCAGCTGCAGCAGCGCCGCTATCGCGGCCGCCTGCAGCTGCTCAGCAGCGGCGGCAGCCTGCAGGCGATCAATCACCTGCCCCTTGAGACCTACCTCCCCAGCGTCGTGGGCGGTGAGATGCCCGCCAGCTGGCCCCAGCCCGCCCTGCGGGCCCAGGCGGTGGCGGCGCGCACCTATGCCCTGCGTCAGCGCAAGCCGGCGGCCGCCTTCGATGTCAGCGCCACCGTCAGCAGCCAGGTCTACAAGGGCCTGGAGTCGGAGACCGAGTCCACCCGCCAGGCGGTGGCCAGCACCCGCGGCCAGGTGCTGATGTATGGCGGCAGCCTGGCCAACCCGGTGTTCCACAGCAGCAGCGGCGGCCTCACCGAGAACAGCGGCGATCTCTGGCGGCAGCAGCTGCCCTACCTGGTGAGCGTCGCCGACGACGACAGCCACAGCCCGGTGCACCGGTGGCAGCAGCGGCTGGGGCCTGATCTGCTGCTGCGCGCCTTTCCGGAGCTGGGCGGCGTCAGCCGCATCGACGTGACCGCCACCACCGCCACCGGCCGCATTCGTCAGGCCCGCGTGCTCGGACCCCGCGGCAGCCTGGCGCTCAGCGGCGCCGAGCTGCGCAGTCGGCTCAAGCTGCGCAGCACCCTGGTGCGCTTTGAGCTGGTGGCGCCGGAGCTGGCGATGGCCGGCCTGCTGCCGCCTCCGCCTCCGCTCCCGGCGGCCGCTGCCACCACCGGTACTGCCCGCGAGGCGGGCGCTGATGCGGTGCTGATCGATTCAGCCATCGGTCCGCTGCCCCGCGATGGCGCTGGCGATGCCGGTGGATCGGCGCCGCCCACCAGCGCCCCCGGCGATGGGCCGGCACCCGTCCGTCCGGGCCCTCTGCGTCTGCCCCAGCCGGCGCTGCTGGCGATCGGCCGCGGCTTCGGCCATGGGGTGGGCATGAGCCAGTGGGGGGCCCATGCCATGGCCCAGCGCGGCCAGAGCCATGAACAGATCCTGCGGCACTACTACCGCGGCACCGAACTGCGCACCTACACCCCACAGCCCTGAACGCCGTGCTGCCGCCCGGCGCGCTCGACCTGCAGATCCTCCCCGATGCCAGCGCTGTGGCTCGGCTGGTGGCCGATCGGCTGCTGTGGGAGCTGCTGCAGGGCTGCCCGGGGCTGACTGCAGACGCGCCTTCAGGGGGTCTGCGTCAACCCCTGGGCCTGGCCACCGGCCGCACGATGGAGCCCGTCTACGCGGCTCTGTTGCAGCTGGTGCAGCGCCTGCCCGCGGCCGAGCGGCAGCGGCTGCGCGCCGGCTGGCTGAGCTTCAACCTCGATGAATACGTGGGCCTGGGCCCCGATGACCCCCGCTCCTTCCGGGCCTTCATGACGGCTGCCCTGGGCCGGCCCCTGGGCCTGGAGCCGGAGCAGCTGCAGCTGCCCGGCGGCCTGGTGCCCGATCCGGCGGTTGAGGCCCGCCGCTACGCCGAGGCCCTTGCCCGGGCGGGCGGCATCGGGCTGCAGCTGCTCGGGCTGGGGCTCAACGGTCATGTGGGCTTCAACGAGCCCCCCTGCGGCCCGGAGGCCCCCTGCCGCGCCCTGATGCTGTCTGCCAGCACCCGCTGCCAGAACGCCGCCGCCTTCGGTGGTGATCCCCAGGCGGTGCCGGCGATGGCCATCAGCCTGGGTCTGGCGGAGATCCTGGCGGCCCGGCAGCTGCTGCTGGTGGTCACCGGTGCGGCCAAGGCGACGATCCTGCGGCGCTGCCTGCAGGAGCCGCCCTGTGCGGCGGTGCCCGGCAGCTGGCTGCAGCAGCATCCCCGCCTGATGGTGGTGGCGGATGCCGCCGCCGCCGCCGAGCTGGCTCTGCCCTGATGCCTCCGCCTCAGCCGAGGGCGGCCTGCAGCAGCTCCTCGTCGGCCTCCAGGTTGCTGGTGACGCTGCGCACGTCATCGAGCTCCTCCAGCGCATCAAGCAGCTTCAGGCAGCTGGCCACCGCGGCGGGATCCTCCAGGCGGCAGGGGGTGCCGGCGATCCAGCGATGCTCCCAGCCGCTCACCGGCAGCCCCAGCTGGCGCAGGCCATCCTGCAGGGCTTCCAGCTGCGCAAAGGCGCCGAACACCTCCGCGCCGTCGGGGTCCAGCTCATAGCCCAGCACCTCCGGTCCCCCCTGCTCCTCCAGGGCCAGCAGCTGCTCCAGCAGCTCCTCTTCCGGCAGCCCCGGCCGCTCGAGGCGCACCACCGAGCGGTGCTCGAACAGATAGCCCACGCAGCCGGTCTCCCCCAGGTTCCCGCCGTTCTTGCTGAAGGCCAGGCGGATCTCGGCGGCGGCCCGGTTGCGGTTGTCGGTGAGCGATTCGATCAGCACGGCCACGCCGCCGGGGCCGTAGCCCTCGTAGCGCACCTCCTCGAACTGATCGCTGCCGGCGCCGCCCTGGCCGGATCCCTTGGCGATCGCTCGCTCGATGTTGGCGTTGGGCACCCGTGCCGCCTTGGCCTTCTCGATGGCCGTGCGCAGCTGGAAGTTGCCCGCCGGATCGGCACCGGCCCGCGCCGCCACCATGATCTCCCGGCCCAGCCGGGTGAACACCGCGCCGCGTTTGGCATCCACCACCGCCTTGGTGCGCTTGATCTGGGCCCATCGGCTGTGGCCGGCCATGCAGTCGTCAGGAGAGAGCGGTGGGGGTGGGCAACGCGGACGGCCCGACCTCAGCCGGCGGCGTCGAGCACCAGACGCGGCTGCAGCAGGCCGGGATCCGTGACGCGGGCCATGCCCGCCAGGTTGCCATCCGGCGTCACCACCACCACTGCCGTTTCAGCGCGCCAGGTGCTCGGGCAGCTCTGGGGCCGGCCGCAGCGCCAGCCGGCCATCGCCTCCGGGTCGAGATGGTGCTGGGGCAGATGGGCGAGGGCCTGGAGCGGATCGATCAGGGGCGGCAGCGGCTCCAGCGCCAGCCGTTCCGCCGCCAGGCGCTCCAGCGGCACGCTCTGCTCCAGGCTGAAGCCCAGGGCTCCGGTGCGCCGCAGGCTGTGCAGGCTGCCGCCGCAGCCGAGGGCCTCCCCCAGATCCCGGGCCAGGGAGCGGATGTAGGTGCCGGCGGAGCAGTGCACCTCCAGCTCCAGCTGGCCGCTGGCGGGATGCCAGGCCAGCAGCTCCAGGCGGTGGATCGTCACCGGCCGCGGCGGTAGCTCCACGGCCTCTCCGGCCCGGGCCAGGGCGTAGGCCCGCTGGCCGTTCACATGCACCGCCGACACCGCCGGCGGCCGCTGGGCGATCGGCCCCCGGAACGCTGCCAGGGCCGCCTCCAGATCGCTGGTCTGCAGTGCCGGCACGCTCCGCTGCTCCAGCACCTCACCCTCCAGGTCGTCGGTGCTGGTGATCAGCCCCAGCTGCACCACGCCGCGGTAGGTCTTGTCGCCGCTGAGGTAGGGCAGCAGGCGGGTGGCCGGCCCCAGGGCGATCGGCAGCACGCCGGTCACGGCCGGGTCCAGGGTGCCGCCGTGGCCGACCCGCTTGAGGCCGTAGGCCCGGCGCACCCGTGCCACGCAGCCGTGGGAGCTGAGGCCGGCTGGCTTGTCGAGCACCAGAAAGCCGCAGGGCTGATCCGTCATGGCCGTGCCGCCGCTGGGAGGAAAAAAGGGAAGGGAGCAGGGGCCGTGGATGCTGCCGCGGCAGCACCGCTGACCGCTGCCAGGCTGGCAGCGTCCCATGCCGCCCCGCGATGACTCTCCAGCAGCGCCGCGATCTGGTGTTCCTCGTGCTGGCGGGGCTGTTTCTCGGCACGCTGGGCATGCTCAACATCCTGGGCCTCACCCGCTTTCTGCAGCTGGGCAGCATCGGCTCCTGGCCGATCGTGGTGGCGGTGGGGGCGCTCCCCTACCCGGTCACCTTCCTCTGCACCGACCTGATCAGCGAACTCTGGGGCGAGCAGAAGGCGGGCCAGCTGGTGTGGGTGGGCCTGCTGCTCAACGCCTGGGTGGTGCTGATCCTCTGGCTTGGGGGCAGCTTGCCCGGCCTGGCCGGGGCGCCGGAGGCCACCTTCTTTGAGGTGCAGCGGCTGGCCTTCGGGGCGGTGGGTGCCTCGATGGCGGCCTATCTGGTGGCCCAGTTCACCGACGTGCGGCTGTTCCATTTCTGGAAACGCGTCAGCCATGGCCGAGCCCTCTGGTTGCGCAACAACGGCTCCACCCTGGTGAGCCAGCTGGTGGACACCACGGCGGTGGTGCTGATCAGTCACTACGCCAACCATGTGCTGCCGCTGCGCCCGGATCAGCCGGAGCTGCCGCAGTTGGTGAGCTTCATCGCCAGCGGCTACCTATTCAAGGCCCTGGCGGCTCTGCTGGACACGCTGCCCTTCTATCTGCTGGTGCGCTGGCTGCGGCGCTGGCTGCAGGTGCCCGGGCCCGGTGCCGAGCTGGAGACGGCCTGAGCGCTCCGGTTTGCAGCCTGGGTGGCCGGGGGCACGCCAGGCCTTTGCCTAGGTTGAGCCCTTGCGTAGCTGTGGCGATGGCGGCACTGGCCCTGGGTGTGGAGCGGTTTCTGGCCGACGGCTTCGATCTCAAGTCGCAGCTGGCCCGCTACCTCGCGCTGGAGCCCGACCAGCTGGAGGCGCGCCTGCCGCGCAGCACCGCCGATCTGGCGGCCCTGCATCCCGGTGCCTTTGATCTCGATCAGGCCGACCGCTTCTACGAGGAGACGGTGGGGACAGGCCATCTGCTGGAGCTGGCGGCCTGGCACCTGGGCAGCGCGGACTACATCGCCGACACCCTGCGCCTGCAGCAGCGCTTCGCCCGCGGTCAGGTGCTGGATTTTGGTGGTGGCATCGGCAGCCATGCCCTGGCGGCGGCCGCCCTGCCGCAGGTGGAGCGTGTGTGGTTCGTCGATCTGAACCCCCACAACCGCTCCTTCGTGCAGGCCCGCGCTGAGCAGCTCGGTCTGGCTCACAAGCTGGCCTGCTTCCGCGATCTGCAGGATCCCGGCCTGCCCGAGCGCTTCGACACGCTGGTGTGCCTGGATGTGCTGGAGCATCTGGCCGATCCCGCCGCCCAGCTGGAGCTGTTCGCCGCGCGCATGGGACCGGGTTCGATCGCCCTGCTCAACTGGTATTTCTTCCAGGGCTTCAACGGCGAATACCCCTTCCACAACGACGATCCCCAGCTGGTGGACGCCTTCTTCCGCACCCTGCAGCGCCGCTTCCTGGAGGTGTTCCACCCGTTCCTGATCACCACCCGCGCCTACCGGCTGCTGGAGGGCTGAGCTGGCGACAGACTTGGCTGGCGATCGACACGGCCGCTCTCCGCCGCCGGGGTCACCAACCGCAGGGCTGTCCATCAGGGTTGCCTGTCAGCCCTGCCACCCGGCGACTCCAGAGCCAGACAGCACAAAGCCGGCGCGGGTTGCGCCGGCAGGGATGGTGAGCGCCGGCTGGCGGCGCCCACGACAACGCTCAAACCCGGCTGGATCAGCCGACGGCCACGTTGATGCGCTTGCGGCTGCGCAGGCCGCGCTTGATGGTGTCGAAGCTCACCACGCCATCCACCAGGGCGAACAGGGTGTCGTCGGAGCCGCGGCCCACGTTGATGCCGGGCAGCACCGAGGTGCCGCGCTGGCGGATCAGGATCGAACCGGCCGAGACGGCTTCGCCGCCGTAGGCCTTGACGCCGAGGCGCTTGGCGTTGGAGTCGCGGCCGTTGCGGGTGGAACCCGTGCCTTTCTTATGTGCCATGGAGAGTCAGAGAGGGGGAAGTCGTAGGAGGTGTCCGGGGGAGGAGGCTCGGGCCGCAGGACCCGAAACCGCTGCATTGGCCTCAGGCCAGGGCCTTGCCGCCCACCGAGATCGACTGAACCATCACCCGGGTCAGCTCCTGGCGATGGCCGTTCTTGCGGCGGGTCTTCTTCTTGGGGCGCATCTTGTAGACGATCACCTTCGGCCCGCGGCGATGGGCCATCACCTTCAGTTCCACGCTGGCGCCTTGGACGTAGGGCTGGCCGAGGGTGGCGCTGCTGCCGTCGTTGACCAGGAGCACGTTCTCCAGGGTCACGGTGCTGTCCACATCGGCGGTGATGCGGTCGAGGTCGTAGTAGCGGTTGGGCTGCAGCCAGAACTGCTGGCCCGAGGCCTCAACGATGGCGTAGGGGCCGGTGGCGCCGGCGCTGCTGGAGGAATCGCTCATGACGGATGGGGCGTGGCCAGGCTGACGACGACCGCCATTGCGGCCTGGCGCACGTTTTGGAAGACAAACACGAATTCTCCCTCTTCTGTCGCCGCTTCGTCAATATTGGGGCCAAGCCTCGGCGGGTCTGCCGCCGTCTTCGGCTCTCCATGCCCGAATCGGCCCTCACCATCGTCTCTCTCCTCCGCGATCCCGGCCTTCAGGCTGCTGTCGGCCGCTGGCTGGAGGGTCAGCAGCGCTTTCGTCTGGTCAACGCCGAACTCGGCGACCAGCCCGCTGAGACCCTCGACCAGCTGCGGGACAGCTGCGATGCCCTGCTGTTCGAGCAGGGGCAGGTGACCCCTCAGGTGGCGGCGGAGCTGCGCGGCCAGGGGCTGTTGCTGCCGGCCGTCGTCATCGGCTCCGCCGGTGCGCAGGCCGAGTATCACCGGGATGAGGTGCATCTGGCCCCAGATCAACTGGAGCAGTTGCCCTACAGCCTGGATGCGGCGATCTCCCGTTATCTCAGCCGCGGCCTCGGCGATGCCAGCCAGACCCTGGCTGAATCCGGTGATGCTGCCATGCCCGAGCGCTGGCGTCTTGCCAATCGCCTGCAGGCTCGCCTCGGCCTGTTGGGCGTCTTTTACAAGCGCGATCCGGCGCGCTTTCTGCGCAACCTGCCGGTGGATGAGGCGGAGCCGTTGGTGCGCTCTCTGGAGCGCACCTACCGCGACCTGTTGCTCAGCTACTTCCGCAATCCTGGTGTTGCCAACCAGGCCCTGGAGAGTTTTGTCAACACCGCCTTTTTCTGTGACCTGCCTGTGACAAAAGCCGTTGAGATTCACATGAATCTCATTGAAGCTTTTGCCAAGCAGCTTAAGCTGGAGGGGCATAAGAGCGACTTCCTTCAGGACTATCGCCTTGCCCTTCTCGATGTGCTGGCCCATCTCTGCGAGATGTACCGGCGCTCGATTCCCCCCGATGCCCCCTTCGGCGAGGCGGGGCCTCCGGCTTCGCGGCCGGTGGATCTGATGCCCCCCGATTTGCCGTCGAGCTCCGGCAAGCCCGTGGTCTGATCAAGGAGCACCCTTTTCATGTCCCCCCGCAAGACCTACATCCTCAAGCTGTACGTGGCTGGGAACACGCCCAATTCCATGCGGGCGCTCAAGACCCTGCGCAACATCCTGGAAACGGAGTTTCAGGGCGTGTATGCCCTCAAGGTGATTGATGTGCTCAAGAATCCTCAGCTTGCTGAGGAGGATAAGATCCTGGCAACGCCCACCCTGGCTAAAATCCTGCCGCCGCCTGTGCGGCGCATCATCGGCGACCTCAGCGATCGTGAACGTGTGCTGATTGGTCTGGATCTTCTTTACGATGAGCTCACCGAGGATCCCACGCTCGGCGACGAAGTGATGGAGAATCTGCCGGTGGGCTCCGATCACGTCTGAGCAGTCTCCGGCCAGCCGGTCACCTCTGTCCCCCTTTTCTTTCGCCGCGATCTCACCTCCCTCCCATGCCGGACCCCAGCTCCACCGCAACGCCCCTGCTGCAGGTGCAGAAGCTCCCCACCGGGATCGAGGGGTTTGATGATGTCTGTCACGGCGGCCTGCCGATCGGGCGGTCCACTCTGGTCTCAGGGACCTCGGGAACGGGCAAGACCGTGCTGTCGTTGAATTTTCTCTACAACGGTATTCGTCAGTATAACGAGCCCGGCATCTTTGTGACTTTTGAGGAATCGCCGCTCGATATTCTGCGCAATGCTGCCAGTTTTGGTTGGAATTTGCAAGAGATGGTGGAGCAGGATAAGCTCTTCATCCTTGATGCCTCTCCCGATCCTGAGGGTCAGGACGTAGCGGGAAGTTTTGATCTCTCTGGTCTGATTGAGAGGATCAACTATGCGATTCGGAAGTATAAAGCCCGCCGTGTGGCGATTGACTCGATCACGGCTGTATTTCAGCAATACGATGCTGTGTCGGTCGTGCGTCGGGAAATCTTCCGTCTGATTGCCAGGCTCAAGGAGATTGGTGTCACCACGGTGATGACCACTGAGCGGATTGATGAATATGGTCCGATCGCGCGATATGGGGTTGAAGAGTTTGTTTCGGATAACGTGGTGATTCTGCGCAACGTCCTGGAGGGCGAGCGCCGTCGGCGCACTGTGGAGATCCTCAAATTACGCGGCACCACCCACATGAAGGGGGAGTTCCCCTTCACGCTCGGCAGTCATGGCATGAGCGTCTTCCCCCTGGGGGCGATGCGCCTCACCCAGCGCAGCTCCAATGTGCGCCTCAGTTCCGGTGTGCCGAAGCTCGACGAAATGTGCGGCGGCGGTTTCTTCAAGGATTCGATCATCCTGGCCACCGGTGCCACCGGTACCGGCAAGACCCTGCTCGTCTCCAAGTTCATCGAAGACGCCTGCCGCAGTAAGGAGCGAGCGATTCTGTTTGCCTACGAGGAATCCCGCGCTCAGCTGCTGCGTAATGCCACCAGCTGGGGCATTGATTTCGAGCAGATGGAGCAGGATGGCTTGCTCAAGATCATCTGTGCCTATCCGGAGTCAACCGGCCTTGAGGATCACCTGCAGATCATCAAAACCGAGATCAGCCAGTTCAAGCCGTCGCGGATGGCGATTGACTCCCTCAGCGCCTTGGCTCGCGGCGTCAGTCACAACGCCTTCCGCCAGTTTGTGATCGGCGTCACTGGTTATGCCAAGCAGGAGGAGATTGCCGGCTTCTTCACGAACACCTCCGAGGAGTTCATGGGTAGCCATTCGATCACAGACTCCCACATCTCCACAATCACCGATACCATTCTGCTCCTGCAGTACGTGGAGATTCGCGGTGAGATGGCCCGCGCTCTCAATGTCTTCAAGATGCGTGGCTCCTGGCACGACAAGGGGATCCGCGAGTTCGTGATCACCAGCAACGGGCCGGAGATCAAGGACTCCTTCTCCAACTTTGAGCGCATCATCTCCGGTGTGCCCCATCGCATCACCAACGACGAGCGCAGCGAACTGGCCCGGATCGTGCGCGGCGTCACCGACGACGCCTGATCAGCTGAGCCGGGACAGCTCCGGATCGTCTTGGCGCCGCCGTTCCGCCAGCAGCGTCAGTTCATCGCTGTCGGAATGCTCCAGCGGCAGATCAAACCAGAAGGTGGTGCCCACCTCCGGCTCGCTGACCATCTGAATGCGGGCGCCGTGCTTCTCGAGAATGCCGCGCACGATCGAAAGCCCCAGACCCGTGCCTGCTTCGGTGTGAACGGCGTTCTCGACCCGGTAGAAGCGCTCGAAGATGCGTTGTTGATCGCCTTCGGAGATGCCGCAGCCGGTGTCGGCCACTTCCACCCGCAGTCGCGGCAGCGGTGAGGTGATGCCGCAACTTGGGTTGTCGCTGCTGGGGCTCGTGCTCGGATCCAGCTCGCACAGGTCAGGCCAGGGATAGGCCCGCAGCATCAGCCGTCCCCCGGGTCGGGTGAACTTGAGGCCATTGCCCACCAGGTTGTCGAGCACCTGCAGCAGCAGATCCCAGTTGCCCATCACCCGCGGCAGGCTGTCTTCGCTGCTGAAGGCCAGCTCCACACCCTTTTCCTCCGCGTTGAGGCGGTAGGTGCGCAGGGTCTGTTCGATCGCGCCCCCCAGCTCCAGCGGGGCAAAGCTCCACTGCCGGCCCGATTCCAGCCGGGACAGATCCAGAACGTCATTCACCAGCCGCGTCAAACGGTCGGTTTCGGCATTGGCGATGCCGAGGAATTCCTGGCGTTCCTCGTCGCTGAGTTGATCCCCCAGGTCGTAGAGGGTTTCCACGTAGCTCTTGATGTTGAAAAGCGGGGTGCGCAACTCGTGCGACACATTGCTGATGAAGCGGCTTTGCGCCGCGTTCAGTTCCACCTCGCGGGTGAGGTCCTGCACCGTCATGGCGATGCCCTTGAGGCTTTCGCCGCTGGCATCGCGCACCGATTGCAGCACGATCCGCAGGGTGCGCGGTGGATCCCCCACGCTGCAGCGCACATCGGCGCTGTCGTTTTCGCCACCGGTCACGTTATCCAGGGCGGACTGCAGATCCATCGCCAGCCGCTCTGGCAGTTCCTCGATCAGCTCATTGCCTTCCAGATTGCGACCTTCCCAGCGGAACAGCCGCCGGGCGGTGGGGTTGGCCAGCACGATCGCCCCAGCGGCATCCAGCAGCACGGCCCCATCGGCCATGGTGGCGATCAGCGATTCCTGCTTCACCTTGGCGGCGGTGAGTTCCTCGATGTTGGCGGCTTTGTAGGCCTCCAATTGCGACGCCATCGTGTTGAAGCCCTGCAGCAGTTCTCCCAGTTCGCCGCCCACCGGCAGGGCGATGCGGGCTTCAAAATTGCCACCGGCAATCTGCCGCACCCCGCGCAGCAGTTCCTTGACTGGTTGGGTGATCGTCAGCGCATTGAAGACTGAGCCGAGGATCACCAACACCCAGATAGAGATGAACACCGCCACCGTCACCTCCCGGGTGAGGGCGGCACTGGCCAGCAGGGTCTCGTTGGGATTGATGCCCAGCGCCAGCACACCGAGGTAGCGCCCCTCGCTCACCATCGGCACGAACACATCCGTCACCTGGCCATCGGGAGTCAGGTGCTGGCGTACCAGTGGATTCTCCGGGCGCTTCTGGATGTCGGCCGGCAGTTCCAGGCGGCGGCTGAGCAGCAGTTCGCTGCTGCCGTTGTTGGAGCCGATCGGAATGCCGAGGTAGATGATCCCTTCCGGATCGGCAAAGAAGATGTAACGCAGGCTGCGGCTGGATCGCCAGAAGCGATCCGCCACCGAGGCCAGCTCCCGGTCGTTGCCTTCCGCCACCAGGGGTGTCACGTTGGCGGCCAGCAGCAGTCCCAGATCGCGGGCGTAGCGCGTGTCGCTCATGCGGGCATCGCGCTGGATGCCGCTGAGGGCCACGAAGGTGATGCCGGTCATCAGCAGGCTCACCACCAGGGTGGCTACCGCCAGCAGCTTGGTCTGCAGGCTGAATTCCGCCCACCAGCGGGCCAGCCGTTGCCGCCAGTCGAGCGCCGCGCCGCTGTTCATCGGCTGCGCACCTGGTGGCCGATGTCACGCCGGAAGGTCATGCCCGCAAAGTGCACCTGGGCCAGGCCGGCGTAGGCCCGTTCAAAGGCCTGGTCGAAGTCGTCCGCCTGGGCCACCACCGCCAGCACCCGGCCACCGCTGCTGAGGCAGCGCCCGTCGCTCTGCCGCTGGGTGCCGGCGTGAAACAGCTGCAGCGTGTCATCCATCACCAGCGCCGAGCTGATCGGCTCGCCCTTGCGGATCTCACCGGGATACCCCTCGGCGGCGGCGATCACGCAGGCGCTGCAGCCGCTGGCAATGGTCAGCGGTGGCGCCTGATCCAGCCGGCCTTCGGCGCAGGCCAGCAGCACCGCCGCCAGCTCGGGTCCGAGCAGGGGCATCAGGGTTTCGCATTCCGGATCGCCGAAGCGGCAGTTGAATTCGATCACGCTGGGCCCCTGCTCGGTGAGCATCAGCCCGGCGTAGATCACACCGCGGTAGCTGATGCCGCGGTTGCGCAGGGCCGCCAGGGTGGGCTCCAGCACCAGCTGGCGCACCTGCTCCAGCCCGGCGGCATTCAGCAGCGGCGCCGGCGCGTAGGCGCCCATGCCGCCGGTGTTGGGGCCGGTGTCGCCTTCGCCGATGCGCTTGTGGTCCTGGGCTGGAGGCAGCAGCACCATGCGCTCGCCATCGCTGAGGGCGAACACCGACACCTCGGGGCCGTGGGTGCGCTCCTCCAGCACCAGCGAGGCGCCGTCCGCACCGCCACCGAAACGTCCGGCGAAGATCTCCTCGATGGCGGCCCGGGCCTCCTCGATCGTTTCCGCCACCGTCACGCCCTTGCCGGCGGCCAGGCCATCGGCCTTCACCACCAGGGGGCGGTTCTGCTCAGCCAGCACCCTCAGGGCTTCCTCGGCGCTGGTGGCGGGCCAATACCCCGCCGTGGGCACACCCGCCTCCTGCATCAGCGCTTTGGCCCACTGCTTGCTGGCTTCCAGCTGGGCGCCGTCGGCGCCGGGGCCGAACACCGGAATCGCCGCTGCCCGCAGCCGATCGGCCAGGCCTGCCGCCAGGGGCGCTTCAGGGCCCACCACCACCAGCGCGATGCCGTGCTCCTGGCAGGCCTGCAGCAGGCCGTCATGGTCGCTTTCGGCGATCGCCAGCTGGCTCACCCCCGCCAGCTCGGCGGTACCGCCGTTGCCGGGGGCCACCCACACCGTCTCCACCCCCTGGCTGCGGGTGAGGGCCCAGGCCAGGGCGTTCTCGCGGCCGCCACCGCCCACCACCAGCACGCGGGCCGGACTGCGGAATGCCTCTGGTGCCATGGCGGTGCTGGGCGGAGCGGGGGTTTGAGGAAGCGAGCGGCTCCCCTAGGTTGATCACCTCCGATGATCGCGCCAGGGCGGCCGTGCCCCATCTTCTCTCCCGGCTGGTGCACAGGCGGCTGGCCGGCTCCTGCCCGCCCCCGGCCCTGCTCGTCCGGGCACTGCTGCCGTCGTTGCTGTCCTGCGCCTGGATCGCGCCGCTGCTG
>CBFHOT010000020.1:0-26723 GCA_965657465.1 Cyanobacteriota bacterium | reverse complement strand
GGCGGCCCCTTCCGGCCGCGTCGATCCCTTTTCCCCCCAGCCCGGTTTCGGCGGCGCCCGCGCCGCGGCGCCGGTGCGTCTGCAGCTGCCCGCCGACTTCCGCTTCAGCGGCGTGATGCGCTCCGCCGGTCAGCCGCTGGCCCTGGTGCAGCTCGGTGCCAACAGCGGTGCCCTCAGCATCGGCGAGCGCGGTGGCAGCCAGACCGAACTGCTGCCCAGCGGCTGGACCGTGGCCGCCATCGACGTCGATCGCGGTGTGCTCACCTTGCGCCAGGGCAAGCAGCTGGTCACGGCTGAGCTCTGAAGGGGCGATCCGTCAGGACCCGCCCACAGGCCGCCACCAGGCCGTCCAGGTCGTAGGGGTCGGCTTCGGCATCCACCCGCCCCAGGTCGCTGCGGCAGCGCTCGCTGGTCTGCGGCCCGATCGACACCAGCGCCACCTGCTCCAGCCGCTGCTGCCAGCCATCGCCGTAGGCCGCCGCCAGCATCTGGGCGGTGTGGCTCACCGTTTTGCCGCTGCTGAAGGTGATTGCATCCAGCCGGCCCTGCTCCAGCGCCGCCAGGGTGCCGCTGGGTAGCCCCGCCGGGCAGCGGGTTTCGTAGGCGGCCACCTCCACCACCCGGGCGCCGGCCTCGGCGAAGGCCTCCGCCAGCAGGGTGCGCCCGCCGCTCTGCACCCGCGGCAGCAGCAGCCGCAGCCCCCAGCCCGACACCGGAAAGTGCTCCACCAGGCTGTCGGCCACGAAGGCCGGCGGCACGAAGTCGGCGCTGGCCCCCAGCTCCTCCAGCAGCCGGGCGGTCTTGCGCCCCACGGCGGCAATGCGCAGGCCCGCTGGCCGGTGAGCCAGGCTGCGGCCGCGCCGCTGCAGCCGCTGCTCCACCGCCTCCACGCCGTTGGCGCTGGAGAACACCAGCCAGTGGAAGTCCTCCAGCTCGTCGAGGGCGTCGTCGAGGGGCCCCCATTCATCCGGTGGCGTCACCACCAGGGCCGGCAGGTCGAGCACCGTGGCGCCGGCGGCCTCGAACAGCTGCCGCGCGGCCCCCAGCTGGCTCTCGGCCCGGGTCACGGCGACGGTGCGCCCCTGCAGCGGTTGCGGTTGGGCGGCGGTGGCGCTGGCCATGGGCTCGGCGGATGGGTGGTGCTCGGCTGATCTTCGGCCCCTCGGCCATCGCTGGTGCGCCCTAGAGCGACACCACCCCGGCGATCCGCCGGCGCAGATCCTCGGCGGCCGCCGCTCGCCCCTGCTGCTGGAGCAGGGTGATTGCCTGGCGGAAGCCCTCGCGGGCGCCGCCGATATCGCCCGCCAGCAGCAGCGCCGCCGCCAGGTTCTGCTGCACCTCCGCCTGCTGCGGATCCCGTTGCAGTGCCTGGCGGTAGGCCTGGATCGCCGGCGCCAGGCGGCCGAGCCGGCGTTCCACCAGCCCCAGCTGGGCCCAGCCCAGGGCCAGCTCCGGTGCGGCCTGCACCGCCTGCCGGCACAGGGTCGCCGCTTCCTCCAGGGCGTCCGCTGCGCCGCTCTCCTGCAGCAGGCCGGCCAGGTTGAGCCGGGCCCCCAGGGTCACCCGCTCCCCCAGGGGTAGGGCCAGGGCCTGGCGGTAGAGCGCGATCGCCCGCTGCGGTTGCCGCGGGGCTTCGGCCATCGCCAGGTGCAGCAGCAGCTCGTAGCGCTCCGGCACCGCTGCCGCCGGGCAGTGGGCCAGGCCCCGCTCCAGCAGGGCGATGCCCCGCTCGCGATGCCCTTCGCTCACCTCCAGGCTGCCGAGCTTGGCGCAGGCGTAGGCATCGGCCGGGTTGCGCTCCAGCTCCGCCTCCATCGCCTGCCGCAGCCGGGCCGCCTTGTCGCCCCTGGCCAGCAGCTCCGGCCGGTAGCCGTCGTGCACCAGCGCCGGCACGCTGCAGTCGGCGATGCGCCAGTGGGGCTCCTGCCGTTGCAGCGCCAGCACGCTGTCGTCGATCTGCGAGTGATACGGCCGGCTCCACCGGATCGCCGGATGGCGGCGGAACAGCCGGCTGACGCTCGAATAGGGCGACTGCTTCGCCCCCCGCTCCTGGCGCAGCAGGTTCACCACCAGCAGATCCGGTTGCTGCAGCAGCTGCAGCAGCGCCGGCCGGGCCTCCGGCAGCAGCTGCTCGTCGGCATCGAGCACCAGCACCCAGTCCCCCTGCACGTGCTCCAGGGCGGCGTTGCGGGCCGGTGCGAAATCGCCGGGCCAGGGCAGCTGATGCACCACCGCTCCGCAGCGCTCGGCGATCGCCACCGTGGCGTCGCTGGAGCCGGTGTCGAGCAGCACCATCTCGTCCACGAAGCCGGCCACCGAGGCCAGGCAGGCCTCCAGCCGCTCGGCTTCGTTGCGCACGATCATCGACAGGCTGAGGCGGGGCGGCATCGAGGACTGCGGCATCAGGGGCTGCGGTATCGCGGGGGCGCTACGAAGGAGGGTTGTGGCGATGGTCGCGGCACCGGGCGGATGCTGCCGCTGCTGGGGTGGCGTGGCTCAGGTGCTGATGGTGATGGTCGCGGGCGTCCGCTCAGTCGGTGAAGCCCTGATCCGCCCCCTTCGCTGTCGCTGGCTCGTTCTGGGCTTGGGCGGTGGCGGCTCTGGCGGGATCGCCACCGCCCAGCCCCAGGGCCCCCAGCAGAGCGGCCTGCGCCCGCGGCATCTGCCCCGGGCTGTAGCCCGCCGGCAGATCCGCTGGCAGCTGCGGCCGCAGTTCCTCCCACAGATAGGGGCTGCCATACACCGCCAGGCCCGCCAGCCGCCCGGCGGCCAGCAGCTGCCGCACCGCCGCGGGCCAGGGTTCGGCCGTGCCGGCGCCGCCGCGGAAGGGATTGCCGCGCACGAACAGCTGCAACAGCACCGGTCCCTCCCCCAGGCGCTCCAGGTCCAGAGGGGTCTCGGCGTTGGCCTGCCACAGCGATGGGGTTTCCGCCGCCAGCAGGCAGGGCCGCAGCCCGGCGGCCTGCGGCAGCACCAGGGCCGGTGCGCCCGCCGGCAGGAAGGGGGCCTGCAGCGCCTGATCGAGCCGCAGCAGATTCACGCCGCCGCCGCTGGCGAGTTGGGCGGCGTTGACCGGGATTGCCGGGCCCTGCCGCTCCAGGCAGGCCTCCACCAGCTCCTGCTCCAGCGCCTGATCCGGCTGGGCCGCCGCTTCCGCCGGGTGTGGCGTTTCGGCTGCGCCGTTCTGGGGCGTCACATCCGCCAGGGCCCGCCGCCGCCGCTCGGCGCTGGCCTCTAGGCGCTCCAGGCCGAGGCGGCCGCTGGCCACCGCCGCTTCGATCGCCGCGATCGCCGCATCGGCATCGGCCGGCATCAGCACCAGATCGGCGCCGGCCTCCAGGGCCAGCACCGCCGCCTCGCCGGCCCCGTGGTGGGCGGCGATCGCCTCCATCACCAGGGCGTCGGTCACCACCAGCCCCTCAAAGCCCAGCTCCTGACGCAGCAGGCCGGTCAGCACCGCCGCCGAGAGGGTGGCCGGACGCTCGGCGTCGAGGGCCGGCAGCTGCAGATGGGCGGTCATCACAGCCGACACCCCGGCGGCGATCGCCTGGCGGAACGGCGGCAGCTCCACCTGCTCCAGCCGCTCGCGGCTGTGGGGCAGCACCGGCAGCTCCAGGTGGGAGTCGCAGCTGGTGTCGCCGTGGCCGGGGAAGTGCTTGGCGCAGCTCAGCACGCCCTCAGCCTGCAGGCCGCGGATGAAGGCCGCCGCCAGCTGGCCGCAGCAGGCGGGATCCTCGCCCCAGGCCCGCACGTTGATCACCGGGTTGGCCGGGTTGTTGTTGACATCGCACACCGGGCCCAGCACCCAGTTGAGGCCGGCGCGGCGGGCGTCGCGGCCGGTGCAGGCCCCGTAGCGCTCCGCCAGGGCCAGGGCCCGCTGCGGTGCATGGCGATGCAGCCGCGCCAGGGCCAGCGGCGGCACCAGCCAGCTGGCGCCATCGAAGCGCTGGCCCACGCCCTCCTCCACATCGGCGCAGAGCAGCAGGGTTTGCCCGGCCCAGCGCTGCAGCTGCCGGCAGCGCAGCGCTAGTTCGGCAGTGCTGCCCCCCAGCAGGATCACGCCGCCTACTCCGGCATGCAGCAGGCTCTGCAGCTCGGTGTTGGTCAGCTCCCAGCGGGGATAGCGGCGCTGGGCGTCGCCCAGGTGGCCGCTGGCCCGCACCACCAGCAGCGAGGCGATCAGCCGCCGCAGTTCAGTCCCTCCGGGCCGCTGCGGCCTGCTCATGCCTCGGGCGCATCCCCATCGCGGCCGGCGGCCGCCTCGGGTTCGCCGTCGTCCGACCCCGGATTGCTCTCGACCAGCGGGTCGTCTTCGGTGAACACGGCGCTCGCTTCAGCCGGTTCCCCCTTGATGCTGCGCTCCTGCTCCAGCTGGTTGAGCAGGCCCAGCACCGAGGTGCCTCGCTCGATGCCGCGATCGAGCACGAACAGCACCTCCGGCGTGCGCCGCATCTGCAGCCGCCGGCTGATCACCCCTTTCACGAACGGGGCGGCCGAGCGCAGCCCGGCCATCGCCTGCTCGCGGTCGTCGTCGCTGCCGTAGACGCTCACGAAGATCTTGCAGTGCTGCAGATCTCCCGCCACCTCCACGTTGGTGACGCTCACCAGACCGTGGCCGACGCGCTCATCCTTGATGCCGCCCATCAGCAGCTCGCTCACTTCGCGGCGAATCACGGAGGCGACCCGCTCCACCCGGCGGCTCTGGGCCATGGCTATGCCACTGCTGGTGTGCTCACCATCGCACGCAGGATCAGCCCCAGGCTGATCAGACCGCTGAAGGCCGCACCGATCAGCGCCACCGCCGTCACCGGGTTGCGGCCCCGGGCGGCCAGGGGCTCCAGCACCGAGTTGGCCACGCCGAGGCCGAAGGCGATCAGATAGCGCGGATAGCGCGTCACATTGAGGAAAAATTCCTTCATCGCCGCCGGGACACCTCTTCTGTTCCGCTGGCTACTCTGCCGCCTGGCACCCGGCCCTGGCGCATGCAGCTTTACCAGTTCCGCCATTCGGCCTTCTGCGAGAAGGTGCGTCTGGTGCTGGCGGCCAAGGGCCTCGACTACAGCGTGGAGGAGGTCACCCCCGGCCTCGGCCAGGTGGAGCTCTTCCGCCTCTCCGGCCAGCGGCAGGTGCCGGTGCTGGTGGATGGCGCCGAGGTGATCGCCGATTCCACCGCCATCGCCCTGCATCTCGAGCGCCGCCATCCCCTGCCGGCGCTGCTGCCGGAGGATCCGCAGCAGCGGGCCCGGGTGCTGCTGGTCGAGGATTGGGCCGACACCTCCCTCGCGGCTGGCTGCCGGCTGGCATTGCTGCAGGCCGCCGCCGCCGACCCGGTGCTGCGCGGTGCCCTGCTGCCCGAAGCCACCCCCGCGCCGCTGCGGCAGCTGGTGGGCGGTCTGCCCGCCGGTCTGCTGGGGGGTGTGGGCGATGCCCTCGGCGGCGTGGTGGGTCTGGCGGAGCGTCAGCAGCTGCGCGGCAACCTCGATCAGCTGCTGGCCCTCACCAGCGCCCAGCCCTATCTGGTGGGTGATCGCCTCAGTCTGGCGGATCTGGCCGTGGTGGCCCAGCTGTCGCTGCTGCGCTTCCCGGCCTGCAGCGGCGCTCCGCTGGCCGGCCGCGGCGTCAGCGGCATCGCCGACAGCCCGCTGCTGCAGCCCCTGTTCAGCTGGCGCGATCGGATCCTGGCCGATCTCGGTCGAGCTGCAGGCTGAGCCGGCTGCTGCTGCTGGCCCTCACCCCCAGCCCCGCCGCCGGCGAGGGATAGCTCGCCTGCCACTGCTCCGCCTCGATCCGCTCCGGGCTGCGCCGTTGGAAGCGGGTGAGGGTCTCCACCTGGCTGATCGCCGGATTGCCGGGGCCGTGCACCACCTGCAGGGCCAGTTCATCCACCCGCAGCTCATCGTCGCCGGCCAGCTCCCGGCGCCGCCCCACCACCGTCGACTCCAGCTGCAGCAGCACGCCTGTGTCCAGCTGCAGCCGGGCCAGCTGGCGGTTGGGGTTGGCCGGGTCGTTGCGCACCGCCTGCAGCTGCTCCCCCAGCACCGCCCGGCCCACCGCCAGGGCGTTGCCGGCCCGATCCCCCACCACCCGGCCGCGGCGATCGCGCTGGAAGCGCACCGTGAACTGGCTGCCGTCGCTGGCGCTCACCCTCCAGTCGCCGAGGAACCAGTCGGGGTAGATCAGATCCTGCTGCCCGGGGCGCTCCAGCGGTGCCGGCAGGCTCCAGGCCGGCCAGGCGGCGCTGCGCTGCTGCAGCGGGCTGGGAGCCGCTGCCGGCGTCAGGGCCAGCAGCAGCGCCAGGATGGGGCCGAGGACGGTGCTGACCATGTCTGATCCGCTGCTGCGGGAACTCGATCATTACGTGGTGCTGGAGCCGGCTGGCCGCGAGCGCATCCTCACGGCGGCGGAAACCCTGGCCTGGCTGGAGCAGCAACTGGCCGGCCTTGAAGCGGTGCCCGCCGATCTGGCGGGTCTGGCCTCGCCTGCGGCCCAGGCGGAGCGGCTGCTGGAAACCGCCTGCCAGCTGGAGCTGGAGCCCGGCCGCAGCGTGCAGTGGTTCGCCGTGCGGCTGGAGCCCCCGTCAGTTCAATGACTGGGTGATCGTGCCGTCGTCGGTCTCGAGCAGCACCGGTGCGGCCGGGGCCTCGGGCCGCTCCTTGAGGATGGTGGGCAGGGCTTCCAGCACCTGCCGGGCCACCTCCTCCGGGCTCTCCCCCTGCTGGCGGATGTGCAGATCGGCCTGGGCGTAGAGCGGTTGCCGGTCGGCCAGCAGTAGCGCCAGCCGCGCCTCGGGATCGGTGGTCTGCAGCAGGGGGCGTTCGGTGCTGTCGCGCCGCAGGCGCTCCAGCAGCAGCTCCGCCGGGGCATCGAGCCACACCACCACGCCCTGGCGCATGTGGCCCCAGTTGGTCGGCTGGGTCACCACCCCGCCGCCGGTGGCCACCACCAGCGAATGCCAGCTGCAGATCTGCCCCAGCACCGCCGTCTCCAGGCCGCGGAAGGCGGCTTCCCCATCGCTGGCGAAGATCTCGGGGATGGTGCGGCCCGCCGCCTGCTCCAGCACGGCGTCGGCATCGATGCAGCGGTAGCCGAGGGCGGCGGCCAGGGGCCGGGCCACGGCGCTCTTGCCGGTGCCCATCATCCCCACCAGATAGATGTTCAGGCCCTCCAGGCGGTGGGCCAGATCCGGTGCGGTGGGGTGGGCCATCGGCGGCATCCGGCAGCAGAACGACCCACGTTTCTAGGATGAAGCGCCTCAGAACCAGGCGATGCCGGCCAGCGCCCCAGCCAGCGCCCCCCCCGAGGCGCCCCGGTCCGACGGCCCCGCCGCCGCTTCCGCCCACGGCCGCGGCCGTCCCTGCGTGATCACGCGCCGGGCCTGTTTCAGTGCCAGCCACCGCTACTGGCTGCCGGAGCTGGGCGCCGCCGAGAACGAGGCCCGCTTCGGCCCCTGCAGCCTGGCCCCCGGCCACGGCCACAATTACGAGCTCACCGTGGTGATGGGCGGCGCCCTCGATGCCGACGGCATGGTGCTCAACCTCTCGGATGTGAAGCACGCCATCCGCTCGGAGGTCACCGGGCAGCTGGATTTCCGTTTCCTCAACGAGGTCTGGCCGGAGTTCGACCTCAGCAGCCCCCAGGGCTGCCTGCCCACCACCGAGGCCCTGGGCCGCGCCATTTGGACCCGCCTGGCCCCCCATCTGCCGCTGCTGGGCCTGCGCCTGCAGGAGCAGGAGAACCTCTGGGTGGACCTGCTGCCACCTGCCCCTTCAGCCGCCACCGCTTCAGTCGCCGCCCCGTCCGCCGTCCCCGCCCCGATGGAAGCCTTCCTCTCGATCCGCACCCACTTCGCGGCCGCCCATCGCCTGGCCAAGCCTGAGTTGAGCCAGGCGGACAACGACGCGATCTATGGCAAGTGTGCCCGCCCCCACGGCCATGGCCACAACTATCTGCTCGATGTGACCGTGCGCGGCGCCATCGACGGCCGCACCGGCATGGTCTGCGATCTGGCGGCTCTGCAGCGGCTGGTGGATGACCTAGTGGTGGAGCCCTTCGATCACACGTTCCTCAACAAGGACGTGGCCCACTTCGCCAGCACCGTGCCCACCGCCGAGAACATCGCTCTGCACATCGCCGATCTGCTCAGCGCGCCGGTGGCGGCCCTCGGGGCCCGCCTGCATCGGGTGCGCCTGCAGGAGAGCCCCAACAACGCCGCCGAGGTCTACGCCGAGGTGCCCCAGCTGGGCATGGTGCCGGCGGCCCTGGAGGCCCTCGTCGCTGGCTGACGCCGCCTGCCTGCGCCTGGTGCTGGCCGTCAGCCTCGACGGCCGGCTGGCACCCCCCGATGGCGGTGCCGCCCAGATCGGTGGCCGCGGTGATCGGCGGGTGCTGGAGGAGGCCCTGGCCTGGGCCGATGCCGCCCTGATCGGCGCCGAAACCCTGCGCCGCCATGGCACCACCTGTCTGATCCGCCAGGCGGATCTGCTGGAGCAGCGCCGACGCCTGGGCCGTGGCGATCAGCCCCTGGCCCTGGTGGTCAGCCGCAGCGGCCGGCTGCCGGCGGAGCTGCCCTTCTGGCAGCAGCCGCTGCGCCGCTGGTGGCTGCAGCCCGCCGCCGGCCCGCTCCCCCCGGCTGCCGCTGCCAGCGCCCGTGAGGCTCTCGCTTCCCCGGGATTGCTGCTGGAGCGCCATCTGCGCTTCGCCGATCTCGACGATCTGCTCGCCCAGCTGGCGGCGGCGGGTCAGCAGCGGTTGGTGTTGCTCGGCGGGGCGGCCCTGGCCGGGGCCTTTCTGGCGGCCGACCGGGTCGATGAGCTGCAGCTGACGATCTGCCCGCTGCTGCTTGGTGGTACCCACAGCTGGTGCCCGGCCTCCCTGGATCTGGCACCCAACCGTTGGCGACTGCTGGAGCAGCGGCCGCTGCCAGGCGACGAGCTGATGCTCCGCTACGGCCGCCGCAGGCCGAAGCGCTGAGCCAGCTGCCGCAGCGACAGCCCCGCCAGGCTGTCCGGCGGCAGACCCAGCAGCCGGGCCGTGCAGCGCTGGAGGATCCGCTCGCTCTCCGGCCCCAGTTGGCGCTGCAGCAACTCCTGCAGCAGCGCCAGGCTGTTGCCACTGGCATCGGCTTCGCGCACCAGGCAGTGGCTGGCGGGCCCCGCCAGGCGTCGGCAGGGCTCGCGCAGCTGGTCCTCCAGCTGGCGACTGGATTGCGGCGATGCCTTCAGCGCCCCCTGCAGCGCCTCGCTCACGGTTTCCATGCAGGTGCGGGTGAGCCGCTCCTGCAGCTGGGGCCTGAGCAGATCGAGCACCGGCCGCCACAGACCCGCCTGGGCCGGCGCCGGTGCCAGCAGCATCAGGGCAGTCAGCCAGGGGAGGGCCCGCGATCCGGCCACCAGCGGTGGCGCGGTGGGCGATGGAGCCACGGCCGGCCGGCGGCGGCGGGGTTGCAGCATCAGGGGCACCGGCCAGCAGCGGTGCTGGTTAGTGTCGCCTGATCCGCTGCGGCGGCCCGCCCGCCTGAGTCATGGCTGCGCTGCCCCCTGAGCCGCCCGCTGCCCTGCCTGCGGAGCTGCAGATCCGCTGGCATCCCTTCCTGGCGGAGATCCCGGAAGCGGCCTGGGATCACCTGCTCGGCGATGACGCCTCGCCCTTCTACCGCTGGCGCTGGCTGCAGCAGCTGGAGGAGAGCGGCAGCATCGTGCCGCGCCAGGGCTGGCAGGGCTGCCATCTCAGTCTCTGGCAGGGCGATGCGCTGCTGGCCCTGGCGCCCCTTTATCTCAAGGGCCACAGCTACGGCGAGTTCGTGTTTGATCAGAGCTTCGCCCAGCTCGCCGGCCAGCTCGGCCTGCGCTACTACCCCAAGCTGGTGGGCATGAGCCCGGTGAGCCCGGTGCAGGGCTACCGCTTCCTGATCGCTCCCGGTTGGGATGCGGCGGCGATCACCGCCCTGCTGCTCGAGCAGATCGATGGCTTCTGCCGGCGGCAGCGGCTGCTCAGCTGCAACTTTCTCTATGTGGATCCCGCCTGGCGGCCCCTGGCGGAGGCGGCCGGCTGCTCCCCCTGGCTCAACCACCAAAGCCAGTGGAGCAATCCCGGCCATCGCAGCTTCGACGACTACCTGGCCAGCTTCAACGCCAACCAGCGCCGCAACATCCGCCGCGAGCGGCGGGCGGTGGCGGCGGCCGGGCTGCAGGTCACGCCGCTGGTGGGTGAGGCGATCGCCCCGGAGCTGGTGGGCCGCATGCACGACTTCTACGCCCAGCACTGCGCCCGCTGGGGCCCCTGGGGCAGCAAGTACCTGAGCGAAGACTTCTTCGCCGCGCTGGCCGCTGATCCGGCCCTGCGCCGCCATCTGGTGCTGTTCAGCGCCCACCGCGGCGATCCGGCTGAGCCGGTGGCGATGTCGCTGTGCGTGCGCGGCGGCGATCACCTCTGGGGGCGCTACTGGGGCAGCGATGAGGAGATCGACTGCCTGCATTTCGAGGTCTGCTACTACGCGCCGATCGAGTGGGCGATCGCCGAGGGGATCACCCACTTCGATCCCGGTGCCGGCGGCAGCCACAAGCGCCGCCGCGGCTTCGTCGCCCAGCCCCGCGTCAGCCTGCACCGCTGGAGCGACCCCCGCTTCGCGGCGATCCTCAACGACTGGCTGCCCGGCGCCAACGCCGAGATGGAGCGGGAGATCGCGGCGATCAACGCCGAGCTGCCATTCACCGCTGCCTACGATCCCCCCCATGCACCAGTCCCTCGATCAGGCCCTCGATCCCAGCCAGCGGCGTGACCTCGACGACCGCCTCTCCCAGCGCTTCATCGCCCTCGATCCGGAGGGTTACTTCCTGATCAAGCTCGATCGCAGCCGCGGTGAGCTGATCGCCGAGCACTACGGCAACGGCATCGATGAGCGCGGCCTGGCCACTGACCCCGAGACCGGTGAGGTGCTGAGCTGTCGCGGCGCCGGTCCGCGCGTGCCCCAGGCGATCTACCGCGGCCGCACGGCCAAGGAGCTGGGCATCGCCCTCACCGAGGGTGAGGGGCCCCATCCCCTCAGCCGCCTCGACCATGCCCTCTACCTGGGGCGGGAGCTGCAGAAGGCCGAGCTGGCCCTGGCCAGCGGCGAGGAGTACATCCAGGACTGAGCATCTGCTCGATCCAGGCTCCGGGGCTGGCTGAGGTTCTGCTGAGTCCTCCGGCCGCAGGCCAGGCAGGCCGCTTCGCCCTCAGCTGGCCGCCAGCTGCGGCGGCGCCACCATCAGGGAATGGGAGGGATCCGGCGGCAGGCCGGCGAGCTGCTCCTCGATCTCCCGGCGCACGATCTGGCGGTACTCGAGGAAGTGCTCGCTGTGGGCCAGGATCGAGATGAAGCCTGTCAGACGGGCTGGGTTGTGGCGGGCCATGCCGGCCAGCGCCCCCCAGAAACGCCAGCGGGTGTTGCGTTTGATGCCCTGCCGCCAGACCACAATCGCCAGGGCGCGCAGATCCACCCAGGACACCCCCTTCCTGCCGGGCAATGGGGCGCCGTTCGGGTCGCTCTGATCCTGCCGCTGGGCCTGCTCCTTGAGAATCTGCTTGTAGCGCTGGGGCGGCAGCTTGAGGAAATAGCTGTACACCCGATCGATGTAGGCGTTCGGCTCGTAGAGCGCCGAGAACGCCTCCATGTATTCGCTGGCGATGTCCCGGATCGGCCGGGTGGGCACGAAGTTGAGCAGGTTGGTCTGATTCACACCCTTGGCCGCGGCGGAATCCTGGATCAGGCGGCCTTCCTGCTCCAGCCGCGTCCACATCGCCGTATTGGGCAGGGCCTGCAGCATGCCCATCATCGCGTGGGGGATGCCGGTGCGGGTCACGAACTCCACGATGCGGTTGCCGGCGCCGCGCTGCTCGCCGTCGAAGCCGATGATGAAGCCGGCCATCACCCGCAGGCCGCTGGCGGTGATCGCCTCCACCGACTCCTCCAGGGAGCTGCGGGTGTTCTGCAGCTTGCGCGCGGTTTCCAGGCTGGCGGCGTCGGGGGTTTCAATCCCCAGGAACACGCTCTCGAAGCGGCATGCGGTCATCAGGTCCATCAGCTCCTGATCGGCGGCCAGATCCACCGAGGCTTCGGTGGCGAAGCTGAAGGGGTAGCCGTGCTCGAGCTGCCACTGGCGCAGGGCCGGCAGCAGCAGCTTCACATTGCGCTTGTTGCCGATGAAGTTGTCGTCCACCAGGAACACCGACCGGCGCCAGCCCAGGTCGTAGAGCCGCTGTAGCTCGGCGATCAGCTGCTCGGGGGTCTTGGTGCGGGGCTTGCGCCCGTAGAGCACGATGATGTCGCAGAACTCGCAGTTGAACGGGCAGCCCCGCGAGAACTGCACCGACATCTCTGAGTAGGCGTCGAGCTCGAGCAGGTCGTAGCGCGGCACCGGTGTGGAGGTCACGTCGGGCTTTTCGCCCTCTGCGCTGAAGCGGCCGCTGGTTTCACCCCGCTCCAGGGCTGCCACAAACAGCGGCAGGCTGATCTCGCCTTCGTCGAGCACCTTGAAGTCGGCCCCATCGAGTTCCGGTGCATCCGGGGTGGAGCTGGCGAAGGGACCGCCCACCGCTACCGGCAGGCCGCGGGCCTTGGCGCGGGCGATCTGCGCGGCCATGTCGGCCTTCTGCACGATCATCCCGGAGATCACCACCAGCTCGGCCCAGGCCCACTCCTCCTCGCGCACCTCGCGCACGTTGCGGTCCACCAGCTTCATCTCCCAGTGCTGGGGCAGCAGGGCTGCCACGGTCACCAGACCCAGGGGCGGCAGCAGCACCTTGCGATCCACCAGCTCCAGGATTTTTTCGTAGCTCCAGAAGGTTTTGGGGAATTCCGGGTAGATGAACAGGGTGCGCATCGGAGCTCTGGGGGTGGGGAGGCGCCGGTGCGGCGGTGGTGCTGGGGGAGGCCGGGGGCGATGGCACCGCTCGATCACTCGCGCGTTCACGGCCAGGGGCTGGCCACAACCCTAGGGAGGATCACCGGATTTGAGGGCCGTGGCGGCGCGGGCTCTGCTGTAATGGCTGCGTCGTTCAACACATGGCAGCGATGGCCGCAGCGATCTATCTGGCCCTGGTGGGTGGTGGTCTGACCGTGGCCGTGGCCGCCTCCTTCGTGCTGCGCGGCATCAAGCTGATCTGAGCGGCCTGCTGAGCTCAGCCCCTTCAGCGCAGCGTCAGCTGGCGGTGGCGCAGCAGTTCCCAGCCGCCCAGCGCCACGCCCAGGCTGCCGAGCACCGCGCAACAGCTCCACAGACCGCCCGGCAGGCTGCTGCTCAGGCCGGCGGCGATCAGGCCGCTGAGGCCGCCGCCGCCTAGGAAGGCGATCTGTCCCAGTCCGGCCATCCGGCCCCGCAGCACCTGCGGGGCATGCACCTGGATGATCAGGTTGGTGCCGGCCAGCAGGCAGGCGGTGCCGGCACCGATCAGGAAAGCCATCGCCAGGCTCCAGAGCTTGGGGCCCTGCACGGCCAGCCCCAGCTGAGCCAGGGCCGTGAGCAGCGTGCAGCAGCCCAGCAGCAGCCCCGGCCGTTGGCTGATCGCCCGGGCCCGCCGCTGCAGCAGCACGCCGGCGCTGATGCTGCCGCAGGCGATCACGCTGGTGAACAGCCCCAGGGCCAGCGGACTGGGCCCCAGCAGCTTCAGGGCCATCAGCGGCGCCAATCCCGGGTGGAAGAAGCCCACCAGGCAGGCCAGTGCCGTGATGCCCAGCACATGGCGCAGCACCGGACCGCAGTCGCGCCAGGCACTGGCCAGGCTGGCGGCGCGGCCCCGTTCGCTGCGCTGCTCCCGCTGCCGGGCCGGGGCCATCAGCCACAGCAGGGTGCCGATCGGCAGCAGATAGGTGGCCGCATCGAGGCTCAAGGCCAGCGTCGGGCCGGTGGCGGCCAGCAGCAGGCCCCCCAGGGGCGGCCCCACGAGCTTGCCCACGTTGAAGATCACCGAGAAGCTGGCCAGGTAGGGCCCCAGCTGTGCCGGCTCCTCCACCAGCAGCGCCACGTATTTGTTGCGGGCCGTGAGCTCGAAGGTGCTGGCGATGCCGATGCCCAGGGTGCTGAGCAGCAGCAGCGCGTCCTGTTGGCCTCCCTGGCTGAGGGGGATGGCGATCGCCCCGAGCACGGCGGCGGCCAGCAGCGCCCATTGGGCGCGCACCAGCACCCGCTCGCTGCCGAGGCGATCGGTGAGCACCCCGGCCGGGCCGCTCACCACCAGGGTGGGCAGGGTGAGCAGCGCGAAGTGCAGGGCCAGCAGCATCGGGTTGCCGGCGCCATCCATCAGCAGCCAGCCCTTGGCGGTGAGCCCGGCAAATGAGCCGGCGGTGCTCACGCCCGAGGCCAGCAGGAAGGTGGTGCGCTGATGGCGGCGCAGCTGCCTGACGATCCGCCCGAGGGCCCGGCCCGGTTGCCCGCTGGTTCGGGAGGCCTGGCTCAAGCGCCCGCCTGGCGGGCGGCGAGCGCGTCGCCCACCATCGCCTTCGCCCCCACCACTTCACCGATCAGGTCGTAGGTGTCGGCGGCGGTGATGCGCACCGGCACGAGTGTGCCTGGAGAGGCGCAGATGCCGCCAACACCAGGATGCACCCGCACCTCGCCATCCACCTCCGGGGCGAAGCGGGCGCAGCGGCCGAGCATCTCGCCGGTGCTGGGGTTCTCCTGCTCGATCAGCACATCCACGATCCGGCCCACCCAGGCGGCGTTGCGCTCGGCGGCGATCGGCTGCTGCAGGGCCATCAGGCGATCCTTGCGCTCCTGGGCCACCTCGGCCGGCACCTGATCGGGCAGATCCGCGGCGGGCGTGCCCTCCTCCGGCGAGAAGGTGAACACCCCCACGTGATCGAAGCGCTGCTCGGCCACGAAATCGAGCAGGTGCTGGAAATGCTCCTCGGTTTCACCCGGGACGCCCACGATGAAGGTGGTGCGCAGCACCGCATCGGGCAGCTGCTCGCGGATGCGGCGCAGCACGCCGCCGGTCACATCGGCCTGCCAGGGCCGGTTCATCGCCCGCAGCACCTCGGGGTGGCTGTGCTGCAGCGGCAGATCCAGGTAGGGCAGCACGTTCGGCACCTCGCGGTAGGCCGCCAGCACCGCTTCGGTGAGGCCGGTGGGGTAGGCGTAGTGCACGCGGATCCAGGGGATCTCCACCTCCCCCAGGGCGCGCAGCAGCTCCGCCAGCTGCGGTTTGCCGGCCAGATCCAGGCCGTAGTTGGTGGTGATCTGGCTGATCAGCACCAGCTCCTGCACCCCCTGGGCGGCCAGCTGCTGCGCCTCGGCCACGATGCTCTCGATCGTGCGCGAGCGCTGATCGCCGCGCAGGTGGGGAATGATGCAGAAGGCGCAGCGGTAGTCGCAGCCCTCGGCCACCTTCAGGTAGGCCACCGCCTCGCTGGTGGTGCGGTAGCGGGGCAGGTGTTCATCAGCCACGAAGGTGGGGTTGGCGCTCACCTGGTTCACGCGCTCGCCAGCCTCCACCCGCTCCAGCACGCTCACGATGTGCTGGTAGTCGCCGGTGCCCACGATCGCCTTCGCCTCGGGCAGGCTTTCCAGCAGCTCCTCCTGGAAGTGCTGGGCCAGGCAGCCGGCGATGATCAGCTCCTTGCCCTGCTCCGCCAGCTCCACCAGCGTGCGCACCGATTCCTCGCGGGCGTCCTGGATGAAGCTGCAGGTGTTCACCACCACCACCGTGGCGTCGGCTTCATCGGCGCTGACGCCGTAGCCGGCCTGGGCCAGCAGGCCGAGCATGTGCTCGGTGTCCACCCTGTTCTTCTCGCAGCCCAGATGGGCAAAGGCGACGGTTTTCTTGCTCATGGGCGACAGGGGGCCGACCTTCCACCCTATGGGCCGGCAGGACCGGCCCGCGGCTGCGAGAATCCCCCCATCGCCCGATGCCCGTGACCTCCAGTCGCCTCAGCGAGCGCCTCAGCGCCAGCCGCCGCAGCAGCAGTTCCGCCGGCAACCGCTGGTGGCGGGTGGTGATGGCGGTGCTGGCCACCGTGGGGGTGCTCGATACCGGTTCGATCACCCTCAAGCGCTGGGGCCTGCTGGGCAACCTCAGCTGCCCCGGCGGCGCCGAGGGTTGCGACAAGGTGCTCAGCAGCGCCTGGGGCACCGTGTTCGGTCAGCCCCTGTCGCTCTACGGCTTCCTGGCCTACAGCGCCATCCTGCTGCTGGCCCTGCTGCCGCTGGTGCTGCGCGGTGAGCTGCGCTCCCGCCTGGTGCCCCTCAGCTGGTGGGGGCTGCTGCTGCTCAGCACCGGCATGGCCGTGTTCAGCCTGGTGCTGATGGGCGTGATGGTGCTGAAGATCCAGGCCTTCTGTTTCTTCTGCGTGCTCTCGGCCTGCCTCAGCCTGTCGCTCTTTCTGCTCAGCCTGATCGGCGGCGACTGGCCCGATCGCGGTCAGCTGGCGTTCCGCGTGGTGCTGCTGGCCCTGGTGGTGGGCCTTGCGGGTCTGGGTTGGGCTGCCGCCGTCGATCGCCCGGTGGCCGAGGGTGGCCCCGGTGTGCCCATGGCCGTGACCACCACCAGCACCCCGGAGGCGATCGCCCTGGCCGAGCACCTCACCGCCAAGGGAATCGTGATGTATTCCGCCTGGTGGTGCCCCCACTGCCATGAGCAGAAGCAGCTGTTCGGCAAGGAGGCCACCGCCCGCCTGACGGTGATCGAGTGCGCCCCCGATGGTCGCGACAGCCAGAAGGAGCTCTGCGACACCAAAGCGATCGAGGGCTTCCCCAGCTGGGAGATCGATGGTCGCCTCGATTCCGGCGTCAAACCCCTGCAGCGCCTCAAGGAGCTGAGCGGCTTCCAGGGCTGATGGCCGGGTTGATCGGGCCCTGAGCCTGGCGTCCCGTCTGGCCCCGGTGGGTCGGGATCAGCTGCTCTGGTGCTGCCAGTCCTGGTCCAGGCCAGGCCGCAGCGCTGTCGTGCTGATGTCCTGGCCCAGCCGCTGGGCGCTGTGGCGCTGCCAGAAGGGCTGACTGGCCGGAGCATCCGTGCGGAAGTGGCCGCCCCGGCTCTCGCACCGGAACAGGGCCGCTTCGATCAGCAGTTCCGCCAGGCAGAGCCGCTGCTGCCATTCGTGCAGGGCCGCGAAGCCGCCGGCGTCTTCGGGGTTGAGGTCGATCCGCTCGGTCATGGGCAGATCCAGCGCCTGGCGCCAGATCGGATCCGCCTCCAGCTGCTGCCGCTGCCGGCGCACCTGGCGCAGGGCCGGGGCCAGGCTGTGGCCGTGGCGCTCCACCCCGGCCACCCGCCAGCAGAGGTCGCGCAACTGGCCAATCTGCCGTTGCAGCTGCTCTCGCCGCGGCGGTGTGGCGCACAGCTGCTGCCGCCGCTGGCCCTGTGGAGCGGCTGGCTCGCCGCCTGAGGCGCCGCTGCCCGCCGGCAGCTGCAGATGCCTGAGCTGCCGGGCGAACACCAGGCACTCCATCAGGGAATTGCTGGCCAGTCGGTTGGCGCCGTGCACGCCGGTGCAGGCCACCTCCCCCACTGCGTAGAGGCCCGGAACGCTGGTGGCGGCCCGCAGGTCGGTGGCCACGCCGCCCATCCAGTAGTGGGCTGCCGGTGCCACCGGCAGCGGCTCGCGGGTGGGCTCCAGGCCGTAGTCGCGGCAGCGCCCCAGGATGGTCGGGAACTGACGGCGCAGCCGCTCTTCGCCCACCGGCCGCAGATCCAGCCAGACGTGATCCACCCCGGTGGCGCGCATGTGCCGCGCCAGCGAGCGGCTCACCTGATCGCGCGGTGCCAGGTCGCCGCCGCTGAGCTGAGCCACCGGGCTGCCGCCCCGCTCGTCCCGCAACCGGGCCCCCTCACCGCGCACCGCCTCGGAGATCAGGAAGTGCGGAGCCCCCGGCAGCATCAGCGCCGTGGGATGAAACTGCACGAATTCCAGATCCTGAAGTTCGGCGCCGGCCTGCCAGGCCATCGCCACGCCGTCACCGCTGGCCTGGGCCGGGTTGGTGGTGTGGGCGAACAGATGGCTGCCGCCGCCGGTGGCCAGCACCACCGCGCCAGCCCGCAGCCAGCCGATCTGGCCATCGGCCAGCAGCTGCAGGCCGCAGCAGCGACCCTGCTCCAGCCAGAGCCGCAGGGCCACCACCGCATCGCGCTGCACCAGCCCGGGCCGGCGCCGCGCCTCCCGCTCGAGGGCATCCACCAGGGCGCCGCCGGTGCGGTCCTGGGCGTGCAGCACCCGCCGGTGGCTGTGGGCGGCTTCCAGGGTGGTGCTCAGGCCCTCGCCGTGGCGATCGAAGGCCATGCCCAGCTGCAGCAGGCGCTCCACGCAGGTGGGTGCCTCATGCACCAGCAGTTCCACCGCATCGCGGTTGCACAGCCCCGCCCCCGCCGCCAGGGTGTCGCGGATGTGGCTGGCGAAGCTGTCCTCGGCAGCGGTCACCGCGGCGATGCCCCCCTGGGCCCAGCGGCTGGCGGAGCGCGGTTTGCGCTCCTTGCTCAGCAACAGCACCCGCAGCTCGGCCGGCAGTTCCAGGCAGGCCATCAGGCCGGCTGCGCCGCCGCCCACCACCACCACATCCCAGGGCTGCCGCAGGTCGGCTGCCCAGCCCGCCGCTGCGGCCCCATCCGCCATCGCAATGTCCGCCATCGCGGCAGTTTCCTCCGGCGGCGCCGGCAACAAAAAAGCCGCCGGGAGCCCCGACGGCTTTGAACGGCTTGCCGAGCTTAGGGATCGGCCTCAGCGGTACTGGCCGTCGTTGATGCGGTCGAAGCCTTCGTTCAGGGCGATCTCGGGGGCGGTTACCGTGAAGTTGGCCTTGTACTTGTTGAACAGCTCGCGCTGACGGTCGGTCAGATCGAGGTTCAGCACGTCGTCGACGCTGTCGTAGGGGCCGCCCAGCACGATCTTGCCGGCCAGGGTCGGGTACATGCCCGGGAACTCCTGGAAGCGGCGCACCGAGCTGTTGTTCAGGTCCACCTTGTCGCCGCGTTCGGCGATCTTGTCGTCCGCCAGGTTGCGCAGCTCGGCGGCATGGGCCACCGGGGGCAGCACCAGGGTCACCAGCAGGCCGGCCAGCAGCACTCCACTCATCAGCCAGGCAACCAGCCGTTTCATCGCAACACTCCTGGGAAGGATCGAGGAAGGATTGAAGAAGAAGGTGGGCAGGCCACCGATCGCCAACGCTACAGTACGCTGCGAGTGCGAGTTGCCCGGCTGCGTCGGGCTTTTGCAGTTCTTCAGATCAGGCCGCTCAGCTGCGGGGCCACCAGGGTCAGCAGCAGGAACACCCCATCCACCACCAGCGTGGTGGCCAGGGCCGTCGCCGCCACCCGGGAGGCTTCGCCCTGGCGAGCCAGCCAGCGGCTGAGCTGGCCGAGCGCCAGGGCAAAGCCGCTCACCACCAGCAGGGAGCCGGGCTCGAGCACCCGCTGCCCCGCCTCCTGCAGCAGCAGGGCCGCCTCGCCGGGGCTGGCGGCCAGGGCGGCCGGCCAGAGCGGCATCAGGCCGGTGCAGGCGATGGCCGCGTCGGTGGCGGCAGTGCCCAGCAGCGAGCCGAGATAAAAGGCACCGGCCAGCCGCCAGCGACCCTGCAGACCCGCCAGGGCCAGCGGCAGAGCCAGGGCCTCCACCGGCAGGTGGCAGAGGGGATGGAGCCTGGCCCAGCCCCAGAACAGCGACCCGGCCAGCCAGCTGCCGCTGAAGCCCACCAGCAGCTGGCCGCTGCGCTGCAGCCGCTCCGGGCCCCGCAGGTTGAGCAGCACCCCCGCGCTCAGCAGCACGGCCGTGAACAGGGCGGCGCTGAAGGGGGCCTGGCGCACCCATGGCGCCTGCACGAACACCGGCAGCACCACCAGCACAGCCGTGAGGGCCAGCTCCCGGCCGGTGGCGGCCAGGGCGGCCGGCCGGCGCCAGAGCCATCCGCGCCCTGCGCTGAGCCCCTCGGCAAGGCCCCCGGTGAGGGCTCCGGCGGTGGCGCTGCTGGCTGCGCTCGGTCGGACCCCGATCACCCGCTGTGTGAAGAAAGTTGAGCAACCTTAATGGCTTCCCGGGCCCCCGCAGCCATAGCGTCGGGCGACTGCCCGCACCCTTGATGCCCCCGATCCTCTGCAGCCTCGCCGTCGGCGCCGCCGCTCAGGCCGGCGAGCCCGGGTTGTGGCAGGCCTGCTGGCGGGCCCTGGTGCTCGGCGTGGTGCAGGGTCTCACCGAGTTCCTGCCGATCAGCAGCACCGCCCATCTCAAGGTGGTGCCGGTGCTGCTGGGCTGGGGCGATCCGGGGGTGTCGGTCACCGCCGTGATCCAGCTGGGCAGCATCGCCGCCGTGATCGGCTACTTCCGCCGCGATCTGCGCCAGGTGCTGCAGGGTTGCTCCCGGGCGATCCGCGGCGGCCAGTGGCGCGATCCCCAGGCCCGTCTCGGCCTGGCCATCGCCCTCGGCACCCTGCCGATCGTCGTCGCCGGTCTGGCGATCAAGCGCTGGATTCCCGACTACGACCACTCGCCGCTGCGCAGCCTCACCGCGATCGCCATCGTCTCGATCGTGATGGCGCTGCTGCTGGCGCTGGCTGAGCTGCTGGGCCAACGCCGCCGCCATCTCAACGATGTGCAGCCCCGCGACGGCCTGCTGGTGGGTCTGGCCCAGGCCCTGGCCCTGGTGCCGGGGGTGTCACGCTCCGGAAGCACCCTCACCGCCTCCCTGTTCGACGGCTGGGACCGGGCCGCGGCCGCCCGCTTCTCCTTTCTGCTCGGCATTCCGGCGATCAGCCTGGCCGGGCTGGTGGAACTGAAGGACGCCGTCACGGCCCCGGCCAACGGCGGCGCCCTGCCGCTGCTGGTGGGCATCCTCTCGGCGGCGGTGGTGTCCTGGCTGGCCATCGCCTGGCTGCTGCGCTTCCTGCAGCGCCACAGCACCTGGGTGTTCGTGATCTACCGGTTGATCTTCGGTCTGGCGCTGCTGATCGGCCTGCGCGGCACAGTGGGGATGTAGCCAGCGGGGCCGAGCCCCCCTCATCCCTCCCTGCAGCCCATGTGGAAGGAACCCTCTGCCGGGATCGCCGTTGCCGCCCAGGAGCAGGCGGCGCAGGGGCAGGGCGCAGCGCCGCGGCTGCCCCTGCCCGCCGTGGTGGCCACGGTGGAGCCCGATTCGATCGGTGATGAACTCGGCTTTCAGCCGGGCGATCGCCTGTTGAGCATCAACGGCAAGCGCCCCCGCGATCTGATCGATCTGCAGTTCCTGGTGGGGGAGGAGGAGCTGGTGCTGGAGGTGGAAGACCCCGACGGCACCCTGCACACCGTCGAGCTGGAGAAGGACTGCGATGAAGGCCTGGGGCTGGGCTTCACCGAGGCCCTGTTCGACGGTCTGCGTCAGTGCAACAACGCCTGCCCCTTCTGCTTCATCGATCAGCAGCCCCCCGGCAAGCGCCGCAGCCTCTACCTCAAGGATGACGACTACCGGCTCAGCTTTCTCTACGGCTCCTACCTCACCCTCACCAACCTCACCGACGCCGACTGGCGCCGCATTGAGGAGCAGCGTCTCTCACCGTTGTATGTGTCGGTGCACGCCACCGAGCCGGAGCTGCGCAGCCGCCTGCTGGTGAATCCCCGGGCGGCGCTGCTGATGGACCAGCTGCGCTGGTTCGCCGAGCGGGATCTGCAGATCCACGCCCAGGTGGTGGTCTGCCCTGGCCTCAACGACGGCCTGGCCCTGGAGCGCACTCTCACCGATCTGGCCGGTTTCGCCGGCGGCGACTGGCCGGCGGTGCTCTCCGCCGCTGTGGTGCCGGTGGGCCTCACCCGCTTCCGGCCCGCTGACGACAGCCTGGTGCCGGTCGATCGCGACTGTGCCCGCCGGGTGATTGCCCAGGTGGAGCCCCTGCAGCAGCGCTTCCGCCAGCAGCTGGGCAGCCGCTTCGCCTGGCTGTCGGACGAGTGGTATCTGCTGGCGGGTCTGCCCCTGCCGCCCCGCGACCGCTACGAGGATCTGCCCCAGCAGGAGAACGGCGTCGGCAGCATCCGCGCCTTTCTCGAGGCTCTCGATCAGGCCACCACCGACCTGCCGGCCCGGCTGGAGCGGCCGCGGCGGCTGAGCTGGGTGGTGGGCAGCCTGGTGGCCGAGGCGCTGCAGCCGGTGGTGGATCGCCTCAATGCGGTCCAGGGTCTGGAGCTGTTGATTCATGGTCTGCCCAGCCCCTACTGGGGGCAGCCGCAGGTGGTCACCGGTCTGCTCACCGGCAGCGATCTGCTGGAGGGGCTGCGCGATCGCGACCTGGGGGAGCGCCTCCTGTTGCCCTCGGTGATGCTGCGTCAGGGCGAGCCGGTGTTTCTCGACGACACCCCGCTGCCGGCCCTGGAGGCGGCTCTGCCGGTGCCGGTGCAGCTGCTGCAGGGGGCAGCCGATCTGGTGGCCGTCTGTGTCGGCAACTTGGCTCACGATCCTTAAACTCCGCCAGTAGGAGTTGTGATCCGGCGTGTCCAAAACTGCAGCCCGCTTGGCCCTGATGGGCCTGTTGGCCATGCCGGGGGGCGATCTGGCAGCCCTGGCCCAAACGGAGTCGTCCCAGGAGCAGGCGGCCCCTGCTGACGCTGCTGCGGCCCCAGCAGCTCAGGTCGATTCCCGTGCTCTGCCCCTGGCACCGGACACCAAGGGTCCGCGTCCGCGCGTGAAATCCAGCGTGGTGGCCCCGGCCGCCACCGAACTGCCGGCCAATCTCACCGATCTGCCGGCCCCCGACTCCCTGGCCCTGCCCAACCGGCCGGAGCAGGTGGTGATTCAGGAGCTGCGGCCCCTCACCCTGGCCGAGGTGGAGACCCTGGCTGAGGTCAACAACCCCAACCTCAAGGCCATCGCCAGCCAGGTGGATCAGGCCCAGAGTGGCCTGCGAGCCCAGATCGCGCTCTGGTACCCCAATCTCAATCTTGAGGCCCGATCTCTCCCCAGCTACAGCTACGGCGAGAGCTACCGCCGGCTGAAGAACAACCCCGGGGACCGGGTCAAGGTGCTCAACAGCGATCGCTGGGAGGCCGCGGCGGCGATCACAGCCCAGTGGTCCCTGATCAATCCCCAGCGCAACCCCAGCATCGCGGCGGCCCGCGATCAGTTCGAGAAGGCCAAGTATCAATACGTCGTGGCCCTGCGGGAACTGCGGCTGCAGGCGGCTGAGGCCTATTTCGACCTGCAGCAGGCGGACGACCAGGTGCGCATCGGTCAGGAGTCGGTGCGGGCCTCGCTGGTGAGCCTGCGTGATTCGCGCGCCCGCTTCCAGGCCGGCGTGGCCACCAAGCTGGAGGTGCTGGAGGCTGAAACCCAGCTGGCCCGCGATCAGCAGCTGCTCACCGAAGCCCTGGCTCGCCAGGCCATCAACCGCCGGGCCCTGGCTTCCCTGCTCGATCTGCCCCAGTCGGTCACCCCCACCGCCCAGGATCCCTCGCGGGTGCTCGGGGTCTGGCAGCCCTCCCTGCAGGAGAGCATCGTGGCCGCCTACGCCTTCCGCGAGGAACTCGATCAGGTGCTGCTGGACATCTCGATCGCCAACAGCAACGCCAACGTTGCCTTGGGCGAGGTGCAGCCGTTCCTCAACATCTTTGCCGGCTTTGAGGCCGGCTGGTTCGACGGCAGTCAGCCGGTGGTCGGCGACTCCAGTGTCGATTCCGGCGGCAACTACGACCTCAACGTGGGTCTCAATTTCTCCTGGCGCCTGTTTGATGGCGGCGCCGCTGCGGCCCAGGCCCGCCAGAGCCGCCAGGCTGCCCAGGAGAGCAGCTTCCGCTTCGCCCAGCAGCGGGATGCCATCCGTGTGGAGGTGGAGGAGAGCTTCTACGAGCTGGAGAAGAACAACCGCAACATCACCACCACCGCCCGGGAGGTGATCTCCGCCCGCGAATCCCTGCGTCTGGCCCGCCTGCGCTTCCAGGCTGGCGTCACCACCCAGCGGGAGGTGGTTGACAACCAGCGCGACCTCACCCAGGCCGAGGTGCGCTACGCCAACGCTATCGCTGACTACAACAAGCGCCTGGCCCAGCTGCGCCGCCGCACCGGCCTCGATCGAATCGCCCTCTGCCCGGCCAAGAGCCTGCCGGCGATGAAGCCCGTCGGTGCCTCCGATGTGCCGGTGGAACCGGCGCGGCTGCTGCCGGCCTGTCAGGCGGATCATCCACCGGCTGATGCCCTCGGCCGGTCCTGAGGGGGAGCGCGTCCGTCTTGCCCTCCGGTCGTTTTCTGTTGCTGGCGCTGAGGCTGGGTCTGTTCCAGGCCTGCCTCGGTGCTTTGGCCGTGCTCACCCTCGGCATCTTCAACCGGTTGCTGATCGATGAGTTCCAGGTGCCGGCGGCCCTCACGGCCCTGGCCCTCGGCGCCCAGCAGATGGTGGCCTTCACCCGCGTCTGGTTCGGTCAGCGCTCTGATCAGCCCCGTCAGGGCGGGCTGCGCCGTACGCCTTACATCCTGGGTGGCGCCCTTGCCTTCTGCCTCCTCTTCTGGGTGGCAGGTCGCACGGTGCTCTGGCTCGCGGCTGCCTCCCAGGCCGGCGACGGCGCTGCGGTGCTGCAGCGCGGCCTGTTGCTGACGCTCGTGTTTCTGCTCTATGGCCTGGCGATCTCGGCCAGCTCTACGCCCTTCGCGGCGCTGCTCGTGGATGTCAGCAGCGAGCGCCAGCGCCCTCAGCTGGTGTCGATCGTCTGGTCGATGCTCACGGTCGGCATCGTCGCCGGCGCCATCCTGGCCAGCCGTTTCCTGGGCAGCGCCTGCGCCAGCTCCGATCTCGCCCTGGTGATTGCGGGGGTGGAGCGTCTGATCGTGGTGGCGCCGCTGCTGATCATGGCCCTGGTGCTGGTGGCGGTGCTGGGGGTGGAACGTCGCTGGAGCCCTGCGGCCGCTCCCCAGCAGCCGGTGCCCCAGGCCGCCCAGCCATCCACGGAACTGGGGTTCTGGCAGTCGCTGGCGGTGCTGCGCGCTGATCCCCAGGTGGCCTACTTCTTCGGCGTGCTTTGTCTGTTCACTTTCAGCCTGTTTCTGCAGGAGGCGGTGCTGGAGCCCTATGGCGGCACCGTGTTCGGCATGACGGTCTGTGAAACCACCCGCCTCAATGCCATCTGGGGCGTCGGCACGCTGATCGGCATCGCCAGCACTGGTTTTCTGCTGGTGCCCCGCCTGGGGGCCCAGCGCACGGCCCTGCTCGGTGGTCTGCTGGCTGCGGTCTTCCTGCTGTTGATCGTGGCGGCGGCACCGCTGCAGTCGTTGTCGTTGTTCCGGCTGGCCCTCGGGCTCTTCGGCTACGGCGCCGGCGTCTGCACCAATGCGTCCCTCTCGCTGATGCTCGGCCTCACCTCTCCCGGTCTGGCGGGCACCTTCATCGGCATGTGGGGACTGGCTCAGGCCTATGCCCGCGGTCTGGCCACCATCTCCGGCGGTGGCTTGCTGAGCTTCTTCGGTCAGTTCTGGGGTGGACAGAACAGCTTCCCCGCCTATGCGAGTGTGTTTCTGCTCCAGGCGATCGGCCTGGCGTTGGCCGGTCTGCTGCTGCTGCGGGTGGATACCTCCCTCTTCCAGCAGCGGGTTCAGCGAGCCCTCGGCGATCTGGTGACCACCGAACTCGACTGACGTCATTCCCTGCACTTCATCCATGGTCTCGCTTCCCGTCCAACCCCTCTCGCCGGAGCTGGCGGATCTGCTGGATCGGGTAGCGGAGCGTCAACGCCAGGACTTCGGCCGGCTGGATTCCGAGCTCAAGGCCGACGGCACCCTGATCACCGCCTGTGACCGCTGGAGCGATGCCACCCTGGTGGAGGGGCTGGCCCAGCTCTATCCGGGCGAAGGTGTGCTCAGTGAGGAAGGGGATCGCCGGGTGCCCAGCTCTGAGGCCTACTGGGTGGTTGATCCCTTGGATGGCACCACCAATTTTGCGGCCGGCATTCCCTATTGGGCGATCTCCATGGCCCGTTTTGAAGGCGGGGTGCCTGTACTGGCAGTGCTGGATGTGCCGCCGCTGCGGCAGCGGATCGTGGCGGTGCGAGGTGAGGGAGCGTGGCGGAATGGCAAGAGGTTGGGTGCGCCATCGCAGCAGGTGAACCCCGCGGGATGCGCGTCGCTGTGCAGCCGATCGATCGGCGTGCTGCAGAAGCTGGCGGATCAGCGGTTTCCGGGGAAGATCCGTCTGCTGGGAGTGGCGAGCCTGAATCTGGTGAGCGTGGGGATGGGACAGACGGTGGCGGCGCTGGAGGCGACGCCGAAGATCTGGGACCTGGCGGCGGCGTGGCTGGTGTTGAGCGAGCTGAGCTGTGCGGTGCGCTGGCTGGTGCAGGAGCCGGAGCAGCTGGAGGCGGGGAGGGACCTGTCGAGTGCGGAGTTTCCGGTGCTGGCGGCGGTGGATGGGAAGACGCTGGAGCGTTTTCTGCCGTGGGGAGAAGCGCTGGTAGCGGGGGAGTGAGGAAAGGATCTGGGGTCGCCGGTGCTGAGGGATGCGCTGGGGTGAGGCCTGAGAAGCCAGTGTGTAGCTGGGGAGACAGACGGCAGAGGGGAGGAGGGTTTGCGGAAGGAGAGAGGAGGTGTTATGGTTTTGGACTGCGCGGCCAGGAGCCGCCCTGCTGAAGCCGAAGGCGAGCGATCGCTGGAGGTGGTTAGCAGGGTTGGTGTTGACCGGACGTGCGACTTACGACAAAGATGGCGAGAGCCGACGGTGTTGTAAGTTTTCTGAGTCGCCGACGCGGCGACGAGCCACCGAGAGCCCGAGACCGTAAGGTGCAGGGCGGAGGTGACTGAACCTGGACAACCCAAGAAGTT
>CBFHOT010000019.1:14120-27551 GCA_965657465.1 Cyanobacteriota bacterium | reverse complement strand
TGCATGCGGCGATCAGCGATCCCAACCGTTGGTGGCGCTACGGCGCGGCCCTCGATCCCGATCTGGTGGTGATCACCCCGGCCCTCGAGGGCGACACCGGCCTCGATGCCGGCGGGCCGTTGCCCCTGGCGGAGGAGCCGCGCTGGCCCCAGGCCAACCAGCTGTTCCTGCAGCGGGTGCGCGAGCACGGGGAGGCGATGGCCACCCAGGCGATGGCGCGGGCGATGGCGGGGGGCCGCGAAAGCGACAACGGCGAGGCCGAAGAGAACGGCAGCGATGGCCCCGGCCAGCGCTGAGGTGGAGGCCAGACCTGTGATCCCAGCGACAGCCGCCATGGACGAGAGCCGCGAGCCCACAACAGCAGCCGGGGCCAGCCTCCCGAGCGACGCCCCCTGGCTGAGGCCGGAAGCCGTGGAGCAGGCCCAGCGCATCCTGCGCAGCCACCGGCGCGCCTTCGGCCGGCCACTGCTGGGCGGCCTGCCGGCCGATGCCAGCCCGCAGCAGTGGGCCCAGGCCCTGTTCAGCAGCGGCACGGTGGTGCTCAGCCACGACGGCCAGGACCCCGGCGGTGATCCCGGCCCGCGGCTCACCTACGCCAACCGCAGCGCCCTGCAGCTCTGGCGCCGCCCCTGGGCCGAGCTGGTGGGCATGCCCTCACGGCTCACCGCCGAGGCCGACGCCCGGCCCGACCGGGCGCGGATGCTGCAGCAGGCCCGCCAGGCCGATGCGCTGGCGGGCTACTGCGGCATCCGCATCGACAGCCGGGGCCGCCGCTTCCAGATCCGCGGGGCCCGCCTCTGGAGCCTCTGGGATGCCAGCGGCCAGGTGTGCGGCCAGGCGGCCGCCTTCAGCGACTGGCACTGGCTCTGAGCGGCAGGAGTCAGGGCGCGGGGCCGCAGGCAGGCCAACCCAGCCCCCCGACAGCCTCCGTAGAGTTCCGCCCAGCAGCGCAGAACCGATGGCCGGCGGCAGCAGCACCTCAGCCCACCCGCGCCTGAGCCTGCAGGTCGAGGGGATTGCTGCTGACACCACGGCGATCCGCTCCCTCGACTGGGACCGCAGCCGCTTCGACATCGAGTTCGGACTGCGCAACGGCACCACCTACAACAGCTTTCTGGTGCGGGGTGAGCGCACCGCCCTGATCGACACCAGCCACCTCAAGTTCGAGAGCAGCTGGCTGCCGCTGCTGCAGGAGCAGATCGATCCGAAGGCAATCGATCACCTGATCGTGAGCCACACCGAGCCCGATCACTCCGGCCTGATCGGCCATCTGCTCGATCTCAACCCCGAGATCGAGATCGTGGCCTCCAAGGTGGCGATCCAATTTCTGGAAAATCAGGTGCACCGCCCCTTCAAGAGCCGGGCGGTGAAGAGCGGCGAGGCGCTGGATCTGGGCACAAACCCGGAGAGCGGCGTGAACCACCGCTTCGAATTCCTCAGCGCCCCCAACCTGCACTGGCCAGACACGATCTTCTCGTTCGACCACGGCACCGGCGTCCTCTACACCTGCGACGCCTTCGGCCTGCACTACTGCTCTGGCGACCTGTTCGACGTGGATCCCGGGGCGATCGCCCCCGATTTCCGCTTCTACTACGAGTGCCTGATGGGCCCCAACGCCCGCAGCGTTCTGCAGGCGATGAAGCGCATGGACAGCCTGCCGGCGATCACCACGATCGCCGTGGGCCACGGGCCGCTGCTACGCCATCACCTGGGGCTGTGGCTCGATGACTACCGCAGCTGGAGCAGCGAGCGCAGCCAGGGTGAGGCCTATGCGGCCGTCTGCTACGTGAGCCAGTACGGCTTCTGCGACCGCCTCAGCCAGGCGATCGCCCGCGGCATCGGCAAGGCCGGCGCCCAGGTGCAGCTGGTGGATCTGCGCGCCACCGATGCCCAGGAGCTGAGCGCCCTGGTGGGCGAAGCCCAGGCAGTGGTGGTGCCCACCTGGCCGGCGGAGCCGGATGCCGAGCTGCAGGCCAGCATCGGCACGCTGCTCGCCGCCCTCAAACCCAAGCAGTGGGTGGCCTGCTACGACGCCTTCGGCGGCAACGACGAACCGATCGACACCGTGGCCGGCCAGCTGCGCAGCCTCGGCCAGAAGAGCGCCTTCGAGCCGCTGCGCATCCGTCAGGTGCCCCGCGGCGACGACTACCAGCGCTGCGAGGAAGCCGGCACCGACCTGGGCCAGCTGCTCACCAAGGCCAAGGCGATCGCGGCAATGAAGGCCCTCGACGGGGACCTCGACAAGGCGCTGGGGCGGTTGAGCGGCGGCCTTTATGTGGTCACCGCCCGCCAGAGCGATGGCGAGGGCGGCACGCGCTCCTCGGCGATGGTGGCCAGCTGGGTGAGCCAGGCCAGCTTCGAGCCGCCGGGCATCACCGTGGCCGTGGCCAAGGACCGCGCCATCGAAGCGCTGATGCAGGTGGGTGATCGCTTCGTGCTCAACATCCTGCGCGAGGACAACCACCAGCAGCTGCTGCGCCATTTCCTCAAGCGCTTCCCCCCCGGCGCCGACCGCTTCGCCGGCATCAGCACCCTCGAGGGCGCCGCCGCCGGCGGTCCGGTGCTCGGCGATGCCCTGGCTTTCCTCGGCTGCCGCGTGGCCCAGCGGATGGAAGGTCCCGACCACTGGATCATCTATGCCGAGGTAGAACAGGGCAACGTGGCCGACACCGAAGCCTCCACCGCCGTGCACCACCGCAAGGTGGGCAACCACTACTGAGCGAACGGCACCAAACCCTGACGATTAAGCGCTCACCACGAAGTCGCCGGCGCGGTTGACGCGCAGGATGCTGATCGGCAGCTTGCGGCGATTGCCGGTGAGCGGATCGATCGTGATCCGGCCGGTCTGGCCGCGATAGCCGCTGGTGTTCAACAGGGCATTCAGCACCGGCCGGTAGCGGCTGCTGCCCTGCTGCTCCACGGCCTGGGCATAGAGATGGAGGGAGTCGTAGGCAAAAGTGCCCCACACGCCCGGCTCCCGGCCGAAGCGGTTGCGGTAGGCCTCCACGTAGTCGCCAGCGCGGGGCAGCTGGGCCGCTTCCGGCACACCGCTGAACACGCAGGCCCGGGCGGCCTTCAGACCCGCCTGCTCCACGAACGCTGGATCAACATTGCCCAGCCCCATGAAACAGGGCACGGACCCATCCAACCGCTGCAGGCTGCGCGCGATCCGGGCCCCCTCCGGGTAGTAGGTGCTCACATACAGCAGATCGGGCTGACCCCGCAGCGCTTTGGCGAGCGTCTGGCGATAACTGCGCTCCCCAGGCGTGATCACCAGCCGCTGCACGCGAACACCCTGCGGACGCAGGGCCGCCTCCAGACGATCCGCCATGCCGACCGTGTAGGCCGACGGATCCACCAGGATCGCCACACGCTTCACACCCCGGTCGAGGATGTAGCGGGATTCCACCGGTGAGATCTGGCTGTTCTTCGGCTGGATCGTCACCCCCAGGCCACTGGTGTCATCGGTGGAGGTGAGATGCAGGGGCGCGATCTTCTCGCGCACGTAGAAGGGCAGATTGAGCAACCCCACGCCGGAGTTGTAGGGGCCGATCAGCGCATCCACGCCCAGGCGCCGCAGGCGGCGGGCCACCGGCAGCGCCCGATCCGGATCGGCGCGATCATCGGCGCGCACGAGCTGCAGCTCACGGCCGAGCACACCTCCAGCGGCATTGATTGCTTCCGCCGCCAACAGCGCACCCCTGAAGATGTCGCGTCCATTGGAGCGTTGATCACCACTGAGGGGAGCCTCCAGCCCCACCAGCAACGGCTCCGCCGAGAACGCCGGTTCAAGCATCAGAACACCGCGGCATCAGCCGATCAAGTTTCCGTACGTTCGTGCGCCCCCCAGCCTTCGGCCCGCACTGTCAGGATCAGCCCACAGAGGGCAGCCGAGCCATGGCCGACACCAGCTCCCCCCAGCAGCGGCGGGTGATCCAACTGCCGGTGGATCCAGGCCTGATCTGCCTGCGCGGCCTCAGCCCGCAGCGGCTCCGCTTCGAGGTGGAATACGGCCTGGAGCGCGGCACCAGCGCCAACAGCTTCCTGCTGCTGGGGGGCGAGGGCAGCGCCGGCCAGCCGGTGCCGCCGGTGCTGGTGCATCCACCGGGCGCCTCCTTCGCCGCGGCCTTCCTGGAGCAGCTGGCGCAGCTGGTGCCGGCCGAGGCGAACCTGAAGGTGGTGGTGGGCCATGTGAACCCCAACCGGGTGGCCCTGCTGCGCCAGCTGGCCTTGCGCTGGCCGCAGCTGATGCTGGTGGCCTCCAACACCGGCGCCCGGCTGCTGGAGGAGCTCTGGAGCCAGCAGAAGCCGGCGGCACCGGGCGAGGAGGCCAGCAGCCCGGCGATTCCGCCGCTGCCACCGATCGATGTGGTGAAGCAGGAGGCCAGCCGCCCCCTGGCCGATGGCCACGTGCTGCGGCTGATCCCGGCCCCCAGCCCCCGCTGGCCGGGGGCGCTGCTGGCCTTTGAGGAGCGCAGCGGCCTGCTGATGAGCGGCAAGTTCTTCGCCGCCCACCTCTGCAGCGAGGCCTGGGCGGAAACCAGTCGCAGCAGCACCGAGGAAGACCGCCGCTACTTCTACGACTGCCTGATGGCGCCGATGGCGCGGCAGGTGGAGGCGATCGTCGACCGGCTGGAGGAGCTCGACATCCGCACGATCGCGCCGGGCCACGGGCCGGCGATCGACACCAGCTGGCGCAGCCTGCTGGCCGACTACCGCCGCTGGGGGGAATCGCAGGAGCGCTCGACGCTGTCGGTGGCGCTGCTGTTCGCCAGCGCCTACGGCAACACCGCCGCGATCGCCGATGCCCTCGCCCAGGGCATCGCCCGCACCGGGGTGCGGGTGGAGAGCATCAACTGCGAATTCACGCCCGCCGATCAGCTGCTGGCGGCGATCCGCAGCTGCGATGCACTGCTGATCGGTTCACCCACCCTCGGCGGTCACGCCCCCACGCCGATCGTGTCGGCCCTGGGCACGGTGCTGGCCGACGGTGATCGCAGCAAACCGGTGGGCGTGTTCGGCAGCTTCGGCTGGAGCGGCGAAGCCCTCGATCTGCTGGAGAGCAAGCTGCGCGACGGCGGCTTCCGCTTCGCCTTCGAACCGATCAAGGTGAAGTTCAGCCCCGACGCCGCCACGATCAAGACGATCGAGGAGACGGGTACGGCCCTCGGCCGGTCGTTGCGCGCCGCCCAGCGCAAGCAGGAGCGCCGCAGCGCCGCCGGCGGCCTGCAGGAGAGCCGCAGCGAACCGGCGATTCAGGCCCTCGGCCGGGTGGTGGGCTCCCTCTGCGTGCTCACCACGGTCAAAGGCAGCGGGGAGAACCGCCTCAGCGGCGCGATGGTGGCCAGCTGGGTGAGCCAGGCGAGCTTCACCCCGCCGGGCTTCACCGTGGCCGTGGCCAAGGACCGGGCGGTGGAGGCGCTGCTGCACATCGGCGATCACTTCGCCCTCAACGTGCTGGCCGCCGGCCGCGAGACGGCCGCGATGAAGCAGTTCCTCAAGCCCTTTGCCCCCGGTGCCGATCGCTTCGCCGGCCTGGAGCTGGCGGAGAGTCCGGGCGGGCAGCCGCTGCTGCCGGAAGCCCTCGCCTGGCTGGAGGCGCGGGTGACGCAGCGGATGGAATGCGGCGACCACTGGCTGCTCTACGCCCAGGTGGAGCAGGGCGGCGTGCAGGATCCGGCCGGCACCACCGCCGTGCACCAGCGCCGCAGCGGCGCCCACTACTGACGCCGCCTCGAACCCAAGCACCCTCGGGCGGCCGCCTGTCAGCAAGGCCCCACAGGGTCGTTCACAGGCCGCAAGGCAAAGCGGAAGCAAAACAGTGGGTCCGCAGCCAGGGGCGCCGCCGAGGCTGCAATGCAGGCGCCGTCATCCAGACCCGCCGCTCACCATGGCGCTGCCGCTGCCGGACCCGTCCGCCCGTCGCAAGGCCCACCAGCCCGATGGCCACCGCGATAGCCGCAACGGGCCAGGGGCAGCCCCTCGGCCGGACCACCAGCCGCTGGCAGCCGACGCCGGCCTGAGGGCCGTGGTGCGTTACCGCGGTTTCGTGCTGATGCCCCAGGCGGATCTCACCTGGCTGGTGCAGCCGGAGCGCAGCCCGGTGCGCCTGCTGCCCTTCCGCACACCGGCCAGCTCCCTGGCCGATGTGAAGGCGCTGGTGGACTGGCGGCTGGATCAGCGGGCGGGCTGAACGCCGCGCTCAGGCCGCCTGGGGCGGGGGCGTGGGCTGGCCGCCGCCCAGCTGAAAGGGCAGCACCACGGTGGCCCAGCGCTCCGGGCGCGCCGGACGGCGCCGGCGCGGCTGACGCACGCCGAAGGGCACCCGCACCACATTGGTGCCGTCCACCCGGCCCATGGAGCGGCCGAAGCCGCCGTTGCTCGTGTCGTCGTTGTTGTTCATCGAGGGCCCCACACCGGACGGCGGCTGAGAGCGGCAACGCTCTGCGCTGCAGTTGCAGCAGATTGTGCCGAAAAAGCAAGGGCCCGCACCGGAAGAAAAGTTGAGGCCTTGCTGTTCAGGTGGGCACAGTCTGGGGCATGCCGGGCTCAGGCGGCAGTGCTCAGGGCCGTGGCAGAGGCCAGTTCCTCAACCGACGGACAGGTGCAGACCAGATGGCGATCGCCATAGGCGTTGTCGATCCGGGCCACCGCCGGCCACACCTTGGCCTGGCGCTGCCCCTCGCCGGCGGGGAAGGCCGCCTGGGAGCGGCTGTAGCTGCGATCCCAGACGTCGGCGGTGACCGCCGCCAGGGTGTGCGGCGCCCGCTTGAGGGGATTGTCGAGGGGATCGGCCGTGCCGGCCTCCAGCGCCGCCGCCTCGGCCCGGATCGCCACCATCGCGGCGCAGAAGCGATCCAGCTCCGCCAGCGATTCGCTCTCGGTGGGCTCGACCATCACGGTGCCGGCCACGGGCCAGCTGACGGTGGGGGCGTGGAAGCCGTAGTCCATCAGCCGCTTGGCCAGATCATCCACCTCCAGGCCGCAGCTGCGCTTCAGCGGCCGCAGATCGAGGATGCACTCGTGGGCCACCCGGCCGTTGGCGCCGCGATAAAGCACCGGGAAGTGCGGATCGAGCCGTTCCGCCAGCAGGTTGGCCGCCAGCAGCGCCACCAGGGAGGCCCGGCGCAGGCCAGCGCCGCCCATCAGGCGGATGTACATCCAGCTGATCGACAGGATCGAGGCGCTGCCGAGCGGCGCTGCCGCCACCGGCCCCACCGCCACACCGCCGGCACCGGCGGCACCGGGCAGAAAGGGCAGCAGGTGGGCAGCCACCGCGATCGGCCCCACCCCCGGGCCGCCGCCGCCATGGGGGATGCAGAAGGTCTTGTGCAGGTTGAGATGGCACACGTCGGCGCCGTAGTCGCCGGGTCGGGCCAGGCCCACCTGGGCGTTGAGGTTGGCGCCATCGAGGTACACCTGGCCGCCATGGGCATGCACGAGCTCGCAGATCCGGCGGATCGCCGGCTCGAACACGCCGTGGGTGGAGGGATAGGTGACCATCAGCGCCGCCAGCCGCTCGGCATGGGCCGCCGCCTTGGCCTCCAGATCGGCCAGATCCACGTTCCCCTGGGCGTCGCAGGCCACCGGCACCACCTCCAGCCCCGCCATCACGGCGCTGGCCGGGTTGGTGCCATGGGCGCTGGTGGGGATCAGGCAGACGGTGCGGTGCTGCTCGCCGCGGCTGCGATGCCAGGCGCGGATCGCCAGCAGGCCGGCGTACTCCCCCTGGGAGCCGGCATTGGGCTGCAGGGAGGCACCGGCGAAGCCGGTGATCGCCGCCAGCCAGCGCTCCAGATCGTCCACCAGCCGCCGATACCCGGCGGCCTGATCGGCCGGGGCGAAGGGATGCAGCTGCGCGAAGGCGGGCCAGCTCACCGGCTGCAGCTCCGCCGCCGCATTGAGCTTCATCGTGCAGCTGCCCAGCGGGATCATCCCGTGCACCAGCGAGAGATCGCGGGCCACAAGGCGCTGGATGTAGCGCAGCAGCTCGGTTTCGCTGCGGTAGCTGCGGAACGCCTCCTGCTGCAACCAGGGATCGCGCCGCAGCAGGGGCGGCTGAGCCCCATCGGGCATGGCCCCCAGCGCGGCGGCAGGACCAGCCGCTGCGGCAGCGGCCAGGGCCCGATCCAGGGCCGCCTCCACCGCGGCCTGCTGCGGCACCAGAGCCAGCAGCAGCTGCCGCAGCTCGGCCGGCGTGCTGCACTCATCGAGGCTCAGCGCCACGGCGGCCTCGAGGGGCCGGAGATTGAAACCGCCCTCCAGGGCCGCCGCCAGCAGGCGCTGCGGATCTGCGCTGGGAATCACCAGGGTGTCGAAGGCGGCGCCGGGCTCCACCGGCAGCCCCAGATCCGCCAGGGCCAGGGCCAGGGCCTGGCGCAGGCGGGCGATGCGACCGGCGATCGCCGCCAGGCCTTCAGGGCCGTGATGCACGGCATAGAAGCCGGCCATCACGGCCAGCAGCACCTGGGCCGTGCAGATGTTGCTTGTGGCCTTGTCGCGGCGGATGTGCTGCTCGCGGGTCTGCAGAGCCAGGCGCAGGGCCGGCTGGCCCTCGGCATCGCGGGAGCGCCCCACCAGCCGGCCGGGGATCTGGCGCTTGTAGGCCTCGCGGGTGGCGAAGAAGGCGGCGTGGGGGCCGCCGTAGCCGATCGGCACCCCCAGGCGCTGGGCGCTGCCGACGGCGATATCGGCGCCGAGATGCCCCACCGGCTCGAGCAGCACCTGGGCCAGCGGATCGATCGCCACGGCGCTGATCACCCCGGCAGTGGCGGTGGCGGCCAGCAGCGGCGCCGGATTCCAGAGCCGGCCGCGATCGCCGGGCAGCTGCAGCAGCAAGCCGAAGGCATCGGCCGGCAGCAGCGCCTCCGGCGCCTCACCGGCGGCGGCGCGCTGGGCCAGCGCCTCGGCATCCACCGGCTCCAGGGCGATGGCCAGGGGTTCAGCGCGGGTGCGCAGCACCGCCAGGGTCTGGGGGAACAGGTGCTGATCCACCAGGAAGCGGCGGGCCTGGGGCCGGCGCGACACCGCCAGGGCCATCGTCATCGCCTCGGCGGCGGCGGTGGCCTCATCCAGCAGAGAGGCGTTGGCGATCGGCAGACCGGTGAGTTCGCTGATCAGCGTCTGGAAATTGAGCAGGGCCTCCAGCCGGCCCTGGGCGATCTCGGCCTGGTAGGGGGTGTAGGCGGTGTACCAGGCGGGGTTCTCAAACACGTGGCGCTGGATCAGCGCCGGTGTCACGGTGCCGTAGTAGCCCTGGCCGATCAGGCTGCGCACCACCCGGTTCTGGCCGGCGATCGCCGCCAGCTCCGCCAGGGCGGTGGCCTCATCGCCGCCATCGGGCAAGTCCTGCGCGGCGGTCTCCGGGTCGAGCAGGATGTCGGCGGGCACCACCTGCTCGGCCAGGGCCTCGAGGCTGCTGAGCCCCAGCTCGGCGAGCATGCGGGCCTGCTCCTCGGGGCCAGGGCCGATGTGGCGCTGCAGGAAGGGGGCGTCGATCGTCACAGGGTCGTCATCGCGGGGGTGGCACGGCCTCAGCGGAGGGAACGGCCGATCAGTGGCCCTGCACCTTGGCGGCGTAGGCCTCGGCATCGAGCAGGGCCTCGATCTCGGCGGGATCGGCCGGGCGCACCACCAGCAGCCAGCCCTCGCCGTAGGGATCGTTCTGCAGCTCCTCGGGATCGGCCAGCACCGACTCGTTGCGGGCCTCCACCACGCCGCTGATCGGGGCCAGCAGATCCTCCACCGCCTTCACCGACTCCACGCTGCCGAAGCTGGCGCCGAGGGTGATCGTGGCTCCGGGCTCCGGCAGCTCCACGAACACGATGTCGCCCAGCTGATCGATGGCGAAGGCGCTCAGGCCGAGCCGCACGCGCTCGCCGTCGGGGCGCACGTATTCATGGCTGTCGGCGTAGCGGCAGTCGGCGGGGAAGGAGAGCGCCATGGCGGGCTGACCCGGAAGCGGCAAGGGGCTCAGTCTGTCGGAAGAGCGCCGGCTGCGGCGATGGCCTGCAACGCGCGCTCCAGGGCCAGGGCGGCATGGGCCCGGTGGGTGCCGCCCTGGGCGTAGAGCACGTAGGGCTCGCGCAGGGGGGCATCGGCCGAGAACTCGCTGGTGCTGCCATCGATGAAGGTGCCACCGGCCATCACCAGCTCGCTGGCATAGCCGGGCATCGGCGCCGGCACCGGATCGAGATAGGACCCGATCGGCGAGGCCGCCTGAAAGGCGCGGCACACCGCCTTGAGCAGCTCCGGATCCCCCAGCCGCACCGCCTGAATCACATCGCTGCGGCTGGCACCCGGCCCCGGATTGACGGCATAGCCCAGATCGCTGAACACCTGGGCGATCAGCTCACTGCAGATCAGGGCCTCGGCCACCATCTGCGGCGCCAGAAACAGCCCCTGGAACAGCAGCCGGTTGAGATCGAAGCTGGTGCCCCCCTCGCTGCCGATGCCGGGGGCGGTGAGACGGCAGCAGGCCATCTCCACCAGCTCGGCCCGGCCGGCCACGTAGCCGCCGGTGGGGGCGATGGTGCCGCCGAGGTTCTTGATCAGCGAGCCGGCGATCAGATCAGCCCCCACCGCCGTGGGCTCCTGCTCCTGCACCAGTTCGCCGTAGCAGTTGTCCACGAACACCACGCAGTCGGGCTGGATCGCCTTGACCCGCGCCGCCAGCTCACCGATCTGCGCCACCGACAGCGACGGCCGCCAGCTGTAGCCGCAGCTGCGCTGGATCAGCACCATGCGCGTGGGCACCGCCAGGGCTTCGGCCAGCCCCTCCCAGTCGAGGCCGCCGCTGGGGAGCAGGTCGAGCTCGTCGTAGCGGACGCCGAACTCCGCCAGGGAGCCCTGGCCGCTGCCGCGGATGCCGATCACCTCCTCGAGGGTGTCGTAGGGGCGGCCGGTGAGGGCCAGCAGGCGATCGCCGGGGCGCAGCACGCCGAACAGGGCGGCGGCGATGGCGTGGGTGCCGCTGACGAACTGCAGGCGCACGGCGGCGGCCTCGGCCTGCAGCACCCGGGCGAAGACGCGATCGAGCACCTCGCGGCCCTGGTCGCCATGGCCGTAGCCGCTCACCGAGGCGAAGTGCTGCACCCCCACCCGTTCGGCGCCGAAGGCCGCCAGCACCCGCTGCAACCGCGGCTGCACCGCCGCGGTGTGGGCGGCCGCCAGGGGGGCGATGCGCTCAGCGGCGCGGGCGAGTCGCTCGCTCACCCGCCGCTGCAGGTCCGGAGGGCAGGCGGTCATGGCGGCAGGGCACGGGGGAAGGGGCCATGTTGCCCGTTGTAATTTCACCGGCTCTCGTCTGCGCCCCGCCGCTCCGGTGCCCACCTCCTCCCTGGCCGGCCGGCCCGGCGCCATCAGCGCCCAGCCCGCCCTCCAGGCCCACGACGGCGATCAGCCCGCCAGCGGCCAACAGGAGGCCCGCATCCGCGCCCTGCTGCGAGCGCCGCGGGCACCGCTGCCGCCGCGCCAGCGCCGGCTCAAGGGCGGCACCACCAGCTTCATGCTGGTGATGCACGTCGGCGCCGTGGCCGCGCTGCTGCCGGGCTTCTGGAGCTGGTAGGCGCTGGCGGTGCTGGCTGTTCTCTACTGGACCACGGTGCTGGGGGTGACCCTCGGCCTGCATCGCCTGCTGGCCCACCGCAGCTTCGTGGCGCCGCAGTGGCTGGAGCGGCTGCTGGTGCTGATGGGCACCCTCGCCTGCCAGAGCGGCCCGATCGAGTGGGTGGGGCTGCACCGCCATCACCACAAGTTCTCCGACCAGCCCACCGACCACCACGACGCCGCCCGCGGTCTGTGGTGGGCCCACAGCGCCTGGATGCTGCACGAGATCCCGGCCCTCAGCCATGTGGAGCGGCTCACTGGCGACCTGCGGCGCGATGGGCTCTACCGCTGGCTCGACCGCTGGTTCCTGCTGCTGCAGCTGCCCCTGGGAGCCGCCCTCTACGCCCTGGGCCAGTGGGCGCAGGTGCCGGGCGGCGGGCTGGCACTGGTGCTCTGGGGCATCCCGCTGCGCCTGGTGCTCGTGTACCACGTGACCTGGCTGGTGAACTCGGCCACCCACGCCTTCGGCTACCGCAACTTCGACTGCCCGGATCTGTCGCGCAACTGCTGGTGGGTGGCGATCCTGAGCTTCGGTGAGGGCTGGCACAACAACCACCATGCCTATCCCCACTCGGCCCGCCACGGCCTGCGCTGGTTCGAGTTCGACATCACCTGGCAGCACATCAAGGTGCTGCGGGCCCTGGGGCTGGCGCAGCGCATCCGCCTGGCCCCCCAGCCCCAGCGCTGAAGCGCCGCGGGGAACGCCCTACAGGCCTGGCCCCAGCTGCGCGCGGATGGCGGCGGCCAGGTCGCTGCCCTGGGGCGCGTTCCAGCCGCGGGCCTTCATGGCGCTGGCCTTGCGCCGCAGCAGCTCCAGGAACTGATCGGGCTCCAGCTCCCCCTCGCCGGCGGCCCCCAGGGCCGCCAGGGTGCGGCGCAGGTCGGGGAGTTCGGCGTCGAGCTCGGCGGCGGTGAAATCCCGCTGGCCCGCCATCACCTCGGCGAAGCGCTCACGGCGCTGGCGGCGACCGGCGGGATAGGCGGCCAGCACCGGCTCGCGGCAGAGGCGCCAGGGGCGCCCGGCGGTGAACAGCTCGGCCAGGGCGGCGCTGAGGGCCGCCGCCTCCCCCTCGGCGATGCGCAGGTCGAAGGCGGCCGGCGGCTGGCGCAGCCCCACGAACACCTCCAGCAGCTCGCCGGGGCCGAGCACCGGCTGGCCGGGCGCCTGCACCGGCAGAGCGGAGGCCTCGAGGGCGGCGAGCAGCTCGGGGTGCTCGCGCAGGCGCTCGCGCAGAGCCGGCGAGAGGGCGCCGGCGGACACCTCGGCCGCGAGCAGCTGATTGATCCGGCCCAGGGCCAGAAACACCTCGGGGCCGGGGGAGGCGAGCTTGCCGTTGCGCAGCATCGACAGCTGGGAGTTGTGCACGCGGCCGAGGTCGAGCACCTCAGCGAGGGCGGGCAGCACCCGGTGGCTCCAGCCATTGCGGCCATGCCAGACGCGGATCAGGTGGGCGAAGGCCACGCGACCGGCGGCGATGTCATCTCGATAACCCACGCGCCGCGCTTGTGATCCGAATTCGTATTGCTACCATCGTAACCATTGATCTGGAGTCGGTCCGCCATGACCGCTACATCGCCCTTGCGGCCGGGAGCCCTCAGCTCCGGCGGCAGCACCAGCAGCGCCGCCGCCCGCAGCACCCGTCAGCCCGCCTACATCAACGGCGGCGCCAACGGCATCCGCCGCGCCGAAGCCCTGCACCGCCCGCGCCGCGGCGAGCCGCTGCCGCGGATCAAGCGCGGCACCCGCTGGGGCACCATCACCTTCATGGTGGTGATCCACGTGCTGGCGGCGGTGGCCCTGCTGCCCCGCTTCTGGAGCCTGCC
>CBFHOT010000019.1:0-14094 GCA_965657465.1 Cyanobacteriota bacterium | reverse complement strand
ATCGGCTACCACCGCATGCTCAGCCACCGCGCCTTCCGGGTGCCCCAGTGGCTGGAGCGCTTCTTCACCACCTGTGGCGCCCTCAGCTGCCAGCACGGCCCGATCGACTGGGTTGGTCTGCATCGGCATCACCACAAATTCTCCGATACGGAAGTGGATCACCACACCAGCCTGCGCGGCTTCTGGTGGAGCCACATGGGCTGGATGTTCCAGACCATCCCCGCCATGGGCGCCGTGCCGCGCCTGACCGGCGACCTGGCCCAGGACCCCTACTACCGCTGGCTGAACAACTGGTTCCTGGTGCTGCAGCTGCCCCTGGCGGGCCTGCTGTTCTGGATCGGCACCGTCACCGGCGCCGGCGGCTGGGCCCTGGTGCTCTGGGGCATCCCCCTGCGCCTGGTGCTCGTGTATCACGCCACCTGGCTGGTGAACTCGGCCACCCACCTGTGGGGCGCCACGCCCCATGCCAGCGGCGACGGCTCCCGCAACAACCCCTGGGTGGCGGCGCTGACCTTCGGTGAGGGTTGGCACAACAACCACCACGCCTTTCCCCACTCGGCCCGCCACGGCTTCGGCCGCCAGATCGACCTCACCTGGCAGCACATCCGCCTGATGCGCGCCCTGGGCCTGGCCACCCAGGTGCGCCTGCCCGCCGCCGCCGCCCTCGGCCAGCGCCCCCGGCGCCGCGGCTGATTCCCCTCCACCCCATCACGTAGGCTGGCCAATCGGCTAGCGATCAGACCCCCGTACCACAACCATGGCGAAGCGCGTTCAAGTCGTTCTCAACGAAGACGTCCTCAGCCTGGGCAAGGACGGGGATCTGGTGGAGGTGGCCCCCGGCTACGCCCGCAACTTCCTGGTGCCCACCGGCAAGGCCGTTCCCGTGACCCCGGCGGTGATGCGCCAAGTGGAGGCCCGCCGCGCCAAGGAAGCCGAGCGTCAGGCCACCCTCAAGGCCGAGGCCGAAGCCTTCCGCACCGCCCTGGCCACCATCGGCCGCTTCACCGTCAAGAAGCAGACCGGTGGCGATGACGTGCTGTTCGGCACCGTCACCAACGGCGACGTGGCCGAAGCGATCGAATCCGCCACCAAGAAGGAAGTGGATCGCCGCGACATCAGCGTGCCCGAAATCCACCGCACCGGCACCTACAAGGTGCAGATCAAGCTCCACCCCGAGGTGGTGGCCGAGATCAACCTGGAAGTGCTCAGCCACTGATCCCCACACGGCGCCGCTCGCCGGCGGCGCCACGCAGGAATCCCCCAGCAGCCGTCAGGTCCATCCGGGCCTGGCGGCTTTCTGATGACAGGGCGATGATCAGATCCGTTGACGCCGCCCCGTGACCCAGCTCCGGGGGCGGAGGCGCCGGCACGGATCTGGCCAGGGCCCAGGGCAACTGCCCCCCCTGATCGGTTCCCTGATCAGCCCGCCGCTGTCCGCAGCGACCCTCTCCCGATCCCGCCCCCGACCGCGCCATGGTGAGTGTGCCCCTGAGCGACCGTGACGGCCGCGACGCCGAGGGCGGCGGCCAGCGCCGCCGGCGGGAGGAAGCCAGCTTCGAGGGCCTGCCCGATTCCGTGCCGCCCCAGAACCTGGAGGCGGAGGAGGCCGTGCTGGGCGGCATCCTGCTCGATCCGGATGCGATCGCCCGCGTGGCCGATGTGCTGCAGCCGGAAGCGTTCTATCTCACGGCCCACCGCGAGATCTACCGCACCGCCCTGATGCTGCACGGCCAGGGCAAACCCACCGATCTCACGGCGATGACCGCCTGGCTGGCGGACACCGGCAACCTGGAGAAGGTGGGCGGCAGCGGCCGGCTGGTGGAGCTGGTGGAGCGGATCACCTCCACCGCCTCGCTCGAGCAGGTGGCGCGGCTGGTGATGGACAAGTTCCTGCGCCGCCAGCTGATTCGCTCCGGCAACGAGGTGATCGCCCTCGGCTTCGATCAGAGCAAGCCGATGGAGCAGGTGCTCGATGAAGCGGAGCAGAAGATCTTCGCCATCAGCCAGGAGAAGCCGAGCGTCGGTCTCACCCCCACCGCCGAGATCCTCACCTCCACCTTCAACGAGATCGAAAGCCGCTCCCTGGGCACGGCGGTGGCCGGCATCCCGGTGAACTTCTACGACCTCGACGCCATGACCCAGGGGCTGCAGCGCAGCGACCTGATCATCGTGGCCGGCCGCCCGGCGATGGGCAAAACCGCCATCACCCTCAACCTGGCCAAGAACGTGGCCCAGCTGCACAACCTGCCGGTGTGCATGTTCTCGCTGGAGATGAGCAAGGAGCAGCTCACCTACCGGCTGCTGGCGATGGAGGTGGGGATCGAGAGCGGCCGGCTGCGCACCGGCCGGCTGCAGCAGGAGGAATGGCCGCTGCTGGGCCAGGGGATCAACAGCCTGGGCCAGCTGCCGATCTTCATCGACGACAAACCCAATGCCGGCGTGCTGGAGATGCGCTCGCTCTGCCGGCGGCTGATGGCCGAAACCGGCAAGGAGCTGGGGCTGGTGGTGATCGACTACCTGCAGCTGATGGAGGGCGGCGGCTCCGATAACCGCGTGCAGGAACTGAGCCGCATCACCCGCGGCCTCAAGCAGATGGCGCGGGAGCTGAACGTGCCGGTGATCGCCCTCTCCCAGCTCAGCCGCGGCGTGGAGGCCCGCACCAACAAACGGCCGATGCTCAGCGACCTGCGGGAATCGGGCTCGATCGAGCAGGACGCCGACCTGGTGCTGATGATCTACCGCGACGAGTACTACAACCCGGAAACCCCCGATCGCGGCATCACCGAAGTGATCGTGACCAAGCACCGCAACGGCCCGGTGGGCACGGTGAAGCTGCTGTTCGAGCCCCAGTTCACCCGCTTCCGCAACCTGGCGGCCTGAGGCCGGCCTGCCGGGCCGCGACGACTACAGTCCGCCCCGGCAGGCAGCAGCTGTGGCGACGTGACGAAGCCCGAGACGGCTCCCCAGCCCAAACTCCCCGGCATCCGCCAGCTCTGGCTGCTGAGCAGCGGCTGGTTCCTGCTCAACGCCTGCAGCCCGCTGCTGTTCTCCAGCACCGCCGACACGGACCAGGCAGCGGAACTGGTGCGCAGTCAGGCCTGGCAGTGGGGCTACGGCTCGCAGCCCCCCCTCTACACCTGGATCGCCAAGCTGCTGCTGGCCCTCACCGGGCCGGCCCTCTGGCCGCTGCTGCTGCTCAAGGCCGCCATCCTCAGCGGCCTGGCGGCCGCTTTGCTGCTGATCGGCCGGCAACTGCAGTTCAGCCGGGCACAGCAGTGGATCAGCGTGGTGGGGCTGGCGCTGATTCCCCAGTTCGCCTGGGAGTCGCAACGCGATCTCACCCACTCGGTGCTGGCCACGGCGCTGGCCGCGTTCACGCTGCTGCTGCTGCTGAAGCTGGAAGCCGAACCCAGCCCGCTCCACTACGCCCTGGTGGGCGCCACCAGCGCCGGTGGGCTGCTCAGCAAATACACCTTCGCCGTGTTCCTGCTGGGAACGCTGCTCACGGGCCTGAGCCTGCCGAGCTTCCGGCGACGGCTGCTGTACCCCAGGCTCCTGATCGCCCTCGGCGTGTTCGCCGTTCTGCTCACCCCCCACCTGGCGTGGATGCTGAGCAACCTGGAGCTGGCTCTCAGCGGCACCGACAAACTGCAGTCCGGCGTGGGGCTGCCCCTGGCCCCCCTGCAGGGGCTGGCCAGCGCCGCCCTCAACGCCGTGGGCTTCCTCACCCCCTTGTGGTTGCTCGGGCTGGTGCTGGTCGGCCGGTCGATCCAGCCGGCAGCCAACCCGGGGCAGCGGTTGCTCTGCAGGCTGCCGCTGGCGATGGCGGCGGTGCTCAGCCTGGTGATCCTGATCAGCGGCGCCACCCGCATCAAGGACCGCTGGTATCAGAGCCTGCTGTTCTATGCGCCGGTGGTGCTGGCGGTCCTGAGTGGCCCCAAGCCCAACCCCAGCCGCCTGCGCGCCTACCTGCAGACGGGGGCGACGGCGGCGGTGGTGGTGAGCGTGGCCCTGCCGGCCCGCATCCCCCTGGCCGGCAGCCTGGGGCGCACCTCCAATGCCAACGCACCGCTGCTGGAGTTGCTGACGCAGATCCGCCAGCAGCAGGGCACACCAACGCTGATCATCAGCTCCGACAACTTCGTGGGCGGCAACGCCCGGCGGATCTTTGCCGGGGTGCCGGTGCTGCCGGCCCATCAAGCCCAGCAGGCCGCATCCTGGCTGCGGGACCATCCCGGCACGGTGCTGCTGCTGGCCTCATCCGAGCGCCAGCCGGGTCGGGGGCTGGACAAGCTGCTCGAGGCCCTGAGCGCCGCCGGCCTGCAGCCCCCCTCGCCCGAGCGCTTCCGCACGGTTGCTGCACCGGCCCTCTGGGCGCCGCAGGAATCGTTCGCGCTGCTGCTGCAGGCGCTGCCCTCCCAGGCGCTGTTGGGCTCAATCCGGCCTGAATCCGAGCCGACGCGCGCGCCAGACGCCCCGCCGCTCTGAGCCGAACGGCAGCCTCAACCGCGTCGGCGGAGCAGGCGCGGCAGCCATCCCGACGACGACGCCAACGCGGCGCGCCGCTCCGGCCGGGGCGTGGCGTCGATGGCCGCCAGAAAGAGATCGGCAGAGCCCTCCCAGAAGGCGCGAGCGCGATCGGCGCTGGCCCGGGCCCGCTCGCGGGCATCGGCAGCCAGGCAGCGCTGCAAGGCGCCATCGAGATCGGCCGCCGTGACCCGCTCCACGGCGAACACCTCCGGCCAGCCGATCTGCTGCGCCTGGCGCGACACCTTGTCGCCACCCACGACGGCATCGATGGCGATGACCGGCACCGCATTCTTGAGGGCCAGCACCATGCCGTGCAGCCGGGTGGTGAGCACCAGATCCAGGCGCGCCACCGCCGACTCATAGTGCGCCGCATTGGCAAAGCCGTGGGCCGTGGCGGCACCGGCAACCGCCGGCAGGCGCGTATCGATCTCGATGGCCGCCACACCCGAGCGCCGAATCAGATCCCTCAGCAGGTCCTGAGCCCGGGCGTGCTGCTGACGATCGCCATACTCGCGCTGGCTCTCGACCAGGCACAGACCCACCACCGGGACCCGAGGCTGGGGCTGCAGGAAGCTCAGATCCGGCCGCACCGCCTGATCGCTGTCACGCTCAATCAGCACATCAAACGGATTGAAGGCGTCCAGAGCCTCAACCATGGTGAGATTGACGCCCACAAACGTGCAGTGAGAGAAGCGCTGCAGCAGCCCCCAGCGCTTCTCCATCATGCGCCGCGTCAACGGGCCGCAGACCACAAAGACATGGCTGTAGAGCGCCGGATTGAGGCGATGCAGATCCAGCCAGGCGTCGTCCATGGCCGCACGACGCCGGGAGAAGGGGGCCACATCAAAAGCAACCCCAAGCCGATGCAGCCGCGCCTGAACCTGCTGGAGCACTTCAACATCACCCACCGTGCTGAAGGCGCCCATCAGCAGCGCGCGCCTGGCGGCCCCAGCGGCATCCTTGACATGCTGCATCACAATCCCCAGCACCGATCAGGCCGGCACCACTTCAGCAGATGGCATCGCCAGCGCCGTCCTCAGAGGTCCGGCGCGCGATCCGCACCGATCTCGACACCGCCCCCTCCCTCCACGTAGGCATAGACGGCCGCCAGCCACGAACCCTCCTGCACCGACCGCAGCGCCTGGCTCTTGTGGGAGAGCTTGAACAGATCAAACGACTGCTGCAGGCGATCGGCAACAACCGCAGCCGCAGGGGCCGGCTGCAGGGCCATGCGGGAGAGAAACTTGCAGCCGCGATTGTCGATCTGCGGCATCAGACGCCACAGCTCTCTCACCTCGGCATCGACAGCCAGCAGATCCGCAAAGCTGTAGTGCAGCAGGAAATACGGATAGCGGCCCGCCTGGCGGGCCACCGCAGGCCGGAGCCAGAGCCGGGTCAGACGCGGATGCAGACGCAGCAGCTCACGCAGCAGCTTGTGGAGCAGCCGCGAGCGCGCAGGGTGACGGACGGGTGCTGCATAGAGGGCCAGGCCATCACAGAGGCGCCGCCGCCAACGACGCACGATGGGATGCTGCGGAATCGCCGCCAGAAACCAGCTGGACACCAGGCGCTCGCCACGGGAACGGGAGAAGGCAAACCATCCGCTACCCGCGACATAGGCGTGGATGAAGTGATCCAGGGGGCGCACACACAGCACCGTGGCGTCCACCCAGACGCCGCCATAGCGCTCCAGCAGCGCCAGGCGCAGCAGATCGGAGCGCATCGGAATCCCGAGCTGATTGAAGCCCTCTTCGGCGATTCCGGGATCGGCATAGCGCCGATAATTCTGCTGATCGAGAACGACAACATCCCAGCCTGGATTCAACCGACGCCAGGAAGCAATGCAGCGCTGAACCAACTCAGGAGCAGCGTGCTCACCCTGCAGCCAATAGATCCAGATCCGCCTGGGCAGAGCCACGCGAGAGCCCACCGACACCCGTGGACACTACCTCCAGCCAACCGCCGCCAGAGCCGCTGATTCCCGCAACCATCAACGGCGATCCCACCGCACAGCGACCATCCCCAACCGCCGCATCTGCAGCGATCACCCTCTGGAGGTGAAGAACGACCGCGCGCGTCAGCAACGCGCCAACCCCGATCGATGCAACACACCCATCAGGTGCATCAATCAGCGCTGCCAATCCAGGGGCAACAATCAGCCGCACCGATGCGAAGTTGCCATCACACCCACAACCCCAGCTGCCGGCCCGGAGCATCGCGCCGGCGGCGAGCAACGCCGGATTAGATTGCAAAACCATTGGCAAGCGATTGCTTTCAGCCAGCAGCGATCCCAACCGCAACCCCTCCGTCACCCGCATGCCCGAAGCCGCGACTGAAACCTTCGACGTGATCGTCGTGGGCGGCGGCCACGCCGGCTGCGAGGCAGCGATCACCGCGGCGCGCCTGGGGCTCTCCACCGCCCTGTTCTCGCTCAATCTCGATCGCATCGCCTGGCAGCCCTGCAACCCGGCGGTGGGCGGACCGGCCAAAAGCCAGCTGGTGCATGAGGTGGATGCCCTGGGGGGCGTGATCGGCCGCCTGGCCGATGCCACCGCCCTGCAGAAGCGCGTGCTCAACGCCAGCCGCGGCCCGGCGGTGTGGGCCCTGCGCGCCCAGACCGACAAGCGCCAGTACGCCCGGCAGATGCTGCAACTGCTGCAGCACACCCCCAACCTGGCCCTGCGGGAGGCGATGGTCACCGGGCTGGTGGTGGAGGGTGATCCCAACGGCGGTGGCAGTGGCTGGCAGCCCTCCCAGGGGCCGGCGGCCCGGGTGACGGGCGTGCGCACCTACTTCGGCAGCACCTACGGCGCCGGCGCCGTGATCCTCACCGCCGGCACCTTCCTCGGCGGCCAGATCTGGGTGGGCAACCAGTCGATGAGCGCCGGCCGCGCCGGTGAGCAGGCGGCCGAGGGGCTCACCGAAGCGCTGGAAGCCCTCGGCTTCCAGATGGGCCGCCTCAAGACCGGCACCCCAGCCCGCGTCGATCGCCGCAGCATCAACCTCGATCAGCTGGAGGAACAACCCAGCGACGCCAACGACCGCTTCTTCTCCTTTGATCCCGCAGCCTGGGTGAGCAGCGAGCCGATGAGCTGCCACATCACCCGCACCACGGCCGCCACCCACCAGCTGATCAAAGGCAACCTGCACCTCACGCCGATCTACGGCGGCTTCATCGACAGCAAGGGCCCGCGCTACTGCCCCTCGATCGAAGACAAGATCGTGCGCTTCGCCGATAAGGACAGCCACCAGATCTTCCTGGAGCCGGAGGGCCGCGACACGCCGGAGATCTACGTGCAGGGCTTCTCCACCGGCCTGCCGGAGCGGCTGCAGCTGGAGCTGCTGCGCACCCTGCCCGGCCTGGAGCAGTGCGTGATGCTGCGGCCCGCCTACGCCGTGGACTACGACTACCTGCCCGCCACCCAGCTGAAGGCCTCCCTGGAAACCAAGCGGGTGGCCGGCCTGTTCAGCGCCGGCCAGCTCAACGGCACCACCGGCTACGAGGAAGCCGCCGCCCAGGGTTTGGTGGCGGGTCTCAACGCCGTGCGCCTGTTGCGCGGCCAGGCCCCGGTGCACTTCCCCCGGGAGGGCAGCTACATCGGCACGATGATCGACGATCTGATCAGCAAGGACCTGCGCGAGCCCTACCGGGTGCTCACCAGCCGCAGCGAATACCGGCTGGTGCTGCGCAGCGACAACGCCGACCGGCGGCTGACGCCCCTCGGCCGGGAGCTGGGACTGATCGATGACCGCCGCTGGCAGATCTACACCGACAAGCAGGCGGCGATCGCCGCCGAGCAGCAGCGGCTGGAGCGGGTGCGGCTGAAGGCCAGCGATCCGGCGGCGGCAGCGGTGGTGGCGGAAACCGGCGCCGCCATCAAGGGCTCGATCACCCTGGCCGACCTGCTGCGTCGTCCCGGCTTCCACAGCGGCGATCTGGTGCGCCACGGCCTGGCCCCGGCGGAGCTGCCGGCGGATGTGCGCGAAGGCGCCGAGATCGACATCAAATACAGCGGCTACCTGGCCCGCCAGCAGCAGCAGATCGAGCAGGTGAAGCAGCAGGAGCACCGGCCGATCCCGTCCGGCCTGCGCTACAGCGAGATCGGCACCCTCTCGCGCGAGGCGCGCGAGAGGCTGGAGGTGGTGCAGCCGAGCAACCTGGGCCAGGCGGCCCGGGTGCCGGGGGTGAGTCCGGCGGATGTGACCGCCCTGATGCTCTGGCTGGAGCTGGCGGCTCGGCGCGGGCAGACGAACCCGCAGAACGCCGTTAATCTGCCCCCCATCGTGCCGGCCCAGGGGGGCTGAGACCGTTGCGGGCCATTCCCACCTCCAGGGCCTACTGGGAACTGCGGGCCGAGCAGGTGCTCAACCGGGTGTTCGCGCCCGAGGCCCCGATCGACGTGGACATCACTGGCGGCGAGGGTGACGGCAGCGCCCCGCAACCAGCCAGCGCTCTAATCTCGCCGCCAGGAGCGTCCACGGCACGAACCGCAGCGGCACCGCCCGCAACGCCGCGGCCCAGGCCGACCCAGGCCAGCAGCGCAACCCGAGCGCCCTGGTGGCGCAGCCTGCAGCGACAACCGACCCTGCTGATGGCGGGCCTGGGGCTGGCGATGACCCTGATGACCGGCACCACCCTGGTGGGCCTGGCCCTCTGGCAACAGGGGCAGCAGGCGATCCGCCAGGAGCGCAACCTGCTGCTGGTGGAGCGGCTGCGGGCCCTGGGCCCTGGCCAGGCGGCCACGGAAGGCGCTGCAGCAGCCCCAACCGCCAGCACAGCCGCCACCGCCGCCACCACCGGCAACGGCGAACCGCCGCCACCGCCCAGCGAAGCCTGGATGGAGGAGCTGGCCACCCTGCCCGCCAGCAGTGCACCGCCGGCCAACGTGCTGCGGGTGCCGATGAACGGTCAGGTGAGCAGCCCCGCCCCGGCCGCCACCGGTGGTGGGGGTGGAGGTGGAGCGGCCTCAACGGGCGCCGGCCCAGCGGCGAGCGGCGAGCTGCCGCAGCTGGTGGGGGTGGTGCAGGTGCCCGGTCGCCCCGGCTCGGCGATCTTCCAGGTGGGGGGCAGCTCCACCAGCGCCGCCAGCGGTGAAACGATCGGCAGCAGCGGCTGGCGGCTGCGCTCCGCCAGCGGCGACAGCGCCGTGATCGAAAGCAACGGCGTGCAGCGGCGGCTCAGCATCAGCAGCGGTCTCTGAGGCGCTGACCCCGCACCGCCTCGCCCTGCCGCCCCGTCTGCATGCTGATCTGCCACCGCCACCGCTTCATCTTCCTCAAAACCCAGAAAACCGCCGGCACCGCCGTGGAGATCGCCCTGCGGGGGCTGATGGGGCCCGGCGATGTGATCACGCCGATCTCCCGCGAAGATGAGCGCCTCAGCCGCCAGCTCGGCCGGCCCGGCCCCCGGGGCTTCCGGGCGCCGCTGCGGGAGTACGGCGGCCGCGACATCGGGCGGCTGGTGGGCCGCCTCAGGCTGAAGAAGCGCTTCTACAACCACATCCCGGCGGCGGCGGTGCGCGCCCAGGTGCCGGAGGCGATCTGGCAGGGCTACCGCAAGATCAGCATCGAGCGCAATCCGTTCGATAAGGCGATCAGCAGCTATTACTGGCGCACCCGCAAACTGCAGCAAGCGCCGTCCCTTTCGGAGTGGCTGCAGCACTGCCCGGTGTCGGAAATCTCCAACTGGGAGGTGTACACGATCGAGAATGCGTTGATCACCGATGTGATGCTGCGCCACGAACAGCTCGAGCAGGATCTGCAGACCCTCTCCCGCACCCTGGGCCTGGAGCGGCCGCTGGAGCTGCCCCGGCAGCGGCCCAAGGGTCAGGTGCGGCGCGACCGGCGGCCGTGGCAGGAGGTGCTCGACGCCGCCGGCGAGGCCCGCATCCGCCAGGTGTGCGGCCGCGAGATCGCCGCCCTGGGCTACTGAGGCGGCTGGCGGACCCGCCGCCCAGGGCGCGCTTCAGCCTCCGCCAGACTGACGGACGCCCCCCACACCTCGAGCGCCCGCACCCCGCCACGCCACGCTCCAGCAAGCTCGCGCCGGTCTCCGCCCTTGCACGGCCGTCTGGCGCCGACCTCTCCTTGGGCTCCCGTGTGCCGCCTGCCGCGGATCTGCCGCTCCCCCCTTCATCGCCCTCGCCGCCTTGCCTGCCGACACCAGCTCCGATCGCACACCGCCTGCGCAGGGCACCAAGCTGATCCTCTGCATGAAGTGGGGCAGCAAGTACGGCCCCGAGTACGTGAACCGGCTGCAGCGGATGGTGGCGCGGCACATCACGCCGCCCTTCCAGCTGGTGTGCCTCACCGACGACAGCCGCGGCATCGATGCGGCGGTGCGCACGCTGCCGCTGCCGGAGCTGGGCTGCCCGGAACCGGAGCGCACCCGCGGCAAGTGGCGCAAGGTGGCGCTCTGGGGCTCCCAGCTCGACGGCCTTGAGGGCACGGCGCTGTTCGTCGATCTCGATTCGGTGATCGTCGGTGATCTCGACGGCTACTTCCAGCACGGCCGGCCCGATGGCGTGATCCTGGAGCGCAACTGGGCGCGGCCCCTCAGCGGCCTGGGCCAGACCTCGGTGTTCCGCTTCCCGATCGGCGCCCACCCGGAGATCCTGGAGCGCTTCCGGCGCGATCCCCAGGGCATCGCCGATCGCTTCCGCTACGAGCAGCACTTCATCACCGATTGCCTGCGCCAGGAGCTGAGCTTCTGGCCCCGGGGCTGGACACGCCACTTCCGCATCCACTGCCTCGGCCCGGCACCGCTGCGCTACCTGCGGCCGGCGCAGCTCCCCGCCGGCTGCCGCATCGTGACCTTCCCCGGCGGCCCCAACCCAGGGGATGTGGTGGAGGGCCGCTGGAAGCCGGATGCTCCGGCCTACGGCGGGCGGCGGGCCCATCTGCGGCGCCATCTGCTGCGCGGCGACTGGGGGGCGGTGCGGCGCTTCGCGATGCCGGTGCCCTGGATCCGCGAGCACTGGCGCTGAAGCGGCGGGGGAGGATGGGGCGATGCGCAGACTCTGGCGGCCACCGCTTCGCGGCGGCATTCATGTGTGTGGCTGCGGCCACTCGGGCACCTCGATCCTGACGCGGCTGATCGGCGCCCATTCCCAGGTGCAGGCGATTCCAGGCGAAACCGGGGTGGCCAAGAAGGAGAGTTACGGGCGCTACCGGCAGGCCGTGGAGGGGTTCTGGCAGCAGGCGGAGGCGGCCGGCGCCCGGCTGTGGCTGGAGAAGACCCCCAAGCATGTGCGCCACCTGGGCTTCATCCTCGGCGCCGCCCCCGACAGCCGCATTGTGCTGATCTGCCGTGATCCGCGCGACACGGTGGCCTCCCTGAAGCGGCGCTACGGACGCTTCGGCAAGGCGCTGCGGCGCTGGCGCCACGACAACGGCCTGGTGCGGCGCTGGCAAGAGCATCCGCAGACGCTGCTGCTGCGCTACGAAGACCTGGTGGCGGATCCCGGCCAGAGCCTGGGGCGGCTGATGCCGTTTCTGGGACTGACGTTCGAGCCGGAGCAGCTCAACTACCACCAGCAGACGGTGAGCTGGTACGGCCAGGCGGAGGCGCCGGCGACCCCGGAGCAGTACCTGCAGGGGGTCAGCCATGTGGACTACCGCAACCAGCAGATCAACCAGCCGCTGTTCAACAACAGCGGCACCCATGGGCGCTACCTGAGCCGCGCCGAGATCGAACAGGTCCGCCGGCGCTGCAGCCGCCTGGCTAGAACGCTCGGCTACAGCCTCTGAACGGGGAGGCCACGTTCAGCCCAAGGCCCACCGGCACGAGCATCCCTTGCAAGCCCACCGGTTGCAGGATCACCCCTTGCCAACCGACCGTCCGCACGCCCCCCAGCCGCCGCCCGACACCATGCTGCATCTGCACCAGCTCTGGGGCATCCCGGTGGAGACCCTGGCCGCCGTGCGCCTGCCGGTGGAGCTGAGCGGTCCGTGGCGCCTGCTGCTGCTCGGCGACGGCAGCCCCACCCGCCACCTGGAATCCCTGAGCGGGCTGCCGGTGGAGATCGAGCTGATCGGCATGGCCGCCGAAACGCAGCTGGACGATGAAGCGAGCGCCCGGGCCGATGCGGCCCCGCCGCCGCCGGAAGTGGCGGAGCTGGAGCTGCCCCTGCTGCGGCGCCAGGTGTGGCTGCGCTGCGGCGGCCAGACCCTGGCCTGGGCCGAGAGCTGGTGGAACCAGGCCCAGGCGGAGAGCAACCTGCAGCAGCGGGAGCAACCGATCTGGCGCAGCCTCACCAGCAACCGCGCCGAGCTGTTCCGGGAGGTGGATGGGCTGGCCCAGGTGGAAGCCCCCTGGCTGGAGGCGCGCTTCGGCAGCCGCGGACCGTTCTGGAGCCGCCACTACCGCTTCTTCCGGGGCGGACAGCCGCTGACGGTGATCCGCGAGGTGTTCTCACCGGCGCTGGAAACCTGGCTGGGGCCAGCGCAGCGCAGCAGGGTGTCACAACCCGAACCACTGCTTCACCGGCGTTTACAACACCGGTAACAAGATCTGGTAGCGCTGACTTGACGGATTGACAGCACCTGTGCTTGCCGCAGGATGCTGCTCAGCACTGGATGGGCGCGATGGACCTCTCCTCCCGGCAGCAGCCCGAGTGGCTAAGCCTCACCGACCTGGGCCGCCTCTACGGGGTCTCCGCCGTGACCTGCGGCCGCCTGCTCAGCGCCGCGGGGCTGCGCCGCAACAACGGTGACCCCAGCCGTCTGGCCCTGCATCGCGGCCTGGCGCTGCAGCCCCACAGCCGCGGTCACCACCGCAGCGTGCTCTGGCATCGCCAGGGCTGCGGCGTGGTGCTGGAGCAGCAGGGGATGCAGCCCCTGGCCCATCAGCGGCTGGTGAGCCAATGGGCCGATCTGCTGGAGGCGCTGGTGCAGGGAGCCACGGCGGTGCTGACTTCCGCCGAAGAGATGGCCAGCGAACTGCCGCAGGAGCTGGTGGGCGAAGTGAACCAGGCACTGCAGGCCCGCGGCAGCAGCTTTCAGGTGGCCAGCCGGCTCAGGCCAGGCGCAGGGCCTCGGCCTGCCGCGCCGCCCGCTCCAGCAGCTCACGCAGCTGATCCTCGTCGGTGTGGCTGAGGTTGGTGCGCAGGAGCTTGGCGTGGGGAGCGTGGGCGCGCAGGCGCTCCACCACCCGATCGGGCGTGGCCTCACGGACCAGCAGGCAGAGGGCGGCACTGCCGCGGGGCAGGGTCTCGCCCAGCTCGCGCATGAAGCCGTCGTTGATGCCGATATCCGAGAGGGAGCCTGAAGCGGCGCCCACCCCGGCCCCGACGGCAGCGCCGAGCAGGGGATTGAGGAACAGCAGCCCCACCAGGGTTCCCCAGAAGCCGCCGCCGAGGGCGCCGGCAGCGGTGAGGTTGACGGCCTGGCGCAGATGCACCTGACCATCGCCGTCGTGTTCGACCACCACGGCATCCTCCAGCGCGATCAACTGCTCGCGCTGAATATCCACCAACTCGCGCCGCACCTGCTCGGCCTCCTCCACCTTGGGGAAGCCCACCACCACCAGGCTGCTCATCGCTGCGTTTCGTTTGGCACCAGGCT
>CBFHOT010000018.1:0-28214 GCA_965657465.1 Cyanobacteriota bacterium | reverse complement strand
CTCGCGCCTGGTTCCGATCAGCCTGCTGAGCGTCGCCCTGGCCGGCTGCAGCGGCTGGCCGGGCAGTCCTCTGGCAGGGGGGCGGCGCAGCGCCGGCGATGGCGGCCTCGGAGCTCTGCAGCGGCGCGATCCGGCCCTCAGCGGCGATGGCCGCTGGCTGGCGTCCGTGGTGGAGCAGCCCCGCGGGGCCCGGCTGCTGCTGCAGGACCAGCGCAGCAGCCGGGTGCAACCCCTGCGCCACCTGGGCGGACTGCAGGGGGTCTCAAGCCCGGCCCTGAGCTGGAATGGCCGCTATCTGGTGGCCCTGGTGCAGGACCATGGCCCCGCCAGGGTGGTGCTGGAGGATCGGCTGCGGGGGCGCTGGCAGACGCTGCCGCTGCGGCTGGCGGGGGAGGCCGAGCGGCTCAGCCTGGCGCCGGATGCCAGCCGCCTGGCGGTGCAATGGCGCCGCGAGGGGCGCACGCAGCTGCAGGTGCTGGAGCTGGGTTCGGTGCTGGAGCCGGATCGGCCCGCCGGCAGCCGCGTGCTGGGGGGAGGCGCCGGATCATGAGCGGGCGCCATCTGCTGCTGCTGGCCAGCTGTCTGGCGCTGGGGGGCTGCCTGCCATCGGGCGGGCTGCCCAATGGGCCGCTGAACCAGAGCCTGGAGCGGCTGGGCAGCAGCCGCGAGCCGGCCCTCGGCGATGGCTGGCTGGCCCTGATCAGCGGCAACGGGGGCCGCGAACAGGTGCAGCTGATCGATCTGCAGCGCAACCTGCCGGTGCCGCTGCCGGGACTGAACCGCCCTGACGCCCGGCCCTTGAGCGCGGCGGTGGACAGCCGCGGCGAACGACTGGCCCTGGTGCGCCAGCTGGAGGGCCGCACCGAGCTGGTGCTCTACCGCCGCAGTGCGGCGGCCCTGCAACCGCTGCCGCTGCAACCCGCCGGAGTGCCCCTGCGGGTGCAGCTGCGTGCCGATGGCCGCCAGCTGGCGGTGGAGGTGAGCCGCAACGGCCTCAGCCAGATCGATCTGATCGACTGGCCCTGAGCCGGCTCAGGGCATCAGGCCGGCCCAGCGCAGAAAGCTCTCGCCGCTCACGGCCTCCACCAGCAGCACCGCCACAAAGCCCACCATGGCGAAGCGGCCGTTGACCCGCTCGGCGTAGGCGCTCCAGCCGAAGGCGGGCACATCGGGGGTGGTGGCGCTGGTGGCCGGGCTGGCGCTCGCCGCTGGGGCGGTGGCGCTAGCGGCGGCTTCGGAAGAGGCGGCGGAGGACATCGGCTCAGACATGGCGGCCAAAGTCATAGCCGGCCGCCGGCAGCAGCCGCCAGCCGCCCTGGCCATCCAGTTCCAGCACCGTGTCATGGAAGGCGGTGAGGGTGGGGCGATGGCCCACGCTCACGAAGGCCATCTCCCGCTGGCAGAGCAGCTCGTAGAGGTGCTTCTCGGTGGCCACATCCAGGGCGCTGGTGGCCTCATCGAGCACCACGAAGCGCGGCCCGTTGAGCAGCAGCCGGGCGAAGGCCAGGCGCTGCTGCTCCCCGAGGGAGAGCAGCCGCGGCCAGTCCTGCTTGATGTCGAGGTCGGGGTAGCGCTGCACCAGCTCCGGCAGCCGCACCTCCTCCAGCACGTGGCGCAGCTGGGCATCGCTGAAGCGCTCCGGCTGCAGCGGATAGCAGAGCTGCTCCCGCAGGCTGCCCAGGATCATGTAGGGCTTCTGGGGGATGAACAGCAGCTCTCCCTCCACAGGCCGCTGCACCTGACCCGCCGCCGGCGGCCAGAGGCCGCTCACCAGGCGCAGGAAGGAGGTCTTGCCGCAGCCGGAGGGGCCCACCACCAGCAGCCGCTGGCTGCGGTCCACCTCAAGGCTGAGGTCGTGGATCAGGGTGCGACCGCTGCGCGGCGGCACCAGATCCACATGGCTCACGAGAATGGCGTCGTTGCGCAAGCCAGCGGCGGCCTGGACGTGGGCTTCCGCACCACCGGCGATGGCGTCGACCTTGCCCTGGAAGCCCTCAAGACGACTGATCGAGGCCGAGAAAGCCGCCAGCCGATCGATGTTGTTGACGATGTAGCTCACCGAGAACAACACCTGGGAGAAGGCGATGCTGGCCTGTCCGAACACACCGAAATCCACATCCTTGGCGAAGTAGATCGGCGCGATCACCAGCCAGGGCAGGAAGCGGGAGAAGTAGTCGTAGGAGCGCTGGATCACACTGATCAGCGCTTCCCAGATGATCAGGCGGTTGTAGTTAGTGATGGCGCCGTCGAGGCGTCGCCCAGCCTCACGGGCCTCCTGCTGCTCACCGCGGTAGAAGGCGATCGATTCAGCGTTGTCACGGATGTGAACCAGGCCATAGCGGAAGTCGGCCTCGAGCTTCAGCTGCTGGTAGTTCAGAGACACCAGGCGGCGGCTGGCGAAGATGATCACAGCCGTGCCGCCGAGGGAATACACCAGCAACCACCAGGCCAGGGTGGAGCTGATGCTCCAGAGCACAATGATGAAACTGAAGAAGGTGAGCAGGGCGGAGAGGATCTCCACCGTCACACTCAGACTGGTACTGGTGAAGCTGGCCGCATCCTGAGAGATCCGCTGGTCGGGGTTATCGATCTCCTCAACCGATTCATCGTTGGGATTGAGCAGGTAGTAAGCCCGATTGCTGAGATAGCGGTTCAGCAGGCGGCCGCTGAGCCAGGCTCGCCAGAGCAGCCCCAGGCGCGGAATCAGATAGCTCTGCAGGGCGCGGATCGGCAACGCCAGCACCAGGCAGAAGGCATAGATCGCCACGATCTTCCAGAAACCATCCTGGTCGTAGGCGACAAGTGCATTGTCAACATTGCGGGCGACAAAGCTGATGCCCACGTTGATGCCGTTGATCACCAGGATCAGCAGCAGAATCACGCCCAGCAGCAGCCAGGGCAGCCAGCGCCCCTGGCGCAGCTTGCTGCGCAGGGCCCCGAAGCAGGAGAAGCCAGCCACCATCAAGGCGGTGACCACTGGTCCCACCGGTCCGGCCCAGAGGGCCGCGACCCGCTCGGGCACGCCGGGCAGAAACCGGCTGCGCAGCTCCGGGATCAACACGCCGGCCAGGCCCACCGAACCGGTGAGCAGCAGCAGGGTGCTGCCGACCACGATCGCCACCAGCGCCACCACCAGCAGCAGAAACTGCCAGGAGCGGGTGTCCTCCACCGGCAGGAAGTAGGGCTGGGCCAGGCGCTGCAGCTTGCCGAGCTGGCTGCGGAAGGCCTTGAGCGGATTCATGGAGCGGCACGCTGAGCCGCCATTCTCACCGCTGCCGGCTCAACCCGGCGGCCAGGCCAGCGGACGACCGCCGATCACGTGCACATGCAGATGGAACACCGTCTGGCCGGCTTCGGCGCCGCTGTTGATCACGGTGCGGAAACCGCTCAGCCCCTCCTGCCGGGCCACCCGGGCCGCCACCAGCAGCAGGTGGCCCAGCAGAGCGGCGTGCTCGGGGCTGGCCTCATCGAGGCGGGCGATCGGCTGGCGGGGAATCACCAGCACATGCACCGGCGCCTGGGGGGCCACATCGCGGAAGGCCAGGCACTGCTCATCGGCATAGACCTGATCGCAGGGGATCTCCCCCCGCAGGATGCGGCCGAAGATCGTGTCCCCGCCGGCCGCAGGCGGGGTGGGCTGGGGCTCGCCGGTGATGGCCATGGCGCCGGAGCGGAGCGAAGGGAACAGCGCGAGCCAGGGGTGGCACTGGAGGAGCAACCCCTGGGCTCGCAGCGATGTTGGCACGATGCAGCACAGCCGCCCTGCAGGGGCTGACGGCCCGGCCGGTGACGGTGGAGGTGGACATCGGCCCAGGCTTACCCGCGCTGGCCCTGGTGGGTCTGGCCGATGCCGCCGTGCAGGAGGCGCGGGAGCGGGTGCGGGCGGCCCTGCGCCACAGCGGCTTTCGCCCGCCCCAGGGGCGGGTGGTGGTGAACCTGGCTCCCGCTGACCTGCGCAAGGAGGGGCCGGGATTCGATCTGCCGGTGGCCCTGGGGCTGCTGCAGGCCACGGGTCAGCTGGCCGCAGCGGCAGTGGAGGGGGTGTGGAGCTGCGCCGAGCTGGGCCTCGACGGCACGCTGCGGCCGGTGCGGGGCCTGCTACCCGTGGCACTGCAGGCCCGCAGGGAGGGGGCGCGGGCGCTGCTGGTGGCCGCAGCCAACGGGCGGGAAGCGGCGCTGGTGGAGGGGCTGACGGTGTGGGCCGCCAACGATCTGGCAGCCGCGGTGGCGGTGCTGCAGAGCGATGGACAGCTGGCGGCCGCGCCGGCGGATGGAGCATCACCCCTGGAGCCATGCAGCGCTGCCGGCAGCCGCAGCGCGGTGGAGGATCCACCGGATCTGGCCGAGGTGCGCGGCCAGCTGCACGGCCGCCGTGCCCTGGCGATCGCCGCGGCCGGCGGCCATCACCTGCTGCTGGTGGGGCCACCCGGCAGCGGCAAGACGATGCTGGCCCGGCGCCTGGCAGGCCTGCTGCCGCCCCTGCGCCGCAGCGAGGCGATGGAGCTCACCGAGATCCACTCCGTGGCCGGGCTGCTCGGGGACCATGCCGCTCTGGTGCGGCAGCGGCCGTTTCGCGCACCGCACCACAGCTGCTCCGGCGCGGCCCTGATCGGCGGCGGTAGCCGACCTCGCCCCGGCGAGCTCAGCCTCGCCCACAACGGCGTGCTCTTCCTCGATGAGCTGGGCGAATTCCGGCCCGGGGTGCTGGATCTGCTGCGCCAGCCCCTGGAGGAGGGGGAAGTGCGGCTGCAGCGCAGCCGGCAGAGCTGCCGGTTTCCCTGCCGCATCACCCTGGTGGCAGCCACCAATCCCTGCCGCTGCGGCTGGTATGGCGATCCGGAGCGGGAGTGCCGTTGCAGCGCAGCGGAGCGGCTGCGCTACTGGGGGCGCCTGTCAGGGCCGCTGCTGGATCGGCTGGATCTGCAGGTGGTGATGCGGCGACCACCGGCCGCAGCCCTGGCCGAACCGTTTCGCAGCCCCAGCGGCGGCAGCGAGGGCAACGCGGCCAGCCGCGACCGCATCACGCCCACAGGCCGGACGCCCGCCGGCAGCGCCAAAAACAGCAGCGCCGCAGACAGCAGCGCCGCCGTGGCCGCCACCGTGGCGCACGCCCACCGGCGCATGGCCAGGCGCAACCCGGGTGGCTGCAGCAATGCCCGGCTCAGCGGGCGCGCCCTGGAGCAGGTGCTGCAGCTGGAGCCCGCGGCCCTGGGGCTCTGGGAACAAGCCCTGGAGCAGCGGCAACTGAGCGGCAGGGCCGCCGCCAGGCTGCTGCGGGTGGCGCTGACGATCAGCGACCTGGACGGCCAGAGCCAGGTGGGGGCAGGCGCCATCGCCGAAGCCCTCACCTATCGCAGCTTTGATCAACCGCAGCTTTGATCAACCCGCTGGCCAGGGCTGAGGCCGGAGCTTCAGAGCCCCGACCACCAGGGACAGAGCTGACCTACCAGCCGTGGCGAGCGCGGCGCGAGGCAACGGCACCGTGATACGGCTGCACGCCCAGCGGAGGCGGCGCGGCAGCAGCAGCCTCCGCCGGGCGACCCATCGCGTAGGCGAGGGCATCACCGAACCAGACGCCGAAGGCATGCCAGCCCCGAGCGAGACGCTGGCTGAAACCTGGATGGGATGCGCCCTGACGGGACAGGGCCTGATCGATCGATCGACGGACGCTGGGCTCAGACCTGTGCGCAGACATGGGAAGCACCCCATCACTGCCCCCAGCCTGGGACGGCAGCGACGGGGTGCCAACAGGTAGAAAGACGGATCGTCCGAAGGAGCGATCAGCCCGGATCAGCGGCGGCGGCGGCGCTGCTGGGCCTTGCGCTTGTACTTCTCCGTGGGCGTCTCGTGGTGGCGCAGGCGCTTGAGATCGGCAAAGATGCCCGCCTTGGACACCTGACGCTTGAAGCGGCGCAGTGCCGACTCAATGCCTTCGTTTTCACCGACGGTGACCTGGGTCATGAAGCGGAGGTGGACTCACGTAGTCGGCCACCATAGCAACCACCCAGGCCGCCCTCAGGAGCCGGCGCTGGCGGGCTGGGCCTCGAGGCCCTCGCCGGGCTGGGGCTCCGCCACGGACTGGGCGGCCGACTGCAAGGGCTCCGCCGCTGCGGGAGCCGCTTCGGGCGCCGCCTGGACAGCCACCCCCTCAGGCCAGCCGGAGCGGTAGAGATAGACGTGGCCGAGGTTGCGGCCGTTGTAGGCGCGGCGCTTCAGCTCCCAGCCCGGCTCGAGCACCAGCTGCAGGAAGCCATTGCCACCGCCCTGGGTGCGGGCCACCACCATCTCCGGGCCGGCATCGGCGCGGGTGGGCACCGCCAGCAGCAGGTTGTCCTGGGCCTCGCGCACCACGCTCAGGCGATAGCCGGGGGCGAGATCGGTTTCACCGATGCGCAGGGAATAGCCGTTGGCATCGAGGAAACGCCCGCAGATGCCGGTGAAGTCAAAGGTGGAGAGCAGGGGATCCACCTGGGCCGGCTGGGAGCCCTGGAGGGCGTAGCAGGGCCGCTGATCGCTCAACTGCTCATAGATGTTCAGCTGGGCGCGCTCACCATCGCCGATCGGCGCGGCGACCAGCACGAAGTTGGCCGCATTCAGCTCGGCGATCTGAAACAGGGCACCGGCGGCGGCCGGCGTGACGCTGGCAGGGCCCAGGGCGACGCCACCCGCAAGGGCGACGGAGCCGGCGAGGGCCGCGCGGAGCAGGGGAGGAACGGGCATGGCTGGGAGGACCTTGCAGACAGCCATGGTATGCAGGGTCAGCGGACCGCTCCAAGGGCACACGAGCCGCCCCCTGAACCGGCCGGACGAGCGGACAGCCGGGGGCAGGGGATTCAGGCAGCCGGGCGATTGATGCGGATCGCCGCCAACAGGGTGAGCACCGTGCCGGGCAGGCTGAGGCCCAGGATCCAGCGGGTGGTGGACACGCCGAGATCGGGATCGCCATAGGCCAGCTCGAACACCGAACCGGTGGCCGCAATGCCGAGCAGGCAGGCCAGGGCCAGCAGCAGCCCAGCCAGGGGTTTCATCGGCATGACGCAGCCTCAGCGAATCGACTGGACGTCACCGCGCTGGAAGCCGTGCTCCTGCAGCTCGGCGTTGAGGCTGAGCTCGTCGGTGACGCGGTCGACGAACAGCACGCCATTGAGATGGTCCATCTCGTGCTGGATGCAGCGGGCCAGCAGGCCATCGACGCGGCGGCGCTGGGGCCGGCCCAGCTCATCGCGGTAGCTGACATCCACAGTGGTGGGGCGAACCACATCGAGGTACACACCGGGGATGCTCAGGCAACCCTCCTCATAGGTCTCGAGGCCGGGCCCGAAGGCGCGGATCTCGGGATTGATCAGCACCAGCGGCGGCGTGGCCGCGTTGTCGGGCTCGAGATCGATCACCAGCAGCTGCTTGTGCACGCCCACCTGGGGGGCAGCCAGGCCGATGCCCTTGGCGGCATACATGCTGCGCAGCATGTCGCGAGCCAGTTCGCGCACCGATTCATCCACCTTGCTGATGCGCTTGGCCGGGGTGCGCAGCACGGCATCACCGAGGGTGCGGATGGCCATGGGCGCTTCCGCCGGGGGTTCCTTGGGCACCTGCACCGTGCGGCTGGACTGCTCCGCCGAACGGGCCATCTGGGCGAAGCTGCGGGCCAAGGACCATCCCTCCCTACGTTGCTTGAAGTTTAGGGCGCACCCGTGGTTGAGGGGCTAAGAGCTGACGCGGACAGCGACGGCGATGCGCCGCAGGCCCGGCCCGCGCCCGATCCCCTGAACGGGCCGCTGCCAGCGGCCCTGGTGGTGGGCAGCAGCCCCAGCCTGCGCGAACCCGTGTTGCACGGTGATCAGCTGCTCTGGCTGGAACAGCGGCCGGCCGAGGGGGGCCGCACCACCCTGCTGCGGCGTCCGGCCCGGCAACCGGATACCGCCGCCGAGGAGCTCACCCCCGCCCCCTGGAACCTGCGCAGCCGGGTGCACGCCTATGGCGGCGGCAGCTTCTGCTGCGGCAGCGGCGTGGTGGTGTTCGTGCACGACGGCGACCGCTGCCTCTGGAGCCTGCCCCTGGCGGGCAGCGAGCCGCAGCGCCTCACCGCGCCGGGGCCGCGCGCCTTCGCCGACGGCCTGATCGATGCCGCGCGGCAGCGCTGGATCGGCGTGATGGAAGAGAACGACCGCGACCTGCTGGTGGCGGTGCCGCTGGCGGGCGGCGAACCCGAGCCGCTGCATCAGCCCGCCGACTTCTGCGGCTACGGCTGCCTCAGCCCCGATGGCCGCCAACTGGCCTGGGTGGAGTGGCAGCAGCCCCACATGCCCTGGGAGCGCAGCCAACTGTGGCTGGCCGATGTGACCAACGATGGCGGCCTCACAGGGGTGCGACGCCTGGCGGGATCCAGCGCGGGCGATGACCAGGGCGTCTCGGTGTTCCAGCCGCTGTGGTGCGGCGAGCGGCAGCTGGTGGCGGCCAGCGATGCCAGCGGCTGGTGGAACCTGGTGCGCTTCGACACCGGCGCCAGCGCCGCCCCGGGCGAACCGCTGCTGCCGATGCAGGCCGAATTCGCCATGCCGCAGTGGGTCTACGGGATGCGCACCACCGCCTGGGACGGCGATCAGCTCCTGGCCGCCGCCTGCTGTGACGGCCTCTGGCAGCTGGGCCGGGTGGGCCTGAACCCCGGCAGCTGGCAGCCGCTGGATCTGCCCTTCGACGACCTCGCCGGCCTGCACGCCGCGGCCGGCCAGCTGGTGTGCATCGCCAGCTCACCCGCAACGCCCCAGGGCCTGCTGCAGCTGGACCTGGCCAGCGGCCGCTGGCAGCACACACCGGTGGAGGAGGGCCGCACCCTGCCGGCCGGCGCCATCAGCCAGCCGGAAGCGCTGTGGTTCGAGGGCCATGGCGGCCGGCCCACCCACGCCTGGTATTACCCGCCCAGGGGCGGCGCCTCCCCCACGGCACCGCTGCTGGTGAAGGGCCACAGCGGCCCCACCGGCATGGCCCGCCGCGGCCTCAATCTGGCGATCCAGTTCTGGACCTCCGGGGCTGGGGGGTGGTGGATGTCAATTACGGCGGCTCCACCGGCTTCGGCCGCGCCTACCGCGAACGGCTCGATGGCGGCTGGGGCGTGGTGGATGTGGACGACTGCGCCGCCGCCGCCATCGCCCTGGTGCGGGCCGGCAAGGCCAGCGCCGAACGGGTGGCGATCGAAGGCGGCAGCGCCGGCGGCTTCACCGCCCTGGCGGCGCTCTGCTTCACACCGGTGTTCCGAGCGGCAGCCTGCCGCTATGCCGTGAGCGATCCCAGCGCCCTCGCCCAGCACGACCACCGCTTTGAAGCGCGCTATCTCGATGGGCTGATCGGCCCCTGGCCGGCGGCAGCCGCCACCTATGACGCGCGCTCACCGCTGGCCCACGCCGGGCAGATCCGCTGCCCGGTGATCTTCTTTCAGGGTCTGGAGGACACGGTGGTGCCGCCGGAGCAGACCGACCGCATGGCCGCCGCACTGGAGGCCAACGGCGTGCCGGTGGAGGTGCACCGCTTCGCCGGCGAAGGCCACGGCTTCCGCGACGGCCAGGTGCAGACGCAGGTGCTGGCGGCCACCGAAGCCTTCTTCCGCCAACACTTCAATTTGGCCGAGGCCGGCGGCGACGGCGGGCCGCAGCGATGAGCAGCCTCGCCGTCACGGTGGCCGCCGCCTTCGCGGCCCTCGGGCTGCTGCTGGCGGTGGGCCGCCGCCTCGGCCCGGCCCTCGGGCTGCAGCGGATCGGCCTGCCGGCGGCGGTGCTGGCGGGCCTGCTGGGAATGCTGGTGGGGCCCCATGGGCTCTGGCCCCTGCTGCCGCAGCCGGTGACCGAGCTGTGGGCTCAGCTGCCGATGATCCTGCTCACCCTCGTGTTCGGCACCCTGATGCTGGGGCGGCCGCTACCGGCCCTGCGCCGCTTCTGGCGCCCCGCCGCCGCCCAGACCCTGCTGGGCCTGACCCTCGGCTTCGGCCAGTACCTGATGGGGGCGCTGGCAGTGCTGCTGGTGCTTGGCCCCTGGCTGGGGGTGGATCCGCTGATGGCCTGCCTGATCGAGGTGGGGTTCGAGGGCGGGCACGGCAGCGCGGCGGTGATGGGGCCGATCTATGCCGGCCTCGGCTTCGGCGAAGGCACCGACCTGGGGCTGGCGATGGCGACGGTGGGGCTGCTCAGCTCAACGCTGCTGGGCGGGGTACTGGTGGTGCTAGCCCAACGCTGCGGCTGGCTGATGGCCCTGGCGCCGGAGGGGGAAGCGGCGGTGCACCAGCCGAGCTGCGCCCTGCCCCCGGCAGAGCACGCACCGGAGGGCAGCCACACCGCCATGGCAACCGCCCCCGACGAGGCGGCCCAGCGCACGCCCCCGCTGGCCGCACCAGAGGCGCCAGCGGATCCAGACGCCGGCTGGCGGCGCTGGCCGGTGAATCTGGCCCTGGCGGGAGCGGCCGTGGGCCTGGGCGTGCTGATGCAGCTGGCCCTGGAGCGGGCGGCGATGCCGCTGCAGGGGGCCTGGCACACGGTGATCGAGGCGCTGCCGGTGTACCCGCTGGCCCTGGCCGGCTCGCTGCTGATGCGGCTGCTGCTGGAGCGCAGCGGCCGCAGTGCGCTGGTGAGCCCCCAGGCCCAGGCCCGCATCGGCGGCCTGGCCACCGATCTGCTGATCACCGCGGCGATGGCGGGGCTGGATCTGCCCCAGCTGGCGCGCAACTGGCTGCCGCTGACGGTGCTAGCGGGCGCCGGCCTGGCCTGGAACCTGCTGGTGGTGCTGGTGCTGGCGCGGCGGGTGCTGCCGTTCGACTGGTTCGAGCGGGCGGTGACTGAATTCGGCCAGGCCACCGGCGTGGCCGCCAGCGGGCTGCTGCTGCTGGGCATGGCCGACCCGGACAACCGCAGCGACACCCTGCCGGCCTTCTCGATCAAACAGCTGCTGCTGCAACCGGTGCTGGCCGGCGGCGTGGTGACGGTGGCGGCGCCGCTGGCGGTGCACAGCTGGGGGCTGCCGGTGTGGGGCGAGGTGTGCTTCGGCCTCACGGCCCTGTGGATCGGCCTGGCCCTGTGGCTGGCCGGATCCCAGGCCTGATCACCGCCTCAGCGCTGGCCGTAGTGCAGGGCCGCCATGCGCTGCTGCACCCGCTCCATCTCGGCAGCATCGAGGTGGGGCGGCTCCCCCAGCTGCAGGGCCTGCAGATACATGTGGGCCAGGGTCTCCACCTCGATCGCCAGGGCCAGGGCCTGCTCGAGGCTGGATCCGAGCGTCACCTGGCCATGCTGAGCCAGCAGGCAGGCGCGGCGGCCCTCCAGGGCCTGGAGCACCAGGTCGGAGAGCTCCTGGCCGCCGAAGGTGGCGTAGGGGGCGCAGCGGATGTCGGCGCCGCCGGCCTGCACCACCATGTAGTGGAAGGCCGGGATGCCGCGGCCGTGGCAGGCGAGGGCGGTGGCCTGCACGGAATGGCAATGCACCACCGCCTGCACCTCGGGGCGCCGGCGCAGGATGTCGGCGTGGAGGCGCCATTCCGAGGAGGGCCGGCGGCCGGCGGCGGCGCTGAGCACGCGGCCATCGGCCGCCAGCCACACCAGATCCTCCGCCTGCATGCGGTCGTAGGGCTGGGAGCTGGGGGTGATCAGCAAACCCTCGCCCCAGCGCAGCGACAGGTTGCCGGCGGTGCCCTGGTTGAGGCCGCTGGCGTTCAGCTGACGGGCGGCCAGGAGCAGGCGCTGGCGGGCCTGCGGCAATCCCCCATCGGGTCCGGCCAGCGATGGGACGGCGGCATCCGGCTCAGCCATGGCGTCGGCCCGCAGGGCAGGCGGCAGCAGCCACGACCCTAGACAGGGCCGGAGGCCTGCCCCAGCCTGGCCCGCAGCTGAACGCCACCCGATGCTTCCGATCCCCCGCCGTCGCAGCTGGCTGTGTGTGCTGATGGGGGTGCTGCTGCTGGCCTCCTGGTGGCATGGGCCCCTGCGGCCCCTCTGGGACAGCCTCGATGGGCTGGTGTTCCGGTTCACCAACCCGCTGCTGGGGCAGCAGCCGCTCTGGGATGGCTTCTGGGCGCTGGCCAACCACCGGGCGACGGATCTGCTCGCCGCCGCGGTGATGGCCCTGATCTTTGCCCTGTCGGGCCGGCACGACCGCCGGTGCAGCGTCCCGGAGCTGCTGGCGCGGGCGGTGGTGGGCGCACTGCTGGGCCTGGCCACCAAGGCGTTCGTGGGCAGCGTGCTCGATCTGGACCGCCTCAGCCCGACGCTGACAGTCGGCGACAGCCAGCGGCTGAGCCTGCTGGTGCCCTGGATCGAGACCAAGGATGCCTCCAAGGGCAGCTTCCCCAGCGACCACGGCCTGGTGCTGCTCTGCCTGACGCTCTACGGCTGGCGGCAGCTGCTGCCGGCGGCGCGCTGGGCGGCCCTGCTGGCGACGGTGGCCTTCAGCCTGCCGCGCCTGTTCAGCGGCGCCCACTGGCTCAGCGACACCCTGGCCGGTTCCCTGCCGCTGGCGCTGATCAGCGTGGGGCTGCTGGGGGTGCTAGGGCTGGATCGGCTGCTGGAGCGGCGGGTGCTGCCGGTGCTGTCCGCCGCCATCGGCCGGCTGCTGCCGCCACTGCGCCGGCAGAGCCTCGATCGCGGCACGGACAGCAGACCCCCTCAGTCCTGGCGGGCGTAGAGCTGCCGCAGACCGGCCTCACTGGCCTCGGCGGCCCCGCGCTCGGTGATCAGGGCCGTCACCAGGCGGGCGGGGGTCACATCGAAGGCCGGATTGAAACCGGCGCTGCCGTCGGGGGTGAGCTGCACGCTGGCCAGCCCGCCATCGGCCAGACGCCCCTGGATGTGGGTCACCTCCGCGGCGCTGCGGGCCTCGATCGGGATCTCGGCCACCCCGTCATCAATCGTCCAGTCGATCGTGGAGGCGGGCAAGGCCACGTAGAAGGGCACGCCGTTGTCGCGGGCGGCCAGGGCCTTGAGGTAGGTGCCGATCTTGTTGCACACGTCGCCGCTGCGGGTGGTGCGGTCGGTGCCCACGATCACCGCATCCACCTGGCCGTGCTGCATCAGGTGGCCGCCGGCGTTGTCGACGATCACGGTGTGGGGCACCCCCTCGCGGCCCAGCTCCCAGGCGGTGAGGCTGGCGCCCTGGTTGCGGGGGCGGGTCTCATCCACCCACACGTGGATGTTGAGGCCGGCGCGGTGGGCCTTGTAGATCGGCGCCAGGGCGGTGCCCCAGTCGACGGTGGCGATCCAGCCGGCGTTGCAATGGGTGAGCACGTTGAAGGGCTGGCCCTGGCGCTCCGCCGGCCGGGCGGCGGCCAGCTCCTGGAAGATCGCCAGGCCGTGATCGCCGATCGCCTCGCACATCGCCACGTCCTCATCGGCGATCGCCGCCGCCTCGGCGCAGGCCGCCTCGGCGCGCTGCTCCGGCGGCAGCGGCTGCACCAGCGCGCGCACCCGCTCCAGGGCCCAGCGCAGGTTGATGGCGGTGGGCCGGGTGGCGTTGAGCTGCTCGAAGGCCGCCGCCAGGGCCGCATCGCTGGGGTCGGCCTGCAGGGCGAGCATCAGGCCGTAGGCGCCGGTGACGCCGATCAGCGGCGCGCCTCGCACCACCATCGTGCGAATCGCCTCAGCCGCCTCATCCGCCGTGGTGAGGGAGCGAGTGGTGAAGCGATGGGGCAGCTGGGTCTGGTCGATCACGCCCACCGTGCGGGCCCCTGGGCGACCGCCCTGCTCCAGCCAGATGGTGCGCCAGGCCTTGCCGTCGATGTTCATGGCGGAGGTGGAAGCGGAGGGAGTGGTGTGGAGCGCGTGGCGCAGGCCAGGCGCGGGCCCATCTCGGAATCATCCCTGCCGAGGGTCAGATCGGCCGGTAGCCGTACCAGTCGGGGCGCTGGGGCTGGCTCAGCCCCTGGGGATGGGGCTCCAGCTGCACATGCCAGCGCTCGCCGCCGAGCAGCTCCAGCTGCTCCAGGGCCAGGCAGTCATCCACGGCGCAGAGGTCATCCTTGTGCAGCTGGAGCGCCCCCGGCAGCCACTGGCGCTTGGCCGCCGCCTTGGCGGCCGGGGCTGAGCAGGCCACCACCAGCCCGAAGTGATGCAGCTCCGCCAGGGAATCGGGGCGGTAGGCGCCCAGGTTCACGAACCAGAGCCGCTCGGGCCGGGGCGCGGACGGCTCACGCCCGAGGCGCACCGTCCAGCCATCCACCACCCGCACCACCATGAAGGCATCGAGATGCAGGCCCTTGCGCAACCCGAACCACTGCCGCCGCAGCTCCGGCAGGGTGTCGTCGATGCTGGCGCCCGCCACGAAGCGCACATCGTGCAGCTCGATCAGGCTGGTGGCGGTGCGGCCGCCGAGCACCACCAGAAACAACAGCGGCTCCGTCATCGCTGACGCCGGGTCAAGCTGAACACCGGCGCCAGCATCCCAGCCGCTGCAGCCCGGACTGGGGGCAGCCAGCGCTCCGGCCAGCGCGCCAGGCTGGGGCCAGTGCAGCTGCCCCCCATGGCCTCCATGCTCCCCACCATGCCCGCCATCGGGCTGGGCACCTGGAAAGCCGCCCCCGGCGAGGTGGGCGCGGCGGTGCGCACGGCGCTGCAGCTCGGCTACCGCCACATCGACTGCGCCGCGATCTACGGCAATGAAGCGGAGATCGGCCACGCCCTGCAGGAGAAGCTGCGGCAGGGGACGCTGCGACGCGAGCAGCTCTGGATCACCTCCAAGCTCTGGAACGACTGCCACGCCCCCGAGCAGGTGCGTCCAGCCCTGGAGGCCACCCTGGCGAACCTGCAGCTCGACTGGCTCGACCTCTATCTGATCCACTGGCCTGTGGCGCAGCGGCATGGGGTAGCGATGCCGAGCGTCGCGGCAGACCTGATCCCGCTGGAGCAGCAGCCCCTGGCCGGCACCTGGGCGGCGCTCGAGAAGCTGGTGGAGGCCGGCCTGGTGCGGCAGATCGGCGTGTCCAACATGAGCGCTGCCAAGCTCACCGCCCTGCTGCCCCATTGCCGCATCCGGCCGGCGGTGAACCAGGTGGAGCGCCACCCCTGGCTGCAGCAACACGACCTGCTCGCCTTCTGCCGCAACCACGGGATCGCCGTGACCGCCTACTCCCCCCTGGGCTCCGCGCCGGCTAGCGGGGGGCCGGCGCCGCTGCTCAGCGATCCAGTGCTCACGGCGATCGCCGCCAGCCACGGTGTCAGCACCGCCCAGGTGCTGATCGCCTGGGGCATCGCCGGCGGCACCAGCGTGATTCCCAAATCGGTGCACGCCGAGCGACTGGCCGCCAATCTCCAGGCCGCCAGCCTGCAGCTCAGCGCCGCCGAGCTGGAGCAGATCGCCGGCCTGGAGCGCCACCACCGCTTCGTGGACGGCAGCTTCTTCGATCTGCCGGGTGGTCCCTACAGCCGCGCCGGCATCTGGGATGAAACCGCCTGATCCGCCTGACCCCGGCGCCCCCGGATCGGCTGAGCGGCAAGGCCGCCAGCCTTCAGGATGGGCCCGTGAGCTCCGGCGGGGAGAGTCCCCGGTTCAGGCATGGATCTGTTCGAGAAGCAGTGGGCCTCCTACAGGGCCGTGGTCGAGCACGACCTGATGGAGCACCGGGCGCTGGCCGACGCCACCGCCGCGGCCCTCGAGGACTGGCTGGCCCGGCGCCCCGCCAGCGCTCCTGCCCCCGCACTGGTGGACCTGGGCTGCGGCGACCTGGCGCTGCAGGCACCGCTGCTGCGCCGCCTGCCCCTGGGGTCCTACACCGGGCTCGACCTCACCCCAGCGGTGCTGCCCCTGGCCCAGGCAGCGCTGGGCGCGGTGCCCTACCCCAGCCGTTGGCAGGAGGGTGACCTGCTGGCCTGGGCCACCGGCGAACCCGGCAGCGATGGCCTCAGCGCCGCAGAGCCCGTCGAGATCCTGCACACGGCCTTCGCCGTGCACCACCTCAGCGACGGGCAGAAGGCGGCGTTCCTGGCGGGGGCCCGGCGCCGCATCGCCGCCGATGGCCTGCTGCTGTGGGGCGATGTGTTCCGCGAGCCGGGGGAAGCGCTCAACGCCTATCGCCAGCGCTACAGCACCAGGATTCGGCAGAGCTGGGGCGTGCTGAGCGCCGAGCAGCAGAGCCAGGTGATCGATCACCTCAGCAGCTTCGACATCCCGGCGGAGCGAGGCGCGATTGAGGAGGTGGCGCGGCAGGCGGGCTGGCACTGGCGCTGGGCCTGGCAGGGGCAGCACCGCGCCGAAGCCCTGGCGGTGCTCACCCCCGCCTGAACCCGCCGGCCTGAGACAGCGCCTCAGCTGTGCTCGCGCAGGAAGGCGATCGTGCCCTCCAGCTCATCGGCGAAACGATCGATCTCCTCGGCGGTGGTGGTGAAGCTGAGGCTGGCGCGGGCCGAGCCGCTGAGGCCGTAGAGCCGGTGCAGCGGCTGGGTGCAGTGGTGACCGCTGCGGATGCAGATCCCGGCGGAGTCGAGCAGGGCGGCAAGGTCGTTGGCATGCAGGCCCTCGACGCTGAAGGCCGCCAGGGCCCCGCGATCGGGCTGCTGCTCGGGGGTGGGGCCGAGGATGCGCAACCCCTCGATCGCCTGCAGACGCTGGAACAGGCGGGCCGTGAGCTGCTGCTCCCAGCGATGGATGCGCTCCAGCCCGATCGCCTCCAGGTAGTCGAGGGCGGCGCCCATGCCGATCGCCTCGCCGATGGCGGGGGTGCCGGCCTCGAACTTGTGGGGCAGCTCCGCCCAGGTGCTTCGATCGAGGTAGACGTCCTGAATCATCTCGCCGCCGCCCAGAAACGGCGGCATCGCCTCCAGCAGGGCTTCGCGTCCCCAGAGGAAGCCCATACCGGTGGGACCGCAGAGCTTGTGGGAGCTGCCCACCAGGAAATCGCAGCCGAGCCGGGCCACGTTCACCGGCAGATGGGGCAGGCTCTGGCAGGCATCCACCAGCACCAGGGCGCCGGCGGCGTGGGCCAGCGGCACCACCTGCTCGATCGGGTTGAGGCAGCCGAGGGTGTTGCTCACCTGCACCAGGCTCACCAGCCGGGTGCGCTCATTCAGCTGGGCCTTGAAATCCTCCAGGTCCAGCTCACCGGTGGCGGTGAGGCCCACGTGACGCAGCACGCAGCCGGTGCGGGCCGCCAGCAGCTGCCAGGGCACCAGGTTGCTGTGGTGCTCCATCACCGTCAGCAGCACCTCATCGCCGGGGCGCAGGTTGGCCTCGCCCCAGGTGCGGGCCACCAGGTTGATCGCCTCGCTGGCATTGCGGGTGAACACGATCTCGCGCGGCCCGGCGGCGCCGAGGAAGCGCGCCACCTTCTGGCGTGCCCCCTCAAAAGCCTCGGTGGCGCGGGCGCTCAGCTGGTGGGCGCCGCGGTGCACGTTGGCGTTGTCGTGGTCGTAGTAGTGGCGCAGGGCCTCAATCACCTGCCGCGGCTTCTGGCTGGTGGCGGCGTGATCGAGGTAGATCAGCGGCTGCCCCAGACAGGCGGTCTGCGCCAGCAGTGGGAAATCAGGCCGGGTCAGGGCCGCCAGATCCTCCGCCTGGGTGCTGGCGGCCGTCAGCCCGGGGCCGCGGCCGGCGAGGTCCGCCAGGGGTGGGGTCTCAGAGGCGGCCATCGGCGGCTGGGAAGCGGCGAGATCGCCGACCTGGAGGGCGGGGGATGCGGTCATCGGCTCAGGCCTCCGGCAGCAGGGCGGCCATCGGATCATGGCGCCGGGCCAGGGCCGGCAGCGAGCGCACCACCTCCTCGCAGAAAGCCCGTTGCAGCAGCTGCGAGGCTTCGGCGGCAGCGATGCCGCGGCTGCGCAGATAGAAGAGCTGCTCGTCCTGCAGCTGGCTGATGGTGGCGCCGTGGGCGCACTTCACATCGTCGGCAACGATCTCCAGCTCGGGCTTGGTGTCGATGCGGGCCCGATCCGAGAGCAGCAGGCTGCGGCTGAGCTGGGCGGCGTTGGTGCGCTGGGCAGCCCGAGGCACCTGCACCGCACCGTTGAACACGCTGCGGCCGGCGCCGTCGGCCAGGGCCTTGTGCAACTGATCGAGCTCACCCTCCGGGCCATCGAAGCGCACGTAGCTATGGGTGTCGGCGATCTGGCGGCCGTTCACCTGTTGCAGGGCCCGCAGCTGGGTGCTGGCCTGGCCCTGCTCCTGCACGATGCGGGGCTCCTGGCGGGCCAGGGCCCAACCCGTGGCCACGGCGCTGGCCTGCAGGGTGCTGGCGGGCGCCTGACGCACCGCCAGGTGCTGCAGCAGCGAGGCCTGGTCATGGCCGAGGGCCAGGCTGCCGATCTGCAGCTGGGCGCCCTCGGCGAGCACCGCTTCGGTGACCAGGCTGAGCAGCGGCGCCTGACCGGCGGCCGGCTGCACGTGCTGCAGCAGCTCCAGGCTGGCGCCGGGCTCCAGCAGCAGCAGCAGACGCCAGGCCACCAGACCCGGTGCTGCGGGCGCCAGCAGCGGCAGCTCCAGGGGCTCGGCCGCACCGCTGACGCGCAGGGCCAGCAGGGAGGGACGGGCGGCGGCATTGAGGCGCACGCCCCAGGCGTCGGCGGCGTGGCTGCAGGCGAGGGCCGTGCCAGCCAGCCGGCTGGCCTCGGCATCGGTGAGGCGGGTGATGCCCTGGGGCAGCTCCAGGCCGTCCCAGGGAGCCGGTGCCGCCAGGCCGGCGGGAACCGCCGCCAGGGGCGCCAGATCGGTGAAGCGCCAGTCTTCCTGGCGGCGGCTGGGGGGCTCCTGACCGGCCAGGTCAGCCAGCCAGGCGACATTGGTGGTGGTCGCGGTGGCGGTGGCGGGTGCAGCCAGCATCAGCCCACCTCCGCCGGCATGCGCTCGGCCGCGGACTCGAGGCGGGCGAGCTCCTGATCCACCCAGTCGTAGCCGGTGCGCTCCAGCTCCAGCGCCAGCTCCTTGCCGCCGCTGCGCAGGATGCGACCCGCCGCCATCACGTGCACGTGATCGGGGGTGATCAAATCGAGCAGACGCTGGTAGTGGGTGATCAGCAGCGTGGCGTTGTCGGGGTTGGCCAGCTGATTGACGCCGCTGGCCACGATGCGCAGCGCATCGATATCCAGGCCGGAGTCGGTTTCATCGAGAATCGCCACCAACGGCTCCAGCAGCGCCATCTGCAGGATCTCGTTGCGCTTCTTCTCGCCACCGCTGAAGCCTTCATTCACCGAACGCTCCAGGAAAGCGGGATCCATCTGCACCACCGCCAGGCGCTCGCGCACCAGATCCTCAAAGGCGAAGGTGTCGAGCTCTTCGAGGCCCTGCTCCAGGCGGCGGGCATTGGTGGCGACCCGCAGGAATTCGAGGTTGCTCACTCCCGGGATCTCCACCGGATACTGAAAACCGAGAAACACACCGATCCGCGCCCGCTGCTCCGGATCCAGCTCCAGCAGGTTCTCGCCCCGATAGGTCACGCTGCCGCCGGTGACGGTGTAGGCGGGATGGCCGGCCAGCACCTTGGAGAGCGTGCTCTTGCCGCTGCCGTTGCGCCCCATCACGGCATGGATCTCGCCGGCGCGGATGGTGAGGTTGACCCCCTTGAGGATCGGCTGCTCCTCCACGCTGGCGTGCAGGTCGCGGATCTCAAGCAGAACCGGAGCGTCGGGACGGATCACGGAAAGGAAGCGGGCGAAAGGAACGGACGGATGGATGAACAGAGACGAACGAGGCGCCGGGGGCGGGGGCGTCAGCCCACCGAGCCCTCCAGCTTGAGGGCCAGCAGCTTGTCGGCCTCAGCGGCGAACTCCATCGGCAGCTGGTTGAACACATCGCGGCAGAAACCGCTGACCATCATCGACACCGCTTCCTCGAAACCGATGCCACGGCTCTGCAGATAGAAGAGCTGATCTTCGGAAATGCGGCAGGTGCTGGCCTCGTGCTCGATGCTGGCGCTGGGTTGCTGCGAACGGATGTAGGGGTAGGTATTGGCGGCCGCCTGATCACCGATCAGCATCGAATCGCACTGGCTGTAATTGCGCGCACCCACCGCCTTGGGCCCCACCTGCACCAGACCGCGGTAGCTGTTGGCGGAACGACCGGCGCTGATGCCCTTGCTCACGATCGTGGAACGGGTGCGCGGCCCCACATGAATCATCTTGGTGCCGGTATCGGCCTGCTGGCAGTTATTGGTGAGGGCCACGGAGTAGAACTCCCCCACCGAATCGGCACCCTGCAGCACGCAACTGGGGTACTTCCAGGTGATCGCCGAACCGGTTTCCACCTGGGTCCAGCTGATCTTGCTGCGATCACCACGGCACTGGCCGCGCTTGGTCACGAAGTTGTAGATTCCACCCTTGCCGTTCTCATCCCCGGCATACCAGTTCTGCACGGTGGAGTACTTGATCGAGGCATCATCCAACGCCACCAGCTCCACCACAGCCGCGTGCAGCTGGTTGGTGTCGAACATCGGCGCCGTGCAGCCCTCGAGGTAGCTCACCGAGGCCCCCTCCTCCGCCACGATCAGGGTGCGCTCAAACTGGCCGGTGTCGCCGGAGTTGATGCGGAAGTAGGTGGAGAGCTCCATCGGGCATTCCACCCCCTTGGGGATGAACACGAAGGAGCCATCGCTGAACACCGCCGAGTTGAGGGCAGCGAAGTAGTTGTCGTTGCTGGGCACAACCGTGCCCAGATAACGCTCGATCAGCTCGGGATGCTCCTTCACCGCCTCACTGATCGAGCAAAAGATCACGCCGTGCTCGGCCAGCTTGTCCTTGAAGGTGGTGGCGATCGACACGCTGTCGAACACAGCATCCACCGCCACATTGGAAAGGCGCTTCTGCTCGCTCAGGGGAATACCGAGCTTGTCGAAGGTCTCGAGCAGCTTGGGATCCACTTCATCCAGGCTGGCCTTCTTGTCCTGCTGCTTGGGAGCGGCGTAGTAGACGATGTCCTGGTAATCGATCGCCGGATAGCCGAGCGTCGCCCAGTCCGGCTCCTGCATCTGCAGCCACTGGCGGTAGGCCCGCAGGCGGAACTCCAGCAGGAAGGCTGGCTCCTCCTTCTTGGCGGAGATCAGCCGTACCACGTCCTCACTGAGGCCCTTGGCGATCTTCTCGGTTTCGATGTCGGTGACGAAGCCGTACTTGTACGGCTGAGACACCAGATCTCCAACGGTGGCTTGGCTGCTCATGGCGGTGCGGATGGCCGGAGGCTGGCCACAGGGGCAGAGGGGAGGAAGCGGGAGGGCCGAAGCGGCTGGCGACGGCCCGGACGGCGACGGGGCGACGACGAGGCGACGACGAGGCGAGATCAGCCGGCTGATGTGGCGGCCTTGATCTCCTCGATCGAGATCGTCTGCTTCTCACCGCGGAAGGGGTTGTCCTCGGTGAGGAAGAGCATGCAGTGGCATTCCTTGCGCTCGCGCATCGGCACGCAGGGGCAGTTCCAGAAGGCCTGGGCCACCTCCGCCTCCTTGTCCTCGTAGTGACGGCAGGGGCAGAGCGCGCCGCCGAGCTCATCCTTGTGTCGCGCCAGACCTTCGAGCACCACGGCGGTCACGCCGGGATCGCTGCAGAAATAGGTGCCGGTGCGCTGGGCGTAGGTCTCCGCGAACTTGCGGATCACTTCCAGGCTGTCGGACCCGGTGGCAGGGCTGGCGGGGGAATCGGACATGGCGGCGGACAGGTGCACTGGACGGGGCCGACCCGAGCATGACCCAGACAGGAGGGGAGGCACCGAAGCGGCCGCAGCAGAACCCCGACAAAGGAGCGGGGCGCGGACGGCAGAGCGACGGAGCCGTGGACCAGCCGGGATGCGCCGCGAGGCGGGACAGTAAAGAAACACTTGCGTTTCGTTACTGGCGAGCCTAGGGCACCAAAGCAGAGGTTGGGGTCGCGGCCATTGTGCCGCCAAGGCGCCGGCCCCAACCCCCGATCGCCCGTGGCATGGTGTGCTTGCCAGGCCCAGGCCATGACCACCCACCCCGCAGCCACCGGCCCGTCCGCCCTGCCGGACTCGGCGACCGCCACCACCCGCCAGACCGCCCTGGTCATCCTGCTGCGCCGCGGCGAGGCCACCGCCGCCGAACTGGCGGAGCAGCTGCAGGTGTCGGTGCAGGTGATGCGCCGCCATCTGCGCAGCCTTGAAGACGACGGCCTGGTGGAGGCCTCTCCGGCCGCCGAAGGCCCCGGTCGCCCCAGCAACCGCTGGCACCTCACGGCCAAGGGCCACAGCCAGTTCCCCGATGGCAGCCGGCGCTTCGCCCTGGGCCTGCTGCAATCCCTGGCGGGCAACCTGCCGGCCGAGACCATGGCCCAGCTGCTGGCCGACCAGGCCCGCCAGCAGGCCGAGCACTACCGGCTGCAGATCGGCGACGGGCCGCTGCCGGAGCGGCTGGAGCGACTGGTCGATCTGCGCCGGCGCGACGGCTACGTGGCCGAATCGGCCGCCGATGCCGACGGCCGCTCCTGGCTGTTCAGCGAATTCCATTGCTCGGTGATGCAGATCGCCGAGCAGTTCCCCTGCGTCTGCGATCAGGAGCTGCAGCTGATCCGCCAGACGTTCCCCGACTGCCAGGTGGACCGCGTGCACTGGCGGCTGCAGGAGGGCCACTCCTGCGGCTTCCGCCTGAGCCCGGGCGCGTGATCGACTCCAGCCCCGCCCCCCTCGACGGCCCCCTGAGCACGGCTGAGGTGCAGGGTCTCGATGCCACGCTGCTGCCCGCCCTGGAGCGGCATCAGCTGCGGCTGCTGGCCCACGGCCTGCGCAGCCTGCAGGACGCCGCCGACCGCCGCCAGGGAGCCCTGCCGGAAGCCGAGCAGCTGGAGCTCTGGCTGCAGCGGCAGCCTCAACTGCAGGTCGATCCCGATTTCCTCACGCCCTTCCGCCAGCAACTGCTGGCCCTGGGCCACCAGCTGGAGCGGATCGCAGCCGACCAGGGCTGCACGCCGCTGGGGCTGGAGCTGTCGGACCTGATCCGCTGGAGTGAGGAGCAGGCCCGCCAGCGGATCGCAGCTACCCCGGACACCGGGCCGCGCTGAACCCACGCGCCCCCGGCGGTTGCGATCATCAGAACCGCAGCCAGCGATCCCGCACCCGCCGTGAGCAGCACCGCCAGCCCCGTGAGCAGCACCACCAGCGACGCCGCAGCGGGCACCGCGCCGGAGAGCATCGCCGATGCGATCAGCTTCTTCCGGCTGAGCTGCGGCCGCTGGCGCTCCCAGCGCAGCAGCCATCACCTGCTGCATCGCCGCGCCGAGGCCGGCGGCTCCTGGATCGAGGTGGTGGAACTGCAGGCGGATGACCCGCGGCTGATCGCCATCGCCGAACTGCACGGCCAGGATCCGGCCGGGCTGGTGGGCGGCTGCCGCGTCACCTGGAACGCCTCGATGGCCTGGGACAAGGCCGGCGAAGCCCATGAGGGGGAGAGCGTCTTCGGCCTGATCCCCACCGACGGCGCCGGCCGCCAGGGCCTGCTGCTGCGCGACCGCGGCTACGCCGAAACCGCACCGGTGGCGGGCCACTTCGCCATGGACGATCGCGACGGGCTGGTGCTGACGACCAGCTACGAGACGATGAACAGCCTGGAGCGCTTCAGCTTCGCCGGGCCGAACGTGCGGCTGCGCACCAGCACGGTGGAAGGCCTCTCCAACACCGCCTCCTTCTGCATCGAAACCCGCGTCCTGGAATCGGCAGCGCCGGCGGCGCGGGGGGCCGATAGCGCAGCCGAGGGGCGAGCCGGCGCGGATGGCACCCTCTCCCCCCTGGGCTGGTGACGCCGGTGGCGGGCGGCACGGCCGCGGTGGCGAACGTTACGGACTGTGAGTCCTGGCTGAGGGCCGTCAGTGGGCCCTTGGCCGCACTTCTACGATCCACGGCGACGGATGCCGAAGTCGCGTGGCCCTGCCCCTCCTGAAGTACGCGCCCACCACCCAGAACTCCAGGGTCAACGCCCTGCGTGTGGGCTCGGATGAGGATCCCAAGGCCGTGTCCATGGACAAAGCCATGGACCGTGAGGATCAGAACTTCGTGATCGAGGCGGCCTACCGCCAGATCTTCTTCCACGCCTTCAAGGTCGACCGCGACCGCACCCTCGAGTGCCAGCTGCGCGACGGTCAGATCACCGTGCGGGACTTCATCCGCTCGCTCTGCCTGTCGGACACCTTCTCCCGCAGCTTCTACAACCTCAACAACAACTACAAGGTGGCGCGCCACCTGGTGGAGAAGCTGCTGGGCCGCAAGACCCACGGCAAGTCGGAGGAGATCGCCTGGTCGGCGGTGCTGATGACCCGCGGCGTCCGCGGCATGGTCGATGACATCCTCGACAGCCAGGAGTACCTGGAGGCCTTCGGCTACGACACCGTTCCCTACCACCGCAACCGCGTGGTGGGCAGCCGTGACCTGGGCGAAACCCCCTTCAACATCACCAGCCCCCGCTACGACGCCTACTACCGCGGCATCCTCGGCTTCCCGCAGGTGGTGTACACCGGCGCCGCCAAGGCCTTCCCGGAGCGTGCCCGCCAGCGTCGCGGTGGCTTCCCCGAGGACTACCTCTCGATCGTGCGCAGCATGCCCGCCATGCGCGCCAGCAGCGCCTCCGCCAGCGCCGACATCGACTACCTGGCCAAGGTGCCCTACCGCAGCATCGGTCGCTGAGGTCGGATCCAGACCTGAGCTCTCGAGACTCACAGCATCCAGGGGCGGCCGCGGCCGCCCTTTTCTTGTGGCCAGCCCAGATCCTCTGCCGCGCCATCGGTTTGGCCTGAGGCCGCGGTTGAGTGCGCCACTGACCTGGCGGCGACGGCGGTGAGCAGCGACACCGAACCCGGTCAGTGGATGCTGACTGCTCCGCGGCGGGATCATCCAGCGGTGGGAAAGTCGATCACACTGATCCCGAACGAATCCTTTCGCTGTGAGCCAGACCCTTAGCTCGTTGGCACGGATGACCCTGCGGCAGCTGCGCCAGGTGGCCAGCGACCTGGGTGTGGCGCTCTACAGCCGCAAGTCGAAGGATGAACTGGTGGCGGCCATTGAGCAGCGCCAGGAAAACCAGGAACTCAGCCTGAAGGCGATCGAAGCCGAGATGGCCCCAGCGCCGCGACCATCCGCTGAAACCAGCGTGGTGTTCCTACCCCGCGACCCGCAGTGGGCCTACGTGTTCTGGGAGATTTCCGAGGAGGACCGCGCCACCGCCCTGGCGGCCGGCGCCACCCAGCTGTGCCTGCGGGTGGCGGATGTGACCGGCCTGCCGGGAGGGTCAGCGCATCCACACACACTGCAGGAGGTGATCGTCGACAGCCACGCCACCGAGTGGTACCTGCCGGTTCCCCTCAGCGACCGCGACTACCGGGTGGAGCTCGGCTATCGCAAGGGCAGCGGCGGCGGCTGGATCTCGCTCGCCTTCTCTTCGGTGGCCCGCGTGCCGGCGCTGCATCCCAGCGAACAGATCCTGGATCAGTTCGTGCCCTTCTCTCTGGACAGCGCGCCGGTGCCGATGCCCGCCACACCGGTGGAGCCCGCCGATACCGGACTGCACGAGCGGCTCTATCAAAGCGCCACCTCCCAGTGGCGCCGCATCAGCCGCGGCTCCGAGGCCTTCCATGAGCTGGAGGCCGCCGGTCTCGACACCAGTGAGTTCAATGCCTCCGGTGCCGGCGTCTGGGCCAGCGGCCGCGATTCGGGGGCGGGCGGTGTGGTGCCACGGCAGCGCTCCTTCTGGCTGGTGGCGGATGCCGAGCTGATCGTGTATGGCGCCACCGATCCCTCGGCACGGCTGACGATCGGCGGCGAGGAGGTGCCCCTCTCCGCCGATGGCACCTTCCGGGTGCAGGTGCCCTTCCGGGATGGCAAGCAGCTCTATCCGATCGAAGCGGTGGCCGCCGATGGCGTCCAGAAGCGCAACATCACCCTGGAGTTCAGCCGCACCACGCCGGAGGACAACAGCAATCCCGCCGACAAGGCGGTGAGCGAGTGGTTCTGAGCGGCGGGCAGCGGTGCTGGTGATGGATCTCAAACGCACCCTGGTGGCCGCCACCCCGCTGGCGGGAGCCCTGGCCTTCCCGGTTGTGGTGCCGCTGGTGCTGCGCTTCGTGGGGTTGCCGGCGGCCGTGCTCTGCGCCGTGGTGGTCGGCAGCCTCTGGTTTGTGGCGATGCTGCGCACCGCCGAGATGCCCGGCCACCACTGATGCGCGCTGGGGACTGAACGTCGCTCGCCGGAATAGCAGGCCGGTTCTGACGACAGCCGGCCCCTCGCCAACCACAACCGATTCAGCGGCAGCCGGGCCGCTCGACGACTGAGATGCCGTGCGAGCGGGCCGGCTGGAGGCGCATCCTCCGGGACGGTACCCCGCCCTCCCTGGCCTGTGGCAATGCTGAAGCCCATCCAGCACCAGCGTCAGCGATGCGTTCCCCTGCAGCAGTGGCACGAACGCAGCCGCAGCACATCCGGGCGTGGCCGTGGCGGATCGGCCGGTTCGCGACGCTGGCCCTGGCACTGGCCGGCTGTCAGAGCGGGCCGGCGCTGCTCGGGGCCGCCCCCGCACCCCTGCCGCTGCCGGACGGCATCGCCGTGGCCTTCAACCACCGCAGCGCCAGCCGCTACCGCAGCCCGGTGCACAACCGCTGGCGCCAGGGCGACGACCTGGAGGCCGTGCTGCTGGAGGGGATCCGCTCGGCGCGGCAGGAGCTGCTGGTGGCGGTGCAGGAGCTGTCCCTACCGGAGATCGCCCGCGAGCTGGTGCAACGCAGCCGCCAGGGCGTGCGGGTGCGGGTGGTGCTGGAGAACACCTACAGCGCCCCCTGGAGCGAGCAGCATCCGGCCGATCTCGATCCACGCCAGCGCCATCGCCAGGCGCAGCTGCGGGCCCTCGGTGGCGGTGATGCGGTGGCGATCCTGCGGGATGGCGGGGTGCCGATGCTCGATGACACCGCCGATGGCAGCGCCGGCAGCGGCCTGATGCACCACAAATTCATGGTGATCGACGGCGAGACGGTACTCACCGGCTCAGCCAATTTCACCGCCTCCGGCATCCACGGCGATGCCGATGATCCCCACAGCCGCGGCAATGTGAACCATCTGCTGCGGCTGCAGAGCCCGGAGCTGGCCGCACTGTTCCGCGCGGAGTTCGAGCGGATGTGGGGCGACGGCCCCGGCGGCCGGCCCGACAGCCGCTTCGGCCAGGCCAAGGGCAGCGAACCGATCCGCTGGGTGCAGGTGGGCAGCAGCCGGGTGGGGGTGCTGTTCGCCCCCCATCGCCGCAGCGATCCAGCCAATGGCCTGGCGGTGATCGACCAGCAGCTCGCCGCGACGCAGCAGCGGCTGGATCTGGCCCTGTTCGTGTTCTCCGAGCAGCGGCTGGGCGATCGGCTCAGCCAGCTGCAGGATCGGGGTGTAGCAATCCGGCTGCTGGCGGATCCCGGCTTCGCCAACCGCTCCTTCAGCGAAGTGCTCGACCTGCTGGGGGTGAGCCTGCCGGACCACCGCTGCCGGCTGGAGGCCGGCAACCGCGTGCGCCAGCAGCCGCTGCAGGGAGTCGGCACGCCGCAGCTGGCAGGCGGCGACAAGCTGCACCACAAGTTCGCGGTGATCGACAACCACACCGTGATCACCGGCTCCTTCAACTGGAGCCCGAGCGCCGCCCATCAGAACGACGAGACGCTGCTGGTGATCGAATCACCGCTGCTGGCAGCCCATTTCCGCCAGGAGGTGGATCGCCTCTGGCAGGGGGCGACGCTCGGAGTCAGCGAACGGCTGCGGCGCAAGCTGGAGCGGCAGCAGCTGAGTTGCGGCAGCGGTTCACCGACTCCCCCCTAGGATCCGCGTGGTCGATGTCACGCAGCATGCCTTCCAATCCCGCCGCCCTGCAGCATTCGGCCACCCTGGATGCGATCCAGCTGATGCTGCGGGATCTGCACACCCGCCACGACGAGATCCGCCATCGCGCCGCCTTCCGCAGCTGCACCAAGGAACTGCTGGAGGTGCAGCAGGAACTGGTGGATTACCTGCTGGCCAAGAAGAGCGAACTGATGGGGCTGCAGACCCCCGCTGGCCAGGCCAACCCGAGCTACAACGCCTTTCTCTGAGCACAACGGGCGCGGCGCCCTGACGCCATGAGGCGGGCCGAGCCCACGGTTGTAGTGGGCGGCGGGCCGGCGGGAACAACCCTGGCACTGCTGCTGGCGCGGCAGGGTTGCGCCGTGACCCTGGTGGAGGCCCAGCCGCAGCAATCCCTCAGCCTGCGGGGCCAGGCCCTGATGCCCCACGGGCTGGCAGTGCTGGAGGCGATGGGGCTGCTGCCCCTGCC
>CBFHOT010000017.1:0-29598 GCA_965657465.1 Cyanobacteriota bacterium | reverse complement strand
CCGGCGCGCCTTCCGTTGTTCCGCTCGCACCAGCCTCGCCGGCGGGCCGGGGATGGCTGCAGGAGCCGCACACCGGACACGGCTGCCCCTCCTGCAGTTCCCTGGCCAGCTGCTGCGCCATGCCCTGGATCTGCCGCTGCCGCAGGTCCAGCACCGCAGCGGCGGCGGCATTCACCGCGGCATCCGCTCCGTTGCGATTGGCGGTGGCGGCGGCGGCCCGGCGAGCCGCCGGCGCCATGGCTGCAGCGGCTTCCGCCTGTTGCTGGGTGCTGGCCGCCCGCTGCTGCAGTCCGTCGAGCTGGTCGCGGGCGCTGCAGGCGGCCTGCCAGCGGCTGCGCTGTTCTTCGAGCTGCTGTTGCAGCGTGGTCTGCTCCGTCAGGGCCTGGCGCTGCCGCACAGCGCTCGCTTCCGCCTGGCTGGCCGCCGCCTCCGCCCGCTGGCGGGCCAGCTGCGCTTCGTGCTGCTGCGCGGCCAGGGCCTTGAGTTCTGCTCGGCGGCTTGCCAGGTCGCTGCGCAGATCGCCAAGGGTCTGCGCTTCCGGCAGGCTGCGCAGATCGAGCTGCTGCAGCGCCGGCGGCAGCCCCTGCGCCCTCCGCAGCAGCTGCCGGCATTGCTCCAGCTCGCCCTGCAGGCCGCTCTCCAGGGCGATCAGCGTCTGGCTGGCCTGCTGCTCAGCCATGGCGCCGGCCCGCAGGGCCTCCGCCTGCTCCGCCTGCTGCAGCCGCTGGCGCACCTCCTCCACCTTGGCCTGGTGCGACAGGCGCTCCTCCAGCCGGGCGGCGGCCTGCTGGCGGCGGTCCCAGCGCTCAGCCAGCCGCTCCTGCTCCTGCTGATGGGCCCGGGCCGCGCTCAGGGCGGCACTGGCCTGGTGCAGTTCCCGCTCACCGGCCTGCACCACTGCCGCCAGCCGGCCCTGCAGGGCCTCCAGGCCGGCCTGGTCGCCGGGAATCGCTGCAGCCTCCTCCCCGTCTGACGCTGCGTCATCGGTTGCGCTGCCGTTGCCGATGGCGATGGCGTTGGCGGTCTCGCTGCCGGCGAAGGGTCGCCACAGCCGGGCCGCCTGGCGCCGCAGCTCCTCCTGGCGGCGATTGCCCTCCTGCAGCGCCAGCCGCGCCTGCTTCGCCTGCTCCTCCAGCCAGGCGCCCGCCCGTTCGAAGATCACGGTGTCGAACAGGGTTTTCAGCAGCGCCTCCCGCTCCTCCGCCTTGGCCCGCAGCACCGCTGCGAAACGCCCCTGGGGCAGCAGGATCACCTGGCGGAACTGGGCGGCGTTGAGTCCCACCAGCGCTTCCACCTCGCGGTTCACCTCGGTGAGGCGGCTGGCGATCGGCTGCTCCCCGTCGCTGTCGAGGCGCAGCAGCAGTGCCGTGGCGGCCCGGCGGGTGCTGCCGCCGCCGCGGCTGCGCGGCGCCAGATGCTCCGGGGAGCGCTCCAGGCGGTAGCGCCGGCCGCCGCTGGAGAAGGTCAGCGCCACCCGCGGCAGGGCCGCCGGCGGGGCATGGTCGGATTTGAGTCCTTTGACGCTGCGCTCCCCCGACACCTCGCCATAGAGCGCAAAGCAGAGGGCATCGAGAAGGAAGGTCTTGCCGGCACCGGTGCTGCCGTGGATCAGGAACAGCCCCTCCTCGCTGAGCAGGTCGAAGTCGATGCGGGTGGCGTCGGCATAGGGACCGAAGGCCTCCAGCTCCAGGCGATGCGGTTTCATCGCTCGGCCTCCGCGCCGGCCGCCTCCAGGGCGGCCCGCAGCAGTTCCGCTTCACCGGGATCCGCCGGCCGGCCCTGCTGATCGGTGAAGAACGCCGCCGCCAGCTCCAGCGGTGTGCGCGCCTGCCGCACGCTGCGCTGGCGCTCCTCGGCGCTGCTGTGCTGCCGCTGCGGCGGCTGATGGCGCAGCTCCACCACATGGGGAAAGCGCTGCCGCAGCCGTTGCATTGCCTGCAGCGGCTGCACCGCATCGGTGAGCACCACCTTCAGCCGCGCCTGCACCGCCGCCTCCAGCTGCGGATCCTGCAGCAGCTGCTCCAGCTCCCCCTCCAGGCTGCGCAGCGGCCGCCCCACCCCCAGCGGCACCAGCTCCACCGCCGGCGTGCCGCTGGCATCCAGCTCCACGATCCGCACCGACTTGCGCTGATGCTGCTCCGAAAACGAGTAGGGCAGCGGTGTGCCGCTGTAGGCCAGACGCGGTCCATCGAGCTGCTGGGAGCCGTGCAGATGGCCCAGGGCCACGTAGTCGAAGCCGGCGAAGGCCTCCACGCTCACCCGCTCCACATTGCCCACCGTCAGCTCCCGCTCCGATTCCGACGCCTCCCCGCCGGCGACGAAGGTGTGGGCCACCACGATCGCCCGCTGCTGCGCGCTCCGGCCTCCCAGGCGCTGCCGATCGGCGCGGATGCGCTGCAGGGCTAGTCGGGTCACGGCGTCGTGGCGCAGCCGGCCGCCGTTGCCGGCTGTCTCGGCCACCAGCGCCGCGTCCGCCGCCGGCGTGGCCGCTGCCTGGTTCGCCGCCTGCCGCTCGTTCTCCATCGCCGTCTCCGCCTCGAGCAGCCGCTGCAGCAGCGCTCCATCCACGGCCGGCTCCAGGTAGGGCAGGGGATAGATCGCCACCGGTTCACCGCCGTGGCGCGGCTGCACCAGCACCGGCTCCCGGGCGCGGCGCACATCGCCGCGGATCGTCACCCCGAAGCGTGAGAGCAGGGGGTCGTAGACCGACACCCGCACCCGCGAGTCGTGGTTGCCGGCGATCGCCACCACCGCCGCGCCGGTGGCCGCCAGCTGGGCCAGGGTGTCGTTGAACAGCTCCACCGCTTCGGCCGGCGGGATCGCCCGGTCGTAGAGGTCGCCGGCGATCAGCACCGCATCCACCTCCGCTGAGGCGGCCAACTCCACGATCCGCGCCATCGCCGCCGCCTGCTCCTCCAGCAGGGAGGCGCCGTGGAACTGCCGGCCCAGGTGCCAGTCGGAGGTGTGCAGCAGGCGCATCGGGGCTGGCGTCGGGCGTCGTGGTGCGGGCCGCCCACAGGATGCCGCAGGCCGCCGGTGGGATCCTGAAGCCCGTGATCGTCGCCGCCGGATGGGCCCGCAACTGCAACCGCAACCGCCACAGCCCCCGCAAGCGCCGCAGCCCGAGGAGCCACCGCTGCAGCGGCCTCAGCAGGTGTTGCCGGATCAGCAGCCGGAGGAACCTCTGCAGGCGCTGCCGCAACGGCTGCAGGCCTGCTGGCGCAATGGCGCGGCCTCCACCGCCGATGCACTGGCGTTGTTCGATGCCCTGCCGCCCGTGCCGCCGGAGGAGCTGCTCGGCCACTGGAGCGGCGCGGGCTTCGCCACCGGACACCGGCTGGACGGCCTGCTGGAGGCTTGCCACTGGCACGGCAAGAGCTTCGACAGCCTTGAGGAGGTGCATCCGCTGGTTTTCCGCGGCCCGCGCGATCGCCTGCTCTGTCTGGATCCGGCCTGGATGGGAGCGGGCATGGCCCTGCTCAGCCGGCTGCCCGGGTTGAATCCCCGCCGCAGTGGTCGCCTGTTCCAGTGGCTTAGCCCCCTGCTGGCCACCCGCCGCTCCCGCGCCCGGCTGCGGGTCACCGCCTATCGCGGCCAGGTGAGCGCCACGATGCTCTACGACCAGCTGCCGATCAACGATGTGTTCCGGCGGGTTGATGCCGACACGCTGTTCGGCTTGATGGACTGCAAGGGCGATCCTGTGCCCTTCTTTTTCATCCTGCGGCGCTGCTCGGCTCCCAGCCCCTGAAGCGCCGCAGCGCCCACAGGCAGGCCGGCAGCCAGAGCAGGGCGTAGAGGCCTGGCGCCAGGCCCCAGCCCCGCTCCAGCACCATCCAGCTGGCGAGCAGCGGGGCGGTGCCGCCCACCAGCGCCACCACCAGGCTGTAGGCCAGGGAGAAGGCGGTGCAGCGCTGGGCCGCGTTGAACTGGGCCGGCAGCAAGGCGGGAAAGGAGCCGCACACCAGCATCAGCGGCAGCACCGCCAGCAGCTGCCCAAGCGCCAGGCCCAGCAGACTGCCGGCCTGCATCGCCAGGCAGGCCGGCAGCAGCACCACCCCCAGAGCGATGCAGCCCCAGCCCATGCAGCGCTGCGGGCTGAAGCGATCCGAGAGCCACCCCCCCAGCAGCACCAGGACCACACCGATCGCCTCGTTCACGGCGGTGATCGCGCTGATGCCGCCGGCCAGCGCCGGCGCCCGCTCCAGTGCCAGCTGCGGCTCAAACACCAGCACCAGGTAGAAGGCCACATCGGCGAAGGCCAGGGCGGCCATCACCTGCAGCACCACCGCCCGCTCCCGCCAGAGCGCCTGCAGCAGGGCCAGCGGGCCGCTGTGGGCTGCCGGACCGCCATGGAGCTCAGCGCTGGCCGCGCCGCTGGGTGCCGGCAGCTCCAGGCGCCGCAGCCAGAAGGCCAGCAGCGCCACCACCGCCCCGGCCAGAAACGGCAGCCGCCAACCCCAGCTGAGCACCTGTGCCGGTGTCAGGCAGCTATAGATCCCGGCCGCGGCGGCGGCACCGGCCACAAAGCCCACCAGGGATCCGGCGCTGGCCACGGCCGCCCGCCAGCAGCGCCGCTGCGGCTCGGCGTTCTCCAGGACCACCGTCAGGGCACCGGTGTACTCGCCCCCCACCGACAGCCCCTGCAGCATGCGCAGCGCCAGCAGGCCGTAGCCCGCCCAGGGCGTCCAGGCCGGGCTCGCCGGCAGCAGCCCGATCAGCAGGCTGCAGCCGCCCATCACCACCACGCTGGTGATCAGCATCGTGCGGCGCCCCACCAGATCGCCCACCGGGCCGAGCAGCAGGCTGCCCACCGGCCGCATCAGATAGCCGATGGCGAACACGGCAAAGCTGGCGATCAGCTGCAGGGTGGTGTCGTCGCTGGGGAAGAACAGGCGGCCGAGATCGCTGGCGAAGTAGCCGTAGACGGCGAAGTCGAACCACTCCAGGCCGTTGCCGATGGCGGCGGCCAGATGCAGGCGGCCGATTGCGTCACGGCTCGCGCCACTGGTCTTGCCGGGGCCGGCATCGGCGTCGCGGCCGGCCTGGGGCTTGGCCTGACCGGCCTGGGCGGTGCTCGGGTTCATGGCCGCGACGCTACCGGCAGGATCGGTTCCCACCACCGATCGGTGGGGCCTGCCGCACGCGGTGGTGAGGGCCGAAACGATCGGTTCGGCTGCCCCGATTCCGGCGCCTGGCCAGTCCAACGACAGTGAGCGCACCGGGGGCGAACGGCGGCCGCGCCGCTCCCTCCCCGACTCTGTTCTTCGCCAACGGATCGATGCCCACCCTGCGTTCTTCCTCCCCGCGTTCCGCCTCTCCCTTCGAGCTGATCGAGCGGATCGAGCAGCAACTCAGCCAGCAGCTGCACACGGCCGAGCGCGTGCCTGCCGCGGAAGTGCATGAAACCCCTGAGGCCTACACCCTGGTGCTGGAGCTTCCGGGCGTGGATCGGGCCGCCATCGAGGTCAAGGCCACCGATCGCACCCTGGTGGTGAGCGCCGAACGCCGCCGGCCCCAGCCGGCCACCGCTGCCCAGCCGCCTGCTGCCGCTGCCGCTAGCGCCCCCGCTGCTGCCGCCCCGGCTCCGCTGCTCAGCGAATTCCGCTACGGCACCTGGAGCCGCAGCTTCCGCTTCCCCACTGCCATCGAACGCGAGCACCTGCAGGCCCACTACCGCGATGGACTGCTGACGATCACCGCTCCCAAGGCCAGCACCGTCAGCACCGTCACGGTGCAGGTGGATGGCTGAGATCGGACAGTTGCTGTGGATCAGGGCACGGGATCATAAAGTCTGAGCCCCCGAGTCGCCGCGCGCCCGAGCCGCGCCGGCCGCTGCGGCCCGGGGAGCTCTACCCCGTCTCGCTTTGTCTGCCCATGACCCTCGGCCGCTTCCTTCTGCTGGTGCTGGTTGGTGCGATCGCTGCGGCGGTGCTTCAGCTCTACTGGCTGTTCGGGGTTCTCGGGCTGGCGGTGGCGGCGGTGGCCCTGAAGTTGTGGTTCAACCGCTGATCTCCATGCCCGACACCATCACCCACAACGGGGTGGCCTACAAGCTGACCCGGCTCACTTCCGCCCGGGATGCGGCCAAGGCCGCCAACCGCATCCGTCCCTGGCTCAGCCGCAGCGAGGAGCAGGTGCTCCAGGCTGAGCGCATCGCCCGCGTGCGGCGTGAGAACGGCATCCCTTCTCCCGACGAGTGGATGTGGTGAGCAGCTGAGCGGGCCCGTCACTCGCCCAGGGCGTCGGCCACGGCCCGCTGAAACACCGCCTCCTCCGGTTGCACGCCGGTCCAGCGCTCGAAGATCTGCATCGCCAGCTGCACCAGCATCTCCACTCCATCCACCACGCGGCAGCCGCGCTCGCGGGCGGTGGCGAGGAAGGGGGTGATGCGGGGATTGGTGATCACATCCACGGCGGTGCAGCCTGGATCCACCGTGTCCCAGCGCAGCGGTACCGGCTCCAGCTCCGGCGCACAGCCCAGGTGGGTGGCGTTCATCAGCAGGGTGGTTCCCGCCGGCACGGCCACCTCCCCCTGCCAGGGCTGCCACACCGCCGGTACGCCGGAGGCGCGGGTCACGGTGTCCGCCACCTCCTGACCCTGCTCCTGCCGGCGGGTCACCAGGGTGAGATGGGCGGCACCGGCCCAGGCCAGTTCCACGGCCATCGCCCGGCCGGCGCCGCCGGCGCCGAGCATCACCACCCGCTGCCCCTGCAGCGACACCACCTTCTCAATCGCTTTCACAACGCCCTTGCCGTCGTTGTTGTGGCCGATCAGGCGCCCCTGCTCGATCGTCACGTAATTGGCGGCGCCGATGGCCCGCACGTCGTCATCGACGGCATCGAGCATCGGCATCACCGCCACCTTGTAGGGCACGGTGATGCCCACGCCGCGGTAACCGAGCGGTGCCAGGGCCGCCACCGCCAGGGCCAGGTCCGCCTCCGAGGCGATGTCGCTCTTCCAGAACTGCCAGGGCAGGCCGTAGTGCCGGTACACCGCATCGAACATCAGGTCGATCGGGTTCTCGGCCACCGGATGGCCGAGCATGCCGGTCATCTGCTTCTGGGGAGGGATCACGGAGCCGGTTGCGTTTGCCCCAGCCTGCAGCCGCCGGTTGCGGGCTGTCAGCTGCGCTTGCTGCATTGTGATCTGGGGCTGCTCGGCTGGCTCAGGCCGTGGGAGTGCTCCGGGGGACAGCCAGTGGAAAGCCCCCGGGGGATGGCCTCGGGGGCTCTGCTTCCTGGTGATGGTGCTGTTGCTGAATGATCGCTTCTGGGGTTAAGGATTGGATTGACTGAGCGGGATCTGATCTGGCCTGGCCAGGACTGATCAGAGTCAAACGTTGGCAAGCAACTCCTGAACTGAACGTCTGCGTTGAGGTTGTGAACGGAGCTTGCCTGGCTGTCGGATGGGATGGTCGATGTGGTGGATGTTGGTCAAATGGACGCTGACAAGGCTGCAGCTGAATGGGTCTTGATGTGTTGCGATTGAAAAACTGTGACTGAAGAAGCTGTGCCTGGATGGATTGTGATCGAGTGGATTGAAGTTGAAGGGATTGTGGCTGAATGAATCTGGCTGAATGAATCTAGCTGAATGAATCTAGCTGAATGAAATGTGACTGAAAGAGTGGTGACTGAAGCAGTTGAAACTGTGTGAACTGGTGTGGGCGGAAAAAGCGGCTTGGAGTCCTCCTGGCTCCGTCGTGCTGTGCGTCTTGGTGGAGCTGCAGTCGCTGTCGCTGAGGCTGTCGCTGTTGTGTTGCTGTCTGGCCGTGAAGTGGTCTGGATCGGGCTCAGTCGGTTGGAGCAGACCTGCAGGGGCCTGGCTCCGGTGTGGTTGTGATCGTGGCGCTGCTGGGTCGGGTGCCTGGGGCCGTGCAATCCGGAGGGTGACCTCGGCGGGTCACGGAGGGGTGAGGGTTGCTGGAGCAGGTGCCCGGCGTTCAGCGCGCGCCCTGGTGCTGGCGGGGTGGCGTGTCGTCCATCGGGACCCCTCCTCGGTTCGTGACTTCAGGATGGCCGCTGCTTGGCGCCCTCACAATCGGCGATTTGACGCATTGCAGGCTGCTGCAGGCCGCTGCACAGTGGAGGGTTGGGATGCATAGGCTGAGCTGCCCTGCCCAGGCCCCTTGAACGGCGAATTCTCCTCTCGCTCGTCCTTTCAATACGAGCCGCTGGAGCGGTTCGGAGAAGGGCTCACCACCCGCCGCCCCTGGAATGCCACGGCCCTGGCCGGTGTGGAGCGCCTCAATGGCCGGGTGGCGATGCTGGGCTTTGCGGCAGCGGTGATCGGTGAGCTGCTCACCGGCCACGGGCCTGCCGGGCAGCTGCTGGCCCTGCTGCGTTGGTATCTCGGTGGCAGCCTGCCGGGAGGTCTCTGATCCCGGCGGCCCCTATCGCGGCTGCTCAGGCCCAGGCCACCAGGGCAGCCCCCAGCCCCATCAGCAGCACCCCGATCCAGCCCCGGCTGCTCAGCTGCTCCCCCAGAACCAGCACGCCGAACACAGCCACCAGCACCACGCTGAGCTTGTCGATCGGCGCCACCCGCGACACCGGCCCCAGCTGCAGGGCCTGGAAATAGCAGAGCCAGGAGGCTCCGGTGGCCAGGCCCGAGAGCAGCAGTGCCACCAGGCTGTTGCGCGGCAGGGTCTGCAGCTGCGACCAGGAGAGCTGGCCGGTGCCGGCCAGCAGCAGCGCCAGGGCGATGGCCACGACCAGGGTGCGCAGCAGGGTGGCCAGGTTGGCGTCGATGCCCTCGAGCCCCAGCTTCGCCAGCACCGCCGTGATGGCCGCGAACAGGGCGGCGCCCACGGCCCACAGTTGCCACAGCCCCATGCGTCCTCGCCGGCGATCACGCCTCCACGATCGCCTCTCGATGGTGCCCGCTGGCGGGGATCAGGGCATCGTCTGTGCTGGCAGTGCCGCCTGCAGCGCCGCCAGGCGGCGTGCATTCACCCCCAGATCGGAATCCCCCAGCCGCGACACCGAGCGCGCCTGCAGCACCCCGCGGGCGCTGTCGGCATAGAGCTCGAGATCATCCACGAAGCCGAACAGGGCGCTGCTGTTGGTGGCGTGCAGGTAGGTGCTGCTGGCCTCCAGCACCTGGGTGCGGGGCATCGCCTCCAGCACCGGCACCAGCGCTTGCAGGGCCGCTTCAGGTGCCTGCACGCGCCAGTCACTGCGGGCGCAGTGGGCCGGCGACGGGCAGGGCGAGAGGCTGCCGTCGTGCACCCCCAGTTCCGCTGGCACCGGCCCCACCAGGTGCAACAGGGCGAAGCCGGTGATCAGCAGCGTTTTCAGCGGCTGCAGTGCGAGCGGCAGCAGAGTCAGCAGAGCGGTCGGCATGGCGATGGCGCACCGGGTTGGGGTGATCGTGGCGCTTGGCCGCTGCCGCTGACGAGGACCAGGGTGTCAGGCCCGATCGGCATCAGGACAGATCGCGGCCGAGCAGCAGGTCGCGGGCGCCGTTCACCAGCTGCATCGTGTCGTGGGTGCCGCCGCGGTCGGGATGGTGCTCGGCGGCGCAGCGCTTCCAGGCCTGATTGACCTGGGCGGCGCTCAGCCGGCCGGAGCGCGCCAGCCCCAGCCGTTGGCGCGCCACGATCGCCTCCAGATCCGGGTGCTTGCCCAGCGGGCCCCAGTCGGCCTTGCTCAGGGCGGGGCTGCGCTTGCTGCCCTTGCGGCGTCTCCCTGGCTTGCTGCCCCTGCTGTCACCGCCGAAACCGCGGCTTGCGGTGTCACCGCCCTCCGACGCGGCCGCAGGCTCCTGGCGGGGTTGCCTCTGTCGCAGCAGGCTGCTGTGCGGGGCACGTTCGGTCTGGGGCATACCACTCTCTGGTTGGCTCTCTGGTTGGACTTCAGCATGCCCCAGCCTCCGTTCACACCAGAGCTCATTCCATCGTGCGCACCGGCTGGGTGCACCAGCTGCTCTGACCGATGCCGGGTGCGCTCTCGAAGGGATCGTCGCGGAAGTCCGCACGGCCTTGTTTCGGTTCGATGCGGGCCACGCGCCAGCGCTGGGTTTCGCACTGAATCGTCACGGTCACGGTGGCGCCGTTGTGGGTCTTGAGTTGCACGAAGCGCACGCCGTCGTACAGGCCGATCAGCCGCGCCTCACCGGACTGCAGCAGAACCGCCAGGTTGCTGCCGGCCTGCGCGGCCGGTCCCAGAACGGCGGCGGTGCTCAGGGTTGCGGCGGCGGCGAGGAGCCTGGGGCGCGGCCACCAGGACAGGCACGGCGGCTGCGGCATCGGCTGCATACGGCGAATGCCCAGCATGGCCACCCTCGCGGCGGCCATCAATCGTCGTCTTTGGCGGGTTGCAGCTGCCACTGCGCCAGTCCGCCACCGCGGCCGCGGGCGCTCAGCCAGCCGGTCGGTTCACGGCTGATCAGCGCGAAGAAGGGCAGCCGCTGCGGGGCCGGTGCCGGCAGCGAGCGCTGCAGCAGCACCCGACCCCCCAGGCTCAGCTGCAGCTGATCGAACTGGAACCGCAGCAGCGGCCGGCGGCCCTGCAGCCGCCCGGGGCCGCGGAAGCGCAACTCCAGCGGGCCGAGGTTCACCGCATTGCTCAGCAGGAGTGGCGGGCCTGCCGCACTCTGGGCATCCCTGGGCTCCCCTGGTCCATCCGCCGCAGCCGCGGTGATCTCCAGCCGCGCCGCCACCCCGCGCAGCAGCCAGCCGCTCAGATTGGCCTCCCGCCGGCTGCCCTTCGGCCAGATGCGCTGCAGCTGCCAGCAGCCCAGCAGATCGTCTGCTGTCAGGCCGCTGCCGTGGCGGCGCACCCGTTGCTCCTGGGTCAGCAGCGCCTCGATCGCCAGCGGTTCTGCCGGCTCCGTTGCACGGCTGGGTGTCATGCCGTCACCTCCGGCCGGCGGGCGATCACGGCGAAGAAGGGATCACCGGCGCCGCCCACCAGCCCCTTCCAGCCCTTGGCGCGGGTCGATTCGGCGATCAGCTCCGGTGGCATCCAACCCTGGGCGCGGAGCACCTCCGCCACGTACTGCAGGTGGTCGCGGTCGCTGCCATCGGCCCAGATCTGCGGTGCCTTGGTGAAGAACATGCGGTTGGAGAAGGCCACGATCAGCTGACCGCCGGGCCGGGTGATGCGCAGCAGTTCCGCGGCCACCGCCTCGGGGTACTGGAGGTACTGCCAGCCGGCCACGATCAGCACTGCATCGACGCTGGCGCTCTTGAGCGGGATCGTCTGATCCTGGTTGAGGTTCTGCAGCCAGTGGCTGTCGAGCCGCTTGTTGGCGCTCAGCTCCTGCTCGTTGAGGCCATGGCCGATCACCCGCTCGTAGGGCACGTCATCCGGCAGGTGCGACACCCAGCTCGACATCAGATCGAGCACCACCGCCCGCCGCGGGATCCGCTCCCGGTAGAGCTGGGTGAGGCGCTCGCGAAAGGCCTCATCGAGGTGCTGTACGAAGCGCGGTTCGGCGTAGAAGAGCTGGTCGTCGCTGCTGTCCCACTTGCGCCGCTGCGCCTCGTTCAGCATCTGCACCACCATCGACGACCGCCCTGTTCCTGACTTGGGGCGCTCAGTCTGGGCAGCGGCCGACCCCAACTGCGGCTGCAGCGGTCGCCGCCGCTGGATCACGGCGTTGCCTGTGCTCACCTCGATCAGCAGCCGGGCCAGGGCCGGCGCTCCCAGCGCCTCGAGGTTGCTGGCGTTGAGGGTGCCTCAGCGGGGGTGCTCGTTGCAGGGCATCCAATGCGAGCCCATGGCGTGCACCCCGTCGCAGCCCAGCTCGGCCGCCCGCTGCAGCGCCTGCTCCCGGCTCGGGTAGGCCAGCAGGTTCTGGCTCGCCGCCGCTGCGGCAGGCACGGCTGCTGCAGGCGCCGCTGTGGCGGCCGGTGGGTGGTGATGCCGGTGCAGGGCGGCGGCGCCGGCGTCAGCCCCCAGCCGCCGTGGACCCATGCCCTCCACGCCAGCCCACCAGACCCCCATCACGTTGACGCCGGCCACCAGTACGCCCATGCCCACGATGCAGGCATTGAGCACACCCATGCCCACCACCCCGAGGCTGACCACGCCCATCGGCACCACGCCAATGCTCACCACCCCCATCGGCACCACGCCCACCGAGACGATGCCCAGAGGCGCGATGCCGAAGGCGATCAGGCGGGGTTTGTCGCCGCAGCTGCCCGTCTTTGGCGCCATCAATGGCCGGCCTGCTGGCCGTTGTGTTGGTCGGAGCCCTGACTGCCGTGCTTGGCGCAGGCCATCCACTGGTTTCCCATCCGGTGCGCGCCGGTGCAGTTGAAATGCGTTCGAGCGGCCTGTTCCGCTTCGGCCTGGGTGGCATAGAGCGCCGGCACCCCGCCGCCGCCCTGGGCCGGTGCGGCCACGGCGGCGGCCGCCAGCAGCAGGTTGGCGCCGATGGCGGTGAGCAGATGGGGGCCGGTTGGGCTTGGGGCGATGGCCATCGCTGTTGGCGGCTGTGCCTGACGGCAGTGGCGCTGACCCTAGGGCAACTCTCCAGTTCTGTCGTGTTGCTGGAGACTTTGATTTCCTGGCCGTGGCGCCGCCCCGGCTGGCTGTCGGCTTGCCGGCATCAATCCGCTGTCACTTCCAGGCCAGGGCCGCGCAGCCGATGTCGCCTGGCCGGTCTGCCGAAATGGGCGCGGGCCAGTGCCAGCAGTTCGGCCTCGCTGCAGGCGGCGTCATCAAGGGGAAGCGTTTCCAGTCGCTCCAGGGCCTCGGGGTGATGGCGGCTGAGATGGTCGCGCAGCAGCTGACGCATGTCGCTCTGGCCATGGCCGTGGCCGAGCAGCAGCACCTGATCGGCCTGCAGCACCGCCTCGCTCAGGCGGTTGAGATAGTCGAAAGCGAGGGGCGCCCGCTGGCCCGCCAGGTCGCGGTCATGGCGATGGCTCAGCCGCTGGCCGCTGTCCCACAGGCCATGGGGACGCAGCTGGGCGGATGCGATCTCCTCTCCCTCCAGCCACCACAGCCGGGCGCCGTGGTGATTGAGCTGCAGCACCAGGCGCCGCGGCGGCGGGGATGGCTCAGCCGTTGCCTGGCCGGTGCTCGCCAGCGGATGGCCCGGGGTGATGCAGGCCTGCAGCAGGAACTGGCGCAGCTGCAGTACCCCCTCCACATCGAGGTGGTGATGGTGGTTGCCCGGTGCGCTGTGCAGCACCAGCCCGTCGCCGCCAGTCCAGCGGCAGTGGAGCCGGTGATCATCCAGCCGCTGCGCCGTGGCGCCGAGCCGCAGCAGCAGCGCCTCCACGTCCTGCAGGGGCAGATTGCGGCGCAGCGGGTGGGCGAACAGGGCCTCCAGGGTCCGCTGATGGTTGTGGGCCATCCGTGCCGGCATCGCGGGGGTTCAGCGCACCGTATGGACGCTGGGCCGCGCCGGCTGCGTGGCGCCGCGCATCTGCGGCAGCACCGCCTATCGGCTGCTGCATGCGGGCTCAGAGCGTGCGGTCGCTCCAGAGGAAGGTGTTGAAGGCCCGCCCGCCCAGGCTGGGCTGATAACCGATGGTGTTCTGGCTGGAGAGGCTCACCACGGCACCGAGCTGATCCGCCAGCTTCACGCAGCCCTGGAAGGTCTGCGCTGTGTAGCACTGCACATCGAGTTGATTGCAGCCGCTGCGGGGCAGGGCACCGCGCTGAAAGGGCTGAATGCTGCAGAAGATCGGTTTGGTGTACACCTGACGCAGGTGATAAAAGGCCGCCAGGGTGTAGTTGGCGAAGAAGTGATCATCCACCTGGATGCCATCGCCATGGCGGGCCGCATGCACCAGATCGGAGATCCCCATCCGCCGGTACTGGGGCGACTGGATCCACACCACCGGGATCAGGCCCTGGCGGCGCGCTTCACTCGCTACCTGCCGCTGCACCGCATCGGACACCTTGCGGTAATCGAGAAACACCACCCGGTAGCGCTGCGCCCGGATCTGGGCCATCACCTGCGGCAGCAGCCCCTTGGAGGAATAGAACCAGATCTGCGGTTGCGACAGCCAGGTGCCGTTCGGCGCGGAGGCGGCCGCCGCGGGCAGGGCCAGAGCGGTCGCCAGAGCGGCCGTCAGGGTTGCAGTCAGCAGTCCTCTGCGCCTGGCGCCGCACCCGGCCCGACGCTGCAGGCGTGTCGTGAGGGGATGGGCCATCGTGTCTGCAGAAACACCCCTCCCGGTTGTACAAACAGCCGGCGCCGCTGGCCACGGCCTCCAGCTCTGCATACCTTGGGGCTCCGGCCTGCTCCCATGCACCGTCTTGCCCGGTTGATTCAGCCGCCGTTCAGGGCCGCCGCCCTGGCCTCGCTGCTGATGGCGTCGCTCTCCGGGGCGATGCCGGCGCAGAGCAAGCCGCAGGCGCTGCGCTTTGTGGTGATCACCAAGCTCAGCCATCCCTGGTTTGATGCTGTGCGCAGCGGTGCTCAGCAGGCCGCAGCGATGATCGAGCGGCAGAGCGGTGCGGCGGTGGTGATCGACTACCGGCCCCCGGCTCAGGCCGATCCGGCGCTGCAGGCGGAGATCCTGGAGGCGGAGATCCGCTCGCAACCCACAGGCATCACGATCGATCTGCTCGATGGCGAGCGCCTGAGGCCGCTGCTGGAGCGGGCCCGCCGGCAGGGCATCGCCATCAATGTGTTCGATTCCGAAGCCCCGAGCGGTGCGGCGATCACGAGCATCGGCACTGATTTCTGCCGCCAGGCGCGCATCGCTGCCCAGCGGCTGGTGCAGTTGCTTGGTGGTCAGGGTGAGGTGGCGATCATGCAGGGGGTCCCCACAGCCCCCAACCACGCCATCCGCGTGCGTTGCCATCGCGAGGTGTTTGCCCAGCATCCGGGGATCCGGGTGGTGGCCGCCCCGATCGACCACGACAGCATCGAGACGGCGGAGCAGGAGGCCAGAGCCACGATGGGCCGTCATCCGCAGCTGCGCGGCTGGGTGGTGGCGGACGCCGGTGGCGGCATTGGTGTCGGCCGCGCCGTGGCGGCACTGGGCAGGACGGGAAGCGTGCAGGTGGTGGCTCTGGATGATCTTCCGGAGCAGCTTCAGCTGATCCAGGACGGCGTGGTCGATTCCAGCGCTGCCTCCAAGCCGCGCTCCCAGGGCTACTGGGCGGTGGTGAGCCTCTGGCAGGAGAGCCTCGGTGCGCCGCCGATCGATCGGATCGACACCGGCATCGCGGTGCAGACGGCACCGGGCCAACGGCGCCAGCGCGCCATCGAGTGAATGGGCGGGTGAGCAGTCAGGTGGGCCAGGTGGGCTCTCCGGCTGTTGGCTGGACTCACTCCCCTCGGATGCTCTGCTGGCGGTGCCCGGTGGTTCAGCGAGGTGGTCACGTCATGCCCCAAGCAGCTTGGATGAGTTCCTCACCCTGGCCACGCTGAACCCTGGCACCAGCGCCTGTTCGCCGCTGGCCCCGGATGCAGGAGCTCTCGGGCGCCATTGGCCGTGGGTGCATGCACGTTGAGGTGCCGCCCCGAGACCAGCTCGAGGAGCAGCTGGAGTCCTTGCTGGACAGGATCGCCTCCCCGCCAGCGAAGCTGGACGGGCTGGGGCTGGGGCTGGGGCTGGGGCTGGTGCACGCCGGTCTGGCCCACCTCTGGTTTCTCACCCTCCACCCCCACGAAAACGGAAGCGGCCGCCTGGCACGGGCGATCACGAATCGGCTGCACGCCCAGGACTGCAAGGCCCAGAGCCAGCAGGCGTTTTCTGGCCGAGCCCTGGGTATCTCCTCCCAGATCCTGCGGGAGCGGGAGGGATACACCACAGCCCCGGCGGCAGGCTCTCGCGGCTTGTGGAGATCAGCCATTCGGGTTGAATATCACATGATGCTCATCAGTTGGATCATTGCTGGATAGCTTGAACTGATCAGCGCAGTTCTGAGGTGATGATTTTTCTTCTGCTCAGAGCGATCTAGAACTGTATGGACGCCACTGGCTTGAGTTGCCACATCGCCTCCCCGGGAACCAGCTTGTAGGTCACCTGGCGTGTGCCACCGGTGGGTTTGGCGTTGCTGTCGCCATTCTTATAGATAGGGAATCGGCGAACCAGGCTGGTTTCTACCACGGCGAACTGGTCATGTCCCATGTAGCCCCTAGTATCCTTGGCGTTCATCTCCTGGAGATGAATGGGTAGCAGGCCCCCAGCTTTGCTGATGGTCCAGGCCATCACAGAGCCGTAGCTGCCGCTGCCAGCACTTTGCAGATAGATCAAGAGATCGGGCAGTCCGTCGCTGTTGAGATCCTCCACTTCGGCGCCGACAACCCGGCCAGTGATCTGCTTCTGGAAGCTCGCGATCGTCTTGCCGCTGCGCTGTGCCTTCACCGTGAGTTGCTGAAGGGATCCTTCGCCGCTTGCCCTCACCATAAAACTGACGCCCTGCAGGTTGAGATCGCTGCGAAATGGAGCTGCAAGTGCTGCGGCAGTACTCAACAGCACGGTCGATCCGATGGTCCATGCCTGGAGCGGCCTGAACTTGTCGACCCCAAATCGCATGATGAGGTTTGCTGCTCCTTTAATCTTCATCGCTTGTGAGGGAGTGAATGCAGGCATGGGGCATTCTGCGTCGGTTGGGAGCTTGATGTGCCTGATGTTGCTCGGGACGGCTTGATTGCAGACCTTGTTTATTGAAGCTCTTGGCGTTTGTCTCCGAAGCAGACACTGGTTTCTCCGCCCGCCAATGGCTTGATCGTGATGCAATCCTTGATGCGTCCTGTACTCCAGTTGCTGCTGCCTGCGCCATCCTGAACCATGTACCGGGCATTGGTGTCTCCGGTGTCCACAAACAGCGTGGATCCGGTTGTGCCGTCGCGCATCCAGCGGCAATGGAAGAGTGATGCTGGCTGACTCTCAATCTTCAGTGTGCAGGTGGCGCGATATGAGTGTTGCGTCGATTGTGCCCACGCGGGCATGGCTACTAGGGTCAAAGCCGCTGTGAGGGGCTTGAGCAGGGGCATGGATGGCGATGTCAAAAGGTTGTCGCTGGACTGGGGATTGCCCCAGGACACGGGCTGCGAAGGCCTCAGTGGTTGCGGGGGAGTCGGTGTGCTTGCCAGCGGATCACCTCTGGAGAGGAGGGGCGGCCCATGGGCTGCGGCTGGGAGATGGGCGGCACTGGATGTGCCGCCGAGGCTTGATCGGGATGGCGCGCTGCCAGGCGGTCAGGTTGTTCCCAGTGGGTGTTCAGTCCACCTTGGTCACGTTTCCACTTCCGTCGACCTCGCAGGTGCCGCGCAAGGCCGAACCATCGGAGAAGGGACGCTCCCAGTTGTAGATCAGTCCATATTGTTTGATGTCTTTCAATGTCATGCTGCCGGCATCAATGCTTTGGCGTGTTGTGGCGCTCAAGGTGACACGAATGTCGGCCATGGAGGCATTGGTAATGCGCTCGGCAATGACGTTCTTGCAGTTGCGTCCCCAGGTTTCGATCCTGGCTTCAATTTTCGCTGATTGATCCCCCGCGATAGCGGGAGTGCTTGCCAGCATTGTCGCCCCGATCAAGCTGGTTGATGCAAAAATTAGTGTCGCGTAGCGCTTGTTCATGCGAACAGTCCAGTCTGCTCAATCCTAGCCTGGACTCGTGCGCTTGTTGGCTGTCTTGGCGTGGGCGCGTGTCTGGACCGGGATTAATAGCTCAGTATCTTTGTTGGCGCTCCTGGATGGCGAGATTGTTGCTTCGGCTCTGATGCTCCATGTCTGTTTCGGGGCCCTGTCCGGTTCTCAGGGCAAACCGCTCTTGTCGGGGTGGGTCGTTGTTCTCACTGCTGAGGGAGCCTGAGCGCATCCGAACCGACCAGCATGTGGAAGCCGCCGATCGTCTCTGAAGCTGATGCCTCAGCCATCCTTGCCGCGTCTGGTTGTTCTGATTGGTTGCTCTGCTCTCGTTTTCTGGGTGGTTCATGTTGTGGTCTTGCAGATCGGCCTGGGTGCTTTTGAGAACGCCATCCCGAAGTCCGCGTCCTATCCCGATCTGCTGGCGGAATTTCACCAGCATCTCAGTCGTGGCGCCGCTGCTCTGGCCATCCTGCTGGCTGGGGCGGCCTGCTGGGGTTTGTTCCCCTGGTTCAGGCGATAGAGCGCGCGCCGGAGGTGGGCGTCATCGCGACGCTTCTCCTCAGGTGTCACCGAGATGTTGCTGATCGCAAGGTGTTGTGTCTTCCCAGATTCGTCAGTTGTGCAGCTCAGCCAGCCGCTGCTGCTGAGGTGAGAGGTCTTCCCCCACATCTTTTAGGCAGCGCCCCGAGGCGAAGAGCCCCCTGCACTCGCCATCCGGTCCTTGCATGGCTAGATGTTCTGTCTCAGCACGGTGTTCAGCTGACAAGTGGGTGTGAGGCCGCTACGGGTTGAGGTGCGACTCAGCAACCCCGACTCCACGCATCCATGCCGAGTCCCCCAATGTCCACTTGACACAGCGACGGCGTTCTCCGGCTGCTGATTCAGCATCTGGAGGAAGGCCGCAGCCTCTCTGAGCTGGCCACGGAAAACGGATACTGCTTCGCAGAAGCCTGTGGCTACATCCTCCGCTGCTCCTATCGTTGAGTGGCTCGTTACCGCGCTGGCGGTGTGGCCTCTCAGGCGGATCGCCGGAGTGTTCGCCGCACCCAGCGGCGGACGCTTGATCCGCAGCAGCTGCAGCACACCGAGGAGCTCCGGCACCAGCGCAGCGTCTGGACTGTGGGGGCGGCATGCTGAGCCCATCGGTTCGCTCCAGCCATGCCTGCTGCAGGCTCTGCCTTCGCCCAGCTTCACCAGCACCTCCATCACACGCGCCTGCTGGGTTCGATCAGCAGCGCCCTCTACTACGACCAGAACACGGTGATGCCGGCCGCTGGCGCCGCCTGGCGCGGTGAGCAGCTGGCGCTGCTGGCGGGCCAGCTGCATGAGCGGCAGAGCAGCGCCGACTACGCCGATCTGGTGGCGGCGGCCGAGGCGGAACTGGGCGCAGAGGCCCCGCCCGAGCGGCAACGCAACCTGCAGCTGCTGCGCCTGGAGCTGGAGCGTCAGCGCTGCCTGGATCCCGCCCTGGTCAGCGCCCTGGCCAAGGCGCAATCGCGCGGTAATGCCGTCTGGCAGGACGCCCGCAAGCGCAACGATTTCTCGGCCTTTGCCCCGGCCCTGGCGGAGCTGATCAACCTGCGCCGCCAGCAGGCCAGCCAGCTGGCCGCCGCTGAACCGGTGGTCCGCAGCCCCTGGGAGGTGCTGGCCCAGCCGTTTGAGCCCGACGTGAGCAAGGCGCGGCTGGAGGAGCTGTTTGCCCCGCTCAAGGCGGAGCTGCCGGTGCTGCTGGAGCAGGTGAGGGCCACCAGCACCCCCCAGCCCGCCCCAGGGGAGGCGGCGGCGCCCGATCTGCCCGAGGCCCTCCAGGAGCAGCTCTGCAGCGAGCTGCTCGACAGCTGGGGCTACGACCCCAGGCGCTGCCAGCGCTCCCGCTCGGCGCATCCCTTCTCCTGCACCGTCGGTCCCCAGGACTTCCGCATCACCACCCGCGTGGTGCCCGGTCAGCCCCTCTCCGCCTTTCTGGCCACGGCCCATGAATGGGGCCACAGCCTCTACGAGCAGGGGCTGCCCCGCACGGACGACCACTACTTCCCCTGGCCGCTGGGAGAAGCCACCTCGATGGGGGTGCACGAGAGCCAGAGTCTGTTCTGGGAATGCCGCATCGGCCGCAGCCGGGCCTTCGCCGAGCGCTGGCATCCCCGCTTCTGCGCCGGCCTGGGCCACGATCCCTGGGGCGGTGCCTTCGGTTTCTGGCGGGCCCTCAACCCGCTGCAGCCCGGCCTGATCCGGGTGGAGGCCGATGAGCTCAGCTACTGCCTGCACATCGTGCTGCGCTACGAGCTGGAGCTGGCGCTGCTCGAGCAGGAGATGCCGGTGGAGGATCTACCGCAGCAGTGGAACCAGCGAATGCAGGATCTGCTGGGACTCCAGCCCCAGACTGACTCTGAGGGTTGCCTGCAGGACATCCACTGGGCGGAAGGACTCTTCGGTTATTTCCCCTCTTACGCCCTGGGTCACCTGATCAGCGCCCAGCTGGCGGCGGCGATGGAGGCCGATCTTGGCGATCTGGAGGCTCTGGTGGCGGCCGGCGCTGAACCGCAGCTGCGCAGCTGGCTGGCCGAGCGGGTGTGGCTCCTGGGGCGCCGGCTCAATGGCGAGGAGCTGGTGCAGCAGGTGAGCGGCCAACCGCTGAGCGCGGCCCCCTTTCTCCGTTACCTGCGCGGCAAGGTGGAGCGGCTCCAGGGCGGCGCCAGGGCCAATGCCTAGGATGCGCCGCGCCGTTTGAGTCGCACCATGGCGAACATCGACCACGCCCCCAGCCGCACGATGCTGAACCTGCTGCACGTGCTGCCGGCCTTCGCCGATGAAGCCGAGCTGCGGCTGAACGCGATCGTTGAGCTCAACAGCAACACGATCAACAAGTACGAGCTGATCACCGAAACCGGTCACCTCAAGCTCGATCGGGTGGGCTATTCCTCCCTGGCCTACCCCTTCGCCTACGGCTGCATCCCCCGCACCTGGGATGAGGACGGCGACCCGCTCGACATCGAGATCGTGGGCGTGACCGAACCCCTGGTGCCCGGCTCCCTGGTGGAGGCCCGCATCATCGGCATCATGAAGTTCGACGATGGCGGTGAGGTCGACGACAAGGTGATCGCCGTGCTCGCCGACGACAAGCGCATGGACCACATCACCAGCTACACCCAGCTGGGTGATCACTGGCTCAAGGAAACCCAGTACTACTGGGAGCACTACAAGGATCTGAAGAAGCCCGGCACCTGCCGCGTCAACGGCTTCTTCGAGGCTGATGAAGCCGTGAAGATCATCAAGGAGTGCGAAGCGCGCTACAGCAGTGAGATCGCTCCCAAACTGGTGAACTGAGGCCCTGCGTCGGGGCCGGCATCAGCGTTTGCGCTCCCGTTATGGCCCAGCCGCCGCTCAGCCCTGCCCAGCGCGCGTCCCAGCGGCGATCGCGCTTCGGCCTGGCTGCAGCGGCGGTTGGCGTTGTGCTGCTGATGCCTGGGTGGATTCCCCCTGCCTCAGCCTCATCCCCCGCCAGTGTGCCCACGGGTGCTGTTCATCCGCCCGCTGCCCCTGCCGCAGTTCATCCGCCCGCTGCCCCTGCCGCAGTTCCTACGCCGCAGGTGCCCCCGCGTCAGATCGTGCTGGAGCTGCGGCAACGCCAGATCAGCCTGCTGGAGGGCCGCCAGCTGATCGGCCGCTGGCCGGTCGCCATCGGCGACCCGAGCACTCCCACTCCCACCGGCCGTTTCACCGTGCTCAACAAGGTGGTCAACCCCCAGTACGAGAGCACCCGCAGCGGCAAGCGCAACGCCACCATCGGCCCCCAGGGACCCTTGGGGGATCGCTGGATCGGCTTCATGCGCAGCGGTGCCAACCAGTACGGCATCCATGGCACTCCGGATGCCTGGTCCTGGACCGTGCTCAGCCGTGCCGCCGTGTCCAATGGCTGTGTGCGCATGCTCACCCCCCATATCCGACAACTGTTCGATCAGGTGGATGTGGGCACACCGGTGATCGTCAAACCCTGAACTCCGTCCCAGCGGCAGCAGCAACCCGAAAACAATCTGGAGATGCAGGCTGGAAGCGATCGCAGCGGTGGGGGCAACCCCTAACTTGACGCTTCGTCGCATCTGGCTTCGCCGTGCCCAGCACCCACCGCCATCATTCGCCGGCAGGTGCCAGCCCGAGCGCTGCCAGCGGTGGTGCCCTGCCGAACACTGCGCTGAAGTGGTGCCACAACGGCGAACTGTCGCGCCTGGATCTTGAGCGGATTGTCGAGCGACTGCAGCAGCTCGATCCCACCGCCCACGCGCTGCATCCCAGCCACTTCGTCAGCGCTGGCGAAACGCCTCAGGGCTGATCCCCAGGGCCTGCGGCTTCGGGGCCGTCGAGCAGCCGGCGGGCCAGGGCCCGGGCCAGGCCATCGCGGCTGGCGATCCCCCGCAACGCCTGGCTCGGCAGGCCTCCGGCCGGTAGTCCGTGGGGTAGCACCGCAGCACTCGCCAGTTCGAACACCGGCAGCTGACGCAAGCCTGCGGGCTGCAGCTGATCCTCCAGCTGGGCCAGATGGGCCGTGAGGGGCAGCCACACCAGCTCGGAGCGGCGGCAGTCCCGCAGCGTGAGGAGCGGTGCATCACCGCTGCCGCCATGACGCTCCGCATGGCGACTGAGGCTGCGCTGCAGATCCGGCAGCGTCACCAGTCCCACCACCCAGCCGCCCTCCTGCACCAGCAGTCCATGGCCATGGGCCGCTACCAGCTGTTGCAGGGCTGCCGCCGCCGGCAGATCCGCCTCCAGCATCAGCGGCTGGCCCGGCTCGAAGGCCTCGCTCACCGGCACCGCCGCAAGGCGACGGCGGCGCTGTTCCTCTGCCGGATCGGCGCCGAGCAGGCCGGGATCGCTGAGGCCCTGCCAGCGCTCCACCAGCGCTGCGCTCAGGCCCGCTGCCGCCAGGAGCGGCAGCACGATGCGGATGTCACGGGTGAGTTCAAACAGCAGCAGCAGCGCCGTCAGCGGCGCCCGGGCGCTGCCGGCCAGCACCGCCGCCATCCCCACCATCGCGTAGGCGGGTGGCTCGGCCACCGCCAGCTGCAGCCCTCCGGCCCCCAGCAGCTGGCCGTAGCAGTTGCCCAGCACCGCCCCCAGCACCAACGCCGGCGCAAAGCCACCGCCCACAAAGCCGCTGGCGCTGCTCACGGCGGTGGCCAGCAGCTTGGCCCCGAGCAGCAGCAGCAGCGCCAGCAGCGGGATCCCGCCATCGCGGCCGAGCAGGGCCTCGATCGTGTCGTAGCCCACCCCCAGCACCTGGGGGAAGGCGAGGGCCAGCAGCCCCACCGCCAGCCCCCCGATGGCGGTGGCCAGCCCCGGCGGCAGCAGCGCCAGCCGGCGCTGCAGCGTGGCGCTGCGGCGCAGGGCCAGCGCCTGCAGCAGCAGCAGCGACATGCCGCTGGCCAGCAGCCCCAGCCCCAGATAGAGCGGCAGCTCCAGCGGTGAGCGCACCTCGTAGGCGGGCAGCCGCAGGATCGGTGCATCGCCGAGCAGCAGCTGGGTCACCAGGGTGGAGGCCACGGCTGCCACCAGCACCGCCCGCAGGCTGGGCCGTCCGCCCAGGCCGCTGAAACTGCCTTCGATCGCGAAGAACACGCCGGCGATCGGCGCCTTGAAGCCCGCGGCCAGGCCGGCCGCCACACCGGCCGCCACCAGGGCCTTCTGGCTCTGGGGCGCCAGCCGGGCTCGCTGCGCCAGCCAGAGCCCCACGTTGCCGCCGCTTTCCACACTCGGTCCCTCCGGCCCGAGGGAGGCGCCGCTGCCGAGGCTCAGGGAAGCCGCCAGGATGCGCAGCCAGGGCAGCCGCGGCTCGGCGGCGGCGGTGCCATCGGCGATCGCCATCAGGCTGGGCAGGCCCGGTCCGAGCGGTGAGCCGTAGCGGCGCAGCACACCCACCGCCAGCCCGCCGAGGGTGGGCACCACCACCACCGGCCAGAGCTGCAGCCAGTCGGGCAGGGTGGATGCGGGCAACACCACCGGCGGCGGCGGTTCCGGCACCGGTGGGGGTGGCAGATAGCCAAGGCCGCCGAGGCCGATCTGCAGCAGTGCCTGCAGGGGTGTGTTCTGGCTCGGCAGCGGCAGGCTGGGCTCCGGAGGTGGGGGCAGCGGTGCCAGGCCGGCCTGGCCATGGCCCAGCCGCAGCAGTGTCTCCACGACCGGACCGAAGAGGCCGCTGTTGATCAGGCCGAGCAGCTCATGGAAGGCCACCACCGCCAGGCCGGTGACCACCCCCACCAGCGCCGCCCAGGCCAGCAGGCTCCACTGGACGGGGCGGCTGCCGGGATCCTGCGCGTCAGGCTTCGGGGCGGACGGTGGCAAAGATCTCCTCCAGGATCTCGCCGGCCCCCTGATCGCGCAGCTTGCGGGCCAGGGCGATGCCGAGCGCTTCCGGATCCTCCTGCGGACCGCGCACCTCATCGCGAATCAGGCGCACGCCATCCAGGCTGGCGACCATGCCGGTGAGCACCAGCTCGCCGCTGTTGTCCGGCCCCTCGAAGCGGGTGTTCACACCGATCGGCACCTGGCAGCCGCCCTCCAGCTCGCGCAGGAAGGCTCGCTCGGCCAGGCAGCGGCGGGCGGTGGGCAGGTGCTCCAGCACCTTGATCTGCTCGAGCACGGCGGTGTCGCCGTCGCGGCACTCGATGCCCAGTGCCCCCTGGCCCACGGCGTGCAGGGAGATCGAAGGATCGATCAGTTCGTGGATGCGATCGCCGAGGCCGAGGCGGCCCAGGCCGGCGGCGGCCAGGATCAGGCAGTCGAACTCGCCGGAATCGAGCTTCTCCAGGCGGGTGATCACATTGCCGCGCACGTCCTTGAAGGTGAGGTGCGGGAAGTGGTGGCGCAGCTGGGCCAGGCGGCGCAGGGAGCTGGTGCCCACCACGGCACCGGCGGGCAGGGTGGCGAGGGTCTTGTCCTTGTGCTTCTCGTGCACCACCAGGGCATCGGCGGGGTCTTCCCGCTCGGTGATGCAGCCCAGCATCAGACCCTCCGGCAGGTTGGTGGGCAGATCCTTGAGGCTGTGGACGGCGATGTCGGCGCGGTCCACCAGCATCTGCGCCTCGAGTTCCTTGGTGAACAGGCCCTTGTCGCCGATCTTGGCCAGGGCCACATCGAGGATCTTGTCCCCCTGGGTGGCCATCGCCTCGATCGTGATCTCCAGGCCGGCGTGGGCCTTGGCCAGCTCATCGCGCACCCAGTGGGTCTGCACCATGGCCAGCTGGCTGCGGCGGGAGGCGATGCGCAGGGGATTGGCCATGGCAGGGGATGTTCAGCGGGGCAGATTAGGAAGTCGCCGCCACCCTGCCGGCACGGGCTGTCACATTCCGGCGTCGCCGGCCGCGAACAGATCGAGGGGTAGCGGTCCCCAGGTGTCCTCGGCGTCGGGCTCGGCCGGGCTGTGGCCGGTGATCAGGATGCCCTCGCCCAGGCCGGTTTCGCGCCGCACCAGGAAGCGGCCGGTGTTCTGATTGCCCTTGAGGAACACCGGACCCTCGATGCTGCCGAGGGCTTCGCCGGCGGGATCGATCTCCAGCGGCTGCCAGCCGAGGGCCGCCTGCAGTTGCTGCAGGCTCTGCAGCGCCAGCTCGGCTGAACTGGCCATGATGCCCACGGTGAACCAGTCGCAGCGGGCCAGCAGGGGCTGCAGATCCCCCCGCAGGGCCTGGCGCTCGGCGCTGCTCAGGGTGGGAGCGCTGCGCAGACCCCGCAGCGCGGCCAGGGAGGAGGACATGAAAAAGGGGGCTGATGCCCCCTTCTCTACAGGATCACCGGCTGTGGGTCACTTGATGTATTCCTTGAGCACGCCGTTGCGGTTGGGGTGCCGCAGCTTGCGCAGGGCCTTGGCCTCGATCTGGCGGATGCGCTCGCGGGTCACATCGAAGATCTGGCCGATCTCCTCGAGGGTCTTCATGCGGCCGTCATCGAGGCCGTAGCGCAGGCGCAGCACATCGCGCTCGCGGGGGCTGAGGGTGGCCAGCACCCCTTCGAGGTCTTCGCGCAGCAGGTTCTTGGCCACGTCCTGCTCGGGATTCTCGATGTCGGCTTCGATGAAGTCGCCGAGGCGGGAATCCTCTTCCTTGCCGATCGGAGTTTCCAGCGAGATCGGCAGCTGGGCGCTCTTGGCGATGAAGCGCAGCTTCTCGATGGTCATCTCCATCGATTCGGCGATCTCCTCCTCGGTGGGCTTGCGGCCGAACTCCTGGGAGAGGGTCTTGGTGGTCTTCTTGATGCGCGAGATGGTCTCGTAGAGGTGCACCGGCAGGCGGATGGTGCGGCTCTGATCGGCGATGGCGCGGGTGATCGCCTGACGGATCCACCAGGTGGCGTAGGTGGAGAACTTGTAGCCCTTCTCGTGGTCGAACTTCTCGGCGGCGCGGATCAGGCCGAGGGAGCCCTCCTGAATCAGGTCCTGGAAGCTCAGGCCCCGGTTCATGTACTTCTTGGCGATCGACACCACCAGGCGCAGGTTCGACTGCACCATCTTTTCCTTGGCTCGCCGGCCGAGCATCAGGCGGCGGCGGAACTTGATCACCGGCATCTCCACCAGCGCCGCCCACTCCTTGGTGTCGGGCTGGCGGCCGTGGTCGCTCTCGAACTGGGCGGCGATCTCCTCCAGCTGCAGCAGGTCGGCGATCTTGCGGGCCAGCTCGATCTCCTCATCGGGCCGCAGCAGGCGGATGCGGCCGATCTCCTGCAGGTACACCCGGATCGAATCCTCGGTGTACACGCCCTTGGGCCCCACCTTGATGCTGGCCAGGGCCTTGGCGGCCTTGTCGTCGTCCTTGCTGCCGGCAGAATCGCCGGCGTCGGCGCTGGCCTGCACCGCTTCGGTGGCAGTGGCGGCAGCCGCGGCCTCAGCCGCCTTGGCTGCGCTGGCTTTGGTTGCTTTCTTGGTGGTGGCTTTGGCCGCGGTGGCCTTGGCGGCGGCGGGAGCCGCCGCAGCCGCGCTGGCGTCGTCGCCGCTCTCCAGCGTGGTGGTCTTCACCGGGCCGGCCTTGGTGGTGTTGCGCGCCGTTTTCTTGGCCGCCGGGGCTTTCTTGTCGGCAGCGGTCTTGCCGGCGGCGGCGGCCAGCAGCTGATCGGCGGCGGAATTGAGATCGGTGCCGAGCTCGGCAGCGGCCGCGCGGGCGGCGCGGGCACTGGCGCTGCGGTTGCGGGCGGCACTCTCCTTGGTGCCACTCTCCTTGGCAGCGGCGGTCTTGGCCGTGCTGGCAGCCTTGGCTGCGCTGGCCGTCTTGGCCGCAGCGGCCTTAGTGGCCGCCGCCTTGCCGCTGGCCGTCTTGGCGGCCGGCTTGGTGGTCACCTTGACCTCCTGACCGGACGCGGACGCCACCATCAGGATCTGCGCTGCAGGCTTGGCTTTCGGGGCGACAGGGCTCATCGAGGGCTGGAGGGAGTGGAGACGGGGTCGAACGACCAACGCGACGGGCCGGGGCGGGTGCGGGGCGGCGGCGAAGCCGGCACGCCCCGCTGGATCGGGCGTTGGTTGGGAGGGGAGGCGGTGGGTCGGGAGAACCCGGTGCTGAGGTCAGGCCGCCGCCGGAGGGGCGGGAGCGTTGGGCTTGGCGACAGCCACAGGGGGCAGAACCGGCCGGCGGGACCGGCAAGATGGTGGGGGCGGAGCTGGAGCGGGGTCAGGACCAGGGAGGAGCCGGCTTGGCAGCACAGCCGCATCCCGGTCCAAGCATCCGGGTGCCGTCGGTGACGATCGCCATTCCGGGGCAGCCTTGAAGGGTCCAGTCACCGACAACCGGAGCCGGCGGTGGTTGCTGGCGGGTCCTGGGCGGTGGACCAGACCAGATGGATGACGCCACTACGCAGCGGGCGCGCAGCCGCTGACGCCCCTTCGCCACCGATGTGGCGCAAGCGGGAACCCTGGTGATCCCGAGAGGGGAAACGGGCAGGCAGGGCAAAGCCGTGCCGGGCGGCCGAATCGTGCAAACCTGTTGAGGAGGGAGCGGTACCGGGAGGCCGAAGCCGGAGCAGGGTTGACAGGGGTGTTCGCAGACCGGAGAGCGTCAGTGATGAGCTCAGCGATGGAGCTCCGGCTCTCTCTTCAAGTCTTCCCGCTGGACGGAACTCTGCCTGGTTCCGACGGCAGTTCATGCACTGCCCAACAAATGCATTCTAGGTAGCACAGGTGACGTTCGCAAGGGTGACTGGAGCGCCGTGGCTGCAGATCTGGCTGGAGGCCGGGCGTGAAGGCCAGGTGTTCACCTACACCAATCCGCAGCAGTTGCCTCTGGCCATCGGCGATCTGGTGCAGGTGCGGCTGCAGGGCAGGCCCCATGCCGGCCTGGTGGTGGACCAGCTGAATGTCTGTCCGCCGGAGCTGGAGGGGCGGACCCTGGTGCCGGTGGAGCGACTGCTGCAGAGCGCCGCCGTGGATCCCCAGTGGCAGGCGTTGATCGATGCGGTGGCGGCCCGCTGCCACACCAGTCGCTTCCGCACCCTCAAGAGCGCGCTGCCGCCGGGCTGGCTGGGTCAGCGGCGCGCCGGCCAGCCAGCTGCGCCGGCACCGATCTGGCAGGTGCAGCTGACGCCCGCTGGGATCGGGAGCCTGGGCGATTCCGACCCTGCTGTCACTGCCGGCCCAGCCGATTCAGCCGCTTCAGAGGCGACCGACACCCAGCCTGCCCAGCCTCAGGCGCTGACGGCGCGGCAACGGCAACTGCTCGAGCAGCTGCAGCAGGCCGGCGGCAGCCTGCCGTTGCGGCAGCTGTGTCGTCCGGGGGGCTTCAGTCGCTCGGTGCTGCAGGCCCTGGAGCGACGCGGCTTCGTGCAGCGTCAGGCCGTCGCCTGCACTGGAGCCGGTGGCGCGCCGTCGATCGGCAACCCTCCCGGCAACCGGGTGCTGAGCGAGGCCCAGGCCCAGGCCCTGGCCGCGATCGAGCAGGCGCCACCCGGCGGCAGCCTGCTGCTCTGGGGCGTCACCGGCTCCGGCAAAACCGAGGTGTATCTGCAGGCGGCGGCCCACTGCCTCGCGGCTGGCCGCAGCGCCCTGCTGCTCACCCCGGAGATCGGGCTGATCCCGCAGCTGCTCGACCGCTGCCGTGAGCGCTTCGGCGGGCAGGTGGTGGAGTACCACAGCGGCATCGCCGATGGCGCACGGGTGACCACCTGGCGGCGCTGCCTGCAGGGGGAGCCGCTGCTGGCGGTGGGTACCCGCTCGGCGGTGTTTCTGCCGCTGGCTCCCCTGGGCCTGATCGTGCTCGACGAGGAGCACGACAGCTCCTACAAGCAGGAGAGCCCGATGCCCTGTTACCACGCTCGCGATGTGGCGGCCCTGCGGGCCCGCCTCAGCGGTGCGCGGTTGGTGCTGGGCAGTGCCACCCCGTCGCTGGAAACCTGGCTGGCGGCTCAGGCGGAGCCCCCCGGCGCCGGCGGGCCGGCAGCCCTGCCGCCGATCCGGCGGCTGGAGCTGCCCGAGCGGATCGGTCAGCGGGCCCTGCCGCCGGTGCGGCTGGTGGACATGCGGCTGGAACTGGCGGAAGGGCATCGCCGCCTGCTCAGCCGTCCGCTGCTGGAGCGGCTCAGCCGCCTGCAGGAGCTCCGCGAGCAGGCGGTGATCCTGGTGCCCCGCCGCGGCTACCACGCCTTTCTCGGCTGCCGCAGCTGCGGTGAGGCCATGCACTGCCCCCACTGCGATGTGGCGCTCACGGTGCACCGCTCCGGCGCTCGCGAGTGGCTGCGCTGCCACTGGTGCGACCATCGCGCCGAGCTGGAGAGCCGCTGCCGCCACTGCGGCTCCACGGCCTTCAAGCCCTTCGGTGCCGGCACCCAGCGGGTGATGGATCAGCTCGGACGGGAGCTGGAGGGGTTGCGGGTGCTGCGCTTCGACCGCGACACCACTCGCGGGCGCGATGGCCATCGCCGCCTGCTGGAGCGCTTCGCCGCCGGCGAGGCGGAGGTGCTGGTGGGCACCCAGATGCTGGCCAAGGGGATGGATCTGCCCCGGGTCACCCTGGCGGCGGTGCTGGCGGCCGATGGGCTGTTGCATCGCCCCGACCTGCGTGCCGGTGAGCAGTGTCTGCAACTGCTGCTGCAGCTGGCGGGCCGGGCCGGCCGGGCC
>CBFHOT010000016.1:0-29910 GCA_965657465.1 Cyanobacteriota bacterium | reverse complement strand
CGAAGGTGATGGTGGTGGTGGCCATCCCGGCCATTCGTCTGTCCACCAGCGAAGCCAGGCGGGTCATGCCGAAGGCGATCTCCATTCCCGATGCCGTGACCAACCTCGGATGCCTGACCTTGCTGCTGCAGGGACTACGCACCGGGAATGGCGACCTGATCGCCGATGGGATGCACGACCGAATCCACGAGCCCTATCGCTGGGGCTTGATCCAAGGGGGCCAGGAGGTGCGCGAGGCCGCCATGGCCGCGGGGGCCTCCGCCGCTGCCGCTCAGACCAGGCGGCTGCCGCTGGCCCGCTGGCGTTGCTGCGGGTCGAACACGGCGGCGATCGTGCGGATCAGCCAGCGGCCATCGGTGGTCACCCGCATCTCCCCCCGGGTGCCGTGGTGCTGCAGCTCCACCAGGCCATCGTTCGCCAGCTGCTCCAGCTCCTGCCACTCCAGGGCGTAGCGCTCCAGATCGAGGCTCACCTCGAAGCGGCACATCACCGACTGGATCAGCCGGCGCCGCTCCAGCACCGCCGGATCGAGCACCTCCAGGCCCCGCTCCACCGGCAGCCGGCCGGCGGCGATCGCCTCGCTCCAGGCTTTGAGGCCCCGCTCGTTCTGGCTGAACAGCTGCGGAAACTGGCTGATCGCCGTGGGGCCGATGCCCAGCAGATCCAGTTCCGCGCCGGTGGTGTAGCCCTGAAAGTTGCGATGCAGCTGGCCTGTGCGCGCCGCCAGCGCCAGGCTGTCGCCCGCGAGGGCGTAGTGATCCATGCCGATCGCGTCATAGCCGTGGCTGCAGAGCAGCCGGTTGGCGTTCTCCAGCATCGTGATCCGCTGGCGCTGGCTGGGCAGCTCCGCCGCATGAATCTTGCGCTGCAGGGGCAGCTGCTCCGGCAGATAGGCGAAGGAGAACAGGGCGATGCGGTCGGGACGCAGCTCCCGCACCAGCTCCAGGGTGGCGTTGAAGCGCTCCGGGGTCTGGCGCGGCAGCCCGCAGATCAGATCCACGTTCACGCTCTCAAACGCCGCTTCCCGCAGCCACTCCATTGCCCGGCGCAGCTGCGGCACCGGCACCATCCGATTCACGGCCTGTTGCACATCGGGGTCCGCGTCCTGGATGCCGAAGCTGATCCGGTTGAAACCCAGCTCCCGCAGCTGCAGGGCCTGGTCGCGGCTGAGGAATTCGGGGTTCACCTCGATCGAGGCTTCGATCTCCGGCTCCAGATCGAAGTGGCTGGCCACCAGCTCCCACAGCTGCCGCTGCTCCTCGGCATTGAGGTAATTGGGGGTGCCGCCGCCCCAATGCAGCTGGGCCAACCGTCGCCGCTGCGGCATTGCCGCCTGCAGCAGCTCCAGTTCCCGGGCCAGGCTGGCCAGATAGGGCCTCACCACCGTCGAGCCCAGCTGGGTGGTCACCCGGTTGCAGCCGCAGTACCAGCAGGCATGGCGGCAGAAGGGCACATGCACGTACAGCGACAGCGGGGCCTCCTGCGCCTGGGCCAGTTGCCGGCGCAGCTGGGCTTCCCCCACGGCCGGGCTGAAGGCCGCGGCGGTGGGGTAGCTGGTGTAGCGGGGCACCGGCTGGTCGTACTTGAGCAGCAAGTCGATCGGGCTGAGGCGGGTGATGGTCATCGGTGCGGGGCGAGGTGGGGCGAGCGAGAGGCAGGAGGTGGTGTCAGGGGCTGGAATCCGGCTGAGGCGGCGGCTGTGGCAGCGTCAGCTCCGCCCGTTCAGGCCAGTTCGGCCAGCAGTCGCTGGGTGGCGTGGAAGGCGGCCTCCGCTTCCTCAAGCAGCTCCTCCTCCTCCCGGGAGCTCAGCTGCAGCTGCTCGAAGCCGTCATGCAGGGCGGCCTTGAGGGCGCTGGTGGGGGCGTTGAACACCCAGAAGCTGAGGTTCGGCAGGCCCGCGGCCTGGAGGATGCGGTTGGCCTGTTCCCCCAGCTGCTGGCCGCCGGAGAGATCGCCGCCGTAGCGCACATAGACATGGGCCATCAGCCGATGGGGTGCCGTGTGGGCCAGCTCCTGCATCCGCCTCAGCCAGGCGGCAGCGGCGCCGGAGGCGGGCCCCTGGGGCAGCCTGTTCAGCAGCGCCAGGTCGTGCTCGAGAGCGGTGCTGCGGTTCAGGCTCTGCCAGGGCAGGGCCGTGGCCCCCAGGCTGGAGGCCGCCGCCGGTGCTTCGGCTTCCAGCCAGAGGTAGGCAGGGGCCAGGGCGCGCAGCAACGCCGCCACCTGGGCCGGGCTGGCGGCACCGGCCAGCAGAGCGCGGGAGAACACCATGCCTTCGGCCTGGTGATGGGCCTTGCCGATGCGGGCATGCAGGCGGCGCACCCGTGGCCCGAAGCCCTGGCGCAGCTGCTCGTCGCGGCTGCTGGCGTGCGCGGAGATCGAAGCCGGGGGCATGGCGGAATGGCTGGAGGTCATGGCCGGTCCTGGGCGGGTGAGGAGCTGCGACGGATGCCGTCACTGCAAGACGCTATAACGCTACTGTTGTCACAGTGTTCTGTTGTTGCGGATTCGTAGCGGTTGTCATCGCCGTTCCCGCCTCCGCTCCTCTGCCGCCCGTCAGCGCAGCGCCCGTCAGCCCAGCGCCCGTGCCGCCGCCCGGCTCAGCAGCTGCTGGCTCGCCCGGGTGCTGAAGCCCGCGCTCTGCAGCGAGCGCTGGAACGTCTCGCTGAATTCGGCCACCAGTTCGCTGGGATCGATGCCGATGGCCTGCAGGTCGTCGCGCAGGTTCTGCAGCATCGCCAGGGCCACCGGCACTGCCTGCAGCACGCAGCTTTCCACCGCTGCCGCCACCGCGCTGAAGCGCTGGCGCAGCCACTGCTCGCCGTAGTTGAGGTGCTGGGCCTCATCGGCCAGCACCGCCCGGGTGATCGGTGCCGCGTAGGCGTCGGCCACCGGCAGGTAGAGGCGATAGGCCGCCACGGCGAAGCATTCGATGATCAGGCACTGGATCACCAGGCAGCTCACCAGGTCGCTGTTCGCTGCCGCCGCGTCGAACTGCTGCTGCAGCGGCTGCAGCAGCCGGCGGGCCAGCGCCGCATCGGCGCGCACCTGCAGGTTGCGGCCGCAACCCACGAAGTCGCGGGCGTGGCGGGCCTCCATCGCCCCCAGGCGCCGCAGTTCCGCGCCGTCCTCGGGCAGCAGCTGCGCCAGCTTGCGGAAGTGGCGATCGGCCAGGCCCTCGCCCACGATCACCAGGCCGTTGATGCGTCCGTAGGCCTGGCGGTAGGCCGGCCTGTCGTAGATCAGAGCGTTCATGCCACCCCCTGCTCCAGGCTCTGGCTGGGCTGCATCGGTTGGCTGAACTGGCGCAGCAGCAGCCCGGCGAAGCGCAGCTTGAGGGCCGGCCTGCCCAGGCCGCGGCACTGCTTCAGCTGGCGGTAGGTGCTCACGATCTGATCGCGCAGCTCCAGGTAGCGGCTGCCCTGCAGATCGAACACCCAGGGGAAGGCGCGGCTGGCGGTGCGGTTGGTCTGCCGCATCACCTCGGCATCGAAGTGGGCTGGATCCATGCCCAGGATTCGGTAGAAGTTGCCGCGCTCACACACCGTCAGGCTGTGGGTGAGAAACACGCTCCAGAGGAAGAAGCGGCTGAGCAGCTTGCCGCGCAGACCCCGCTTCAGCTGCGGCCAGCAACGGATCAGCACGTTGAAGATGTCGCCGTGGCGGTTCTCGTCCTGACACCAGGGTTCGAAGAAATCGAACAGCGGCGCAAAGTTGTGGTCGGGATGGGCCTTGAGGTGCCGATCGATCAGGATGTAGCGCCAGTAGCCGATCTTCTCGGAGAGATACACCGAATAGAGCACCCAGCTCAGCGGGAACCAGGTGATCGGCCGGCGGGTGCTCAGGGTGGGTAGATCGATGGCGATGCCTTCCGCCACCAGGGCCCGGTTGAGGAAGCCGGCGTGGCGGGCTTCGTCGCGGGCCATCAGCTGAAACAGTTCCCCCAGTTCCGCTCGGCCCGCCTGGAACAGCCGGCGCGACAGCTCCTTGAACAGCAGGAATCCTGAGAATTCCGACACGCAGGAGCGCACCAGGTAGCTCTCGTAGGCCTCCTTTTCGGCGCTGCTGAGCTGGCGCAGGCGTCCCAGGGGCGCCTTGCGATCGAAGTGTTCGCGGTTGTAGTCGGCGCGCATCTCGCCGAGCATCGCCTCGAAGGCCGGCTGCTGCTCCGCCAGGGAGGTGCGGGCGGCCTTGGCGATCTCGGTGGTGTAGAAGCGCGGTGTGAGCAGGTCTTCGCGCAGGTGCGGAGCAGCTGGCGTGGTGCTGGGCGCGGAGGTGGGCGTGGCGGTCATCGGGTCACGGGAGGGCGTGATCAGGCCAGGGCCCGCGGCCGGCGAGAGGCCGGCGAACGGCGGGCTCATCCAGGCTCTGGCATAACGGCATCGTGATTCTATGGCATCCGCAACACGCTTTCACGCTGATCTGTGTTGTTGTGTCTCTGCGCTCCTGCGTCTGCGCGCTATCGCCGCAGCATGGAGATGGGTGCTTGAATGACTCGCCTGCCCCTGCTGTCTCGCTGCCGCCGCGCCATGGAAGCCCTCGCTGAGTACTTCAAGGTCTTCTCCGAGCCCAATCGCCTGGCGGTGCTCGACGCCCTGCGCCAGGGGCCGCTCAATGTCACCGCTGTGGTCGAGCGCACCGGTCTCAGCCAGGCGCTGGTGTCCAAGCATCTCAAGCTGCTGACCATCGCCGGTGTGGTCAAGCGCCGGCCGGAGGGCAGCCTCGTCTTCTACGACGTGATCGATCCCAGAGTCTTCAAGCTGATGGCCCAGGCCGAGAAGCAGCTGCTGGCCTCCAGGCGTCAGCAGCTCGATGCCCTGGCGGCCATCCTCTAGCGCCCGCCCGTGGTTGGGGCTCCGCTGTTTCTGCTGCTGGTTTCGCTGTGAACGCTTCCCCCACCAGTCTGGAGGCCCTGCGTCAGGCGCTGGCGGCTGGTGAGCGTCGCTTTCCCGGGCTGCGGCTGGCGGATCTGGATGGGGTCGATCTCGATCTTTCCGGCTGCGAGCTGGAGGGGGGCTGTTTCAAGGAAGCTCGTTTCGGCCGGGCCAGCCTGCAGGCGGCTGGGGTGGAGGGCTGCTGTTTCCAGCAGGCTCTGCTCTGGGGGGCTGATCTGTCGGCTTTGCGTGCCCGCGGCTCCCAGTGGCATGAAGCCGACCTCTCCGGCTCCAGGCTGCAGCAGGCTGATTTCAGCGCCGCCCTGCTGCATCACTGTTGCCTGCGGGGGGTGGTGGCCGCCCGCAGCCTCTGGCGTGAGGCCCGGCTGGTGGAGGCGGACTTCCGCTCCGGCCTCGATCAGTTGACGGATCTCGGGGGTGCTGATTTTCAGGGTGCTGATCTCAGCTTTGCCCTGATGCAACAGGTGCTGCTGCAGGGGGCCGACCTGCGCGGCGCCTGTCTCTATGGCGCCAACCTGAGCGGGGCGGATCTGCGTCAGGCCGATCTGCGCGGCTGCGATCTGCGCGACACCCAGCTCAGCGGGGCTCTGCTGGAGGGGGCTCGCTTGGAGGGGGCCCTGCTGCCGGTGGCGTGACATCGGGCGGATCGCTCTGCAACTGCAGCAGTCCATGCAGTTGGCGTTCCACCTGCCGCAGCCGCTGCCGCAGCCGCTGCCGCTGCTGCGTCTCCCCCGCCAGGTGTCGTACCCGCAGGGCCAGGCTGAGCAGAAAGGCGCCCAGCCTGGCGTCATCGATGCCGTAGAGCCGGCAGGTGTGTTCCAGGGCTTCGCACAGGCAATCGAGGCCAGGCTCCACCGGTGCGCTCTGGGGTGGGGGCATGCCGTTGGCCTGCCGGTAGGCCGCCACCATCAGGGCGTGCTCGATCGCGTCCAACGCGCCTTTCGGTTTCTGTTGGTTTGACGTTAGGCAGCGCTGGCCGGACGTCCTGAACTGTGCTGGTTTGCTTTCGGTTCAGGGATTGGCGGTTCAGGGCTGGGCGCAGGGCCGTTCGCCGTCGTTTCAGCGCAGTCGCACCTGATCCCCATTGTTCCTGTGTGCTTCGGTCAGGGCCTGTGCCGCCCGCAGTAATAGCTCATCAGCCTGATGATCCCCTTGCCTCAGATCGCTCACCCCCAGGCTCAGGCTGATGCCACCGTTCAGCTTCTTCACCGTTTTGCGCAGCTGTTCAGCCAGCAGCTGGGCGCCCTGCAGGCTGCGATGCGGTAGGAGCAGGCCAAAGGTGCTGCCATCCATGCGGAAGATGATGTCGCTGCCGCGGATCTGCTGTCGCACCACATCGGCTACCTGGCACAGGACATGATCTCCGCCCTTGAGACCATCGTGCTGGTTGTGCTGCGCCAGATCATCGACCTGTAGGCAGATCCAGCTCAGGGGCTTGGCTTCACGCCGCGCTAGCAGGATGGCGTGAGACAGCTGGTCGCTCAGCTGCTCCCGGCGCAGAGCGCCGGTGAGCTGGTCATGCTGTTCCAGCTCCTGGCGCTGCTGTCGCTCTTGTTGGAGGTCGAGTTCGACCTGGTTGATTCCGGACTGCAGGCTATTGATCCTCAGACGGCACTGACGGCTGCATTCCTGCAGGGTAAGGATCTCGCTGATCAGCGCTTGAGGAGCGTCCTCTGAAGGAACCTCGCTCTCGAGGCGAGCATCAATCAGAGCGAGCTGCCCTTCCCCGAGGGAGCTGATCAGCTCGGCCAGTGCCAACCCTGCTGTCAGCACAGCCGTGAGGGTGATCAGCTGCACTGTGCTTTGGCTCTGTAATCGCATCACCGCCGATTGGGCAGGCTGAACCACCTGTACCTCGGCACCGTCGCTCCGCTGCCGGTAGCTCCAGTAGCCCTGAATCCATTTGAGTAGGATTGGTTGTTTGCCATTCGGAATCAGCAGCTCCAGGCCGGGCACCTTGATCAGCTCCTCACCGCCGCTGCTGAACTGCTCTTCTAGGCGTCGGAACAGTTCGGGGTTTGAGCTGCTGCTGTGTCCATCCGCCGAGCGTCGGCGAAAAGCCAGTTCTCCCATCGTTGGTGGCAGTGGTCCTATGGCGATTTGACCCGCCGCCGCCGGGCTGGCCGGCTCCAGGCTGGCGCTGGCTTCCGCCAGTTGCTGCAGGTGGAAGAGCACCCTCGTTTGATTGTTGACGGCCAGTTGATGGCTGGAGAGCAGGCTGATGACCAATGCGGGCAGGATCGTCGCTATCAGCACGACTGACAGCACAGCCCCCCGTAGCGGCAGGGTTGGCGGCCCTACGTCCGCCGGACTGGTGGTGCCGCTGGCCAATTCATGACGATGGCTCCAGAGATGCAGCAGTTGGAAGATCACCAACGCCATGATGGTGTTGGCGATGCCGTTAAACGATTGCTTCACCGCAGTGACCATCACGTTGGTGGGATCGATCCGCAGCAGCTGTCCGTAGAAGAAGCCCACGAGCGGTGCACCGAGCAGCAGCCAGTACCCTGCATCCGCCAGCACGATTCGACCCTTGAGCAGGGTTTGCGTGCTGCCACCCCAGCGGTTCAACATGAGGCTGAGCCAGGCCAGCTCCAGGCTGAAGATCACTACTGCCCAGGGGTGTCCCCACAGTGAGACGGTGTAGAGGCTGGCAAGGGTGCCGATCAGCCAACCCCACCAGCCTCGATAAAGCAGCAGAGCAAGCACGGCCGCGATCGACCCCAGCAGGAGGTGAATCCCGAAGAAGAGGGGCACGGCCGCCAGGTTGCCCAGTACGGCCAGCAGAGTGAGTAGCAGCAGGACGGGAAGGCGCTGTTGCAGATGGGTTTTCATGGTTGCCGCTGCGTTGCCGCCTCCAGCGCTTGCTCGCGCTTCAGCAGCTCCGTGAAGGCTTCCACGGAGAGGGGGCGATGGAACAGAAATCCCTGGAAGCGATTGCAGCCCAGGCTGATCAGCGTCTGCAGTTCTTCTGCTGTCTCCACTCCCTCCGCCAGAATCTGGAGCCCCAGATCCTCCGCCAGGGCGATCGTAGCCTGCACGATCGCCCTGGCTCCCTGATCGTGATGGATTTGTTGAACGAAGCAACGATCTATCTTGAGTTTGTTCACCGGTTGGCGATGCAGTGACTGCAGCGAAGAAAAGCCAGTGCCGAAATCATCAACGGCCAGTTCAATTCCTATGGCGGCTAGCTCCTGGAGTTGTGCGCCGGCGTGCAGATTCGGCGCCAGGGCTGATTCGGTGATTTCCAGTTCCAGACGCTCCTCCGCCAGGCCCGTTTGCCTCAAGACGTCTCGCACTTTGTCGGGCAGAGCCTGACGTGGATTGCAGAACTGGTGGTTTGACACATTCACTGCCAGCCGGCCAGGTTCTAGTCCCTGATCCAGCCAGTGCTGCCACTGCCAGCAGCCCTGCTCAAGGGCCCAGTTGCCCAGCATCTGGATCGCACCGGTGGTTTCGGCGATGTCAATGAACTCCGGAGGCGGTACATCGCCAAACTGCTGGCTGCTCCAGCGCAGCAGTGCTTCCGCTCCCTGCAGGCGCCCTGAGCCATCGACCTGTGGCTGATACACCAGGCGCAGGCCACCGCGTTCGATCGCCTGCTGCAGCTCCGCTTCCAGGCCGAGCTGGCGCTGATGTTGCGCCGCCATCGCTGTGGTGAAGGTGGTGCAGCTGAGAGGAGGCGCATCGCGAGCTTCATCCAGCGCCACGAGGGCGAACTGCAACGCCTGTTCGGCCCTGTCGGTCTGCTGCGGTGCCACACACAGGCCCGACCGGCCGATGACCTCCAGTTCCAGGCCTGTGGTCAGTTGGACCGGTTGTTGCAGTTCCCGGAGCAGGCGGTTGCTGAACAGTCGGGCCCGGCGCGTGGCGTCGTCGTCGGGTGGATCGCTCGCCCCATGGTGGGCCGCTCCGAGATCGTGCAGCACGATCAGTCGGGCGTTGCCATCGCAGGCCAGCAGGTCGGTGCTGGCCAGGCAGCGCTGCAGGCGTTCGGCCACGGCTTGGAGCACCTGGTTCGCCTGGCCCTGACCGAACGCTTCACGCACGCGTTCCAGGCTGGGAAAGCCGATCCAGAGCACCGCCACCGATACACCCTGTTGCAGCAGTCGCAGCAGCCGCAGGCGCGCCAGTTCCGGGTTGGGCAGTCCCGTGATCAGGTTGTGGAATGCGTGGTGTTCCAGCTGTTGTTCCAACTGGTGCTGGCTGGTGAGGTCCCGCACGGTGGCCACGTACTGCAGCGGGCCGCTCAGCCGTCCGGTCACGCTGCGGATCTGCATCCACTGCGGATAGGGCGTTCCATCACCGCGGCGGTTCCAGATCTCGCCATGCCAGGTTCCACGGGTGCGCAGTTGCTGCCAGAGCTGGCGGTAGAAGTCCTCTTGCTGGTAACCGGATTTCAACAGCCTCGGGTTGCGGCCGATGAGCTCTCCAGCAGGGTGACCGCTGATCCGTTGAAAAGCGGTGTTGGCGAAGTGGATGGTGCCCTCGCCATCGGTGACCAGGATGCCTTCGTCGAGATCATTGACTGCTGCTAGCACTGCTGCGCCCAGTTCAACCCTTCGGCGCTCCCCCAGGAGCTGTTGCTCACAGCGCATCAGCTGCTGCTGGTGCCGCCGCCGCCGTCGCAGCTCTCCCAGGAGCTCCTGTCCCAGGCACAGTCCTGCGCCAGCCCAGAGGCCCACGCTGAGCAGCGGTAGTCGCCCTGCCAGATCACTCACCGCCAAGCTGCGACTCGCCTCTAGCCACATGCGCCGTCCCTGCAGCGTGATGGCGCTGGGTGCTGCCCCTCTCGGGCCCGGGCCGTCCATGAGGCCGCGGGAGTCGTAGATCACTGCACCCGGCTGGCCATCGGCGTCGCTACGCAGACGCAGATCCACCGGATCATTCAGGCCCAGCAGTGGGTGTTCCAGGCTCTGGGTCACCGTGGCCCCAGGTTGAAGCAGCGCGAACAGACGCAGCTGCTGTGTCTTGTCCTGTGGGGATTGGGCCAGCGGTTGGCTAAGCGGCTGTGGTGGCGTGAGCAGCAACCACAGGTTGTGCTGGCGCTCTTCCGGCATGAGCACCATGGCCTGATGCTCGGTTGTGGGCTGATTGAGTGTTCGCACCAGAGCCGTCTGTAGCGTTTCCGCTTGAGCGGTGCTCGAGGGCGAGGGCAACCGCTGGCCTTGCATGGAAGCCAACGCTGACACCCGCCACGGAGCCGTGGTGCTGCTGCGGCTGACCATGCCCCATGTCAGAACCTCCCGCTGCGGCAGCTGCAGCAGGGTCTGCAGACTCTCAGGGCTGCTCGGTATGCCCTGTTTGTCCAGCAGGGCTGCCGTGCTGTGCAGCTGGCGGTCGACTTGGTTCAGCTGCAGCTGTAGAGCGGTCTCCAGTCGCCGCTGCAGCGTGTCGGGACGATGCTGGCGCCGCTGCAGTTCGGGGGAGGCCCGCAGCTTGGCCTGGCTGAGCAGCGCGACGCCCAGCAGGGCAACCCCGAGGCCGAGCCGCCAGGCCCCGCGAGGCCAATAGCGCTCGGCGGGTGGCCGTAATGCCGTGGGCTGCTCAGAGTGGAGGGAGGGACGGACGACCGGCATGCTCGAGGCTGATGCGGCGTTAACGGCCTCTGCCCACGCTAGGAGCGGCCGATCTGCAGGGCTACTGCCTGCTGCTTTCCGTCGGGTTGCTGGGCTGCTCGCTCCTTTGCTTAGCACCTGCCTTTTCGCCTGTGGGCAGCAGTCGCATGTCCTGCGGCTCGCCTTGCCCCCGGGGCCAGCCTTGGCCGATTCGTCCTGGCGATGGACGCAGCAGGGAAGACTGCGGTCGCCGACGTGGCGTCTGCGCCAGTATCCCGATCTTCAGGCCCAGATGCAGGCCTATATCGATGGTGACGCTGATGCCCTGGTGGCCTCCAGCGTGGAGCTGATCCGGCTTTGTGGGATTGCCCCCGATCGTTGTCCTGAGCTCGTGCTGGTGCTGGCGGAGACCCGTGGCGCTGATCAGCTGCTGGTACGGCCTGGGGTCTCCTCCCTGCTGGAGCTGCGTGACCAATCCCTGGCGGTTTCACCGGGGGCGTTGCCCCGCTATCTGGTCACCCATGCTCTGAAGCAGCAGCAGTTACCAGCTGCCGCAGCGCCGCGGTTGTTGGCGCTGCCCCGCGGCGAGTGGGATCAGGCTTTGATGCAGGGGCGTTTGGCGGGTGTGGTTGCCGATGCCACTACCGCCGCGGACCTGCGCCGGCACCTTCCGCTGGAGCCGCTGTTTTCTAGTGCCGATCTGTCGCACGAACTGTTTGTGCTGCTCGCGGTGGATCGTGATCTCCTGCGCCGCTCTCCTGGTGCTGTGCAGACGCTGATCGAGGCCTGGTTGGTGCGCCGCCGCGCTGCGAGTGGTGAGGCGATGGATCCCCACTGGCGCGAACCTGGCCGTCAAGAGCAATATCAGCTGCTGGATCCGCGTCAGCAGAATCTCCCGCCGGTGCTGCGCCACACCCGCATCCACTTGGTGCATGCGGGGATGGTGCCGCTCAACACGCCGCTGCCTCCGTCCGATCCTGCCCCGATGCTCGCTGCCTACCGTGCTCTGGCGTCTGCTCTTTAACGAGTGGCACCGGCGCGATCAGGTTCAGTCCATCCCCCACTGGGCGCGGATGGCGGGGTGGTGCACCTGCCAGGCGTGCTCACTGCTGGCGACGCTGTGGGACTCGCGCCGCGCCTCCAGGCCCCGGGCCTTGAGCTGCTCCAGCAGCAGATCCCGGCACTGCTGGTGATGCTCGATCAGCGCCTGCAGGTGTTGACGGCCACCGGCCGCCTCGCGCATGGCGTCGTGCTCCAGGCAGAGCTGGAGGTCTTCGAGATGCTGTTCCAGCCAGGTCCACTCGTAGCGGAGCATCGCGGCGCTGCAGCGGCTGAGCTGCCGCTGGAAGTCGCTGAGCTGGCTGGTTGCCGGGCTGGCGGCACGGATCGCGGCGGCCGGTGCCTCGGCGTCGGCGGGCAGGCTGCTGCCGGCGTGGCTGGCGCTCAACCGTTGCATGATCGCGCGCAGATGACTCATGGCAGGCGGGGCCTGGATGGCGGCGGCTCCATTCTGTTGAGTCATGCCCTGAACAGAGCGGATCTGCAGGAAAGTCCGGCCAGGCGGCGGCCGGAACCTCGCGGCCGCTGCGGAATCAGCCGAAATGCCTATTCACGCATAGTCATTCATAACGCTATGGTTTTATCAGGACGAGGTCGGGCCCGCTGCTCCGGCGGGCTTTTCCCTGGTCTGTCCCGTTCTTCTCTCCATCCATGACCACCCTCACCAGTGCCCCGCCGCGGGGCCGCTCGTGGCGGTCCTTCACGGACTGGGTCACCAGCACCAGCAATCGCCTCTACATCGGCTGGTTCGGCGTGCTGATGATCCCCACCCTGCTCACGGCGGCCACCTGCTTTGTGATCGCCTTCATCGCCGCGCCGCCCGTTGACATCGACGGCATCCGCGAGCCGATCACCGGCAGCCTGCTCTATGGCAACAACATCATCACGGCCGCCGTGGTGCCCAGCTCCAACGCCATCGGCCTGCACTTCTATCCGATCTGGGAAGCCAGCAGCCTCGATGAATGGCTTTACAACGGTGGCCCCTACCAGCTGATCATTTTCCACTTCCTGATCGGCATCTATGCCTATCTGGGCCGGGAGTGGGAGCTGAGCTACCGCCTCGGCATGCGCCCCTGGATCGCCGTGGCCTACAGCGCCCCTGTGGCTGCCGCCACCGCCGTGCTGCTGGTGTATGCCATCGGCCAGGGTTCCTTCTCGGATCCCATGCCACTCGGCATTTCGGGCACCTTCAACTTCATGCTGGTGCTGCAGGCTGAGCACAACGTGCTGATGCATCCCTTCCACATGCTCGGTGTGGCTGGCGTGTTCGGAGGCTCGCTATTTTCCGCCATGCACGGCTCTCTCGTCACCAGCTCCCTGGTGCGCGAAACCACCGAGCAGGAATCCCAGAACCGGGGTTACAAGTTCGGCCAGGAGGAGGAGACCTACAACATCGTGGCCGCCCATGGCTATTTCGGTCGCCTGATTTTCCAGTACGCCAGCTTCAACAACAGCCGCAGCCTCCACTTCTTCCTGGCCGCCTGGCCGGTGGTGGGCATCTGGTTCGCCACCCTGGCGCTGATCAGCTTCTCCTTCAACGTGAACGGTTTCAACTTCAACCACTCCGTTCTCGATCACCAGGGCCGCGTAATCAACACCTGGGCTGATGTGCTCAATCGCGGCGGCCTCGGCATTGAAGCCATGCATGAGCGCAACGCTCACAACTTCCCGCTCGATCTGGCGGCCGCCAGCGTTGAGCCCGTGGCTCTCCACGCGCCTGCCATCGGTTAGTGGGGCTTTGAACCCCGCCCAGTCGATTCAGGGCAGCGGGCCTGGCATCGCCGGGCCCTTTCCCCATCGCTTCTTCCGCCATGCATCCATTGCTGCGCTCATGGTGTTGTGCACTCTGTGCTGCACTGCTGCTCTGCGTTCACCCCGTTGCAGCCCTGGCCGCCCAGGGGCCTGCTCCCGTTGATCCGCTCGTATTGGCTCGAGCGGTGGATCAGATGGAGCAGCTCGATCGCATGCGCATCTCCCTCGCCTCAACACTGGAGGGCAGCACGGAGGAGCCCACCATGGACACCATGCGCGAGGTCTGCATGCCTGTGGGCAAGCGCGCCATGGCCATCGGCCAGGAGAACGGCTGGACCGTGCGGCAGGTGGCCAGCCAATACCGCAACCCCGACCACGCCCCCGCCGGTGCCCAGGAAACCGAGGTGATTGATCTCTTTGCCAAGCACCCGGAGATCACCGGACTCTGGGATCCGGCCACCGCTGAGCAGGGAGCCGGCGTGAACTACTACCGCCGCATCGATGTGCAGGCCAGCTGTCTGGCCTGTCATGGCAGCAAGGACAGCCGCCCAGCCTTCATCAAAGACAAGTACGGCGACAAGGATCGCGCCTTCAATTTCAAGCCCGGTGATCTGCGCGGCATGTACGCCGTGTTCATCCCTGAGGTGCAGGCCGCCCTGGCGCAGGAGGGCGCCGGGGGCTGAGCCCAGCGCCGGCATCGCGCCTGCTTCGGCCCATCGCCCGCACCATTTTTAATCACATCATCGTTTTATGAGGATCTATCGATGTCTGAGGTCAGTGCTCTCCCTGGCGGCGGCGATCAGCTGCCGGATCCCGCCCGTCGCCAGTTGCTCAATCTGATCACCTTCGGCGCCGTCAGCGGCGTGGTGGGTGGTGCGCTCTACCCGGCGTTGCGCTTTGTTCTGCCGCCCCGGGAGGCGGGGGGCTCGGCGAGCGTGCTCGCCCGCGATGAGCTGGGCGATCCCGTCTCCGCCAGTGCCTGGCTGCAGGGCCGTCAGCCCGGCGAGCGCAGCCTGGTGCAGGGGCTCAAGGGCGACCCCACCTATCTGATCGTCGCCGCCGATCACACCATCGCCAGCTATGGCATCAACGCCATCTGCACCCATCTCGGTTGCGTGGTGCCCTGGAATGCCGCCGCCGGCACCTTCATCTGCCCCTGCCATGGCAGTCGCTACGACGAGGCCGGCCAGGTGGTGCGGGGCCCGGCTCCCCTGTCGCTGGCCCTGGCCCACGTGGTGGTCGAGGCTGATCGCGTGTGGCTCAGCCCCTGGCGAGAGAGCGACTTCCGCGATGGATCGGCGCCCTGGTGGGCCTGAGCTGCTGATCTGTTGCTGCTGCCCCTGGCCGTTTTCCGTTGCCGCTTTCCCGGGCCATCGCCAGGGTGATGGCTGTGTCCCACTCCTCCCCACTCGGCCCTTGCACGGCACGGCCCTGGCTGCGGCGGGTTGCGGCATCGGGCTGCCCAGCCTGGGCCCTGGCGGTCGCTGTGGTGCTGCTGGAGCTGGCCATGCCCCGCGCCTTGCCCGCCCAGCTCCGTGCCGCCGCCAGCGGTTTCAGTGGCAGTGTGCCGGCCTTCTGCCGGATTGAGCCGCCGCCACCGGCGGTTGACCTCAGCCTCAGCGGCGCCAGCCTGGTGGGGCTGAGCGCGCCCTTCGCGCTGCAGGCCAACACCCGGGTGCAGCTGCGCCTCGGCCGCATCCATCTGCTGCAGTGGCCTGCCCAGCTGGGGCCGCAACCGCCCGCGGTGGCGGCTGCGGCGCAGCTGCTGGGCAGCGGCCCCTACCGGGTGCGCCTGGAGCTGCAGCCCGAGCCGGGGCGGTTGCTGCCCCCCGGCCACTACCGCGCCGCCATCGATCTCGACTGCATCGAGAGCGCGGCCTGAGTGGTGGGCACCTCCGTCAGCGGGGCGTCTTGCGCACGCTGCCGGTGCCGCTGCGGATCGCCGGCGGAGCCGGCCCGGCGGGCATCACGATCACCTGGTTGCCGCCGCTGGCCTTGGCGGCGAAGGTGGCGGCATCGGCCCGGGCCAGGGCGCTATCCAGCTCCTCCTGATCGGCCAGCAGCGTCACGCCGATGCTCAGGCTGGGAATCAGGGCCCGCTCCCCGCTGCCGCTGCCGGCGATCGGTTCATGCACCGCCCGGCGGATCTTTTCCGCCACCTCGATCGCCACATCCAGGCTGCCCACGTCCTGCAGCACCACCAGCAGTTCATCGCCACCGAGACGGCCGAGCAGATCGCCGTCGCGGGTGCTGCTGCGCACCCGCATCGCCGTCGTCTGCAGCAGCAGATCGCCCCGGTCGCGCCCCTGCTGGGCATTGAGGGCCGCCAGCTGATCCAGATCGCAGAGCAGCAGGGCGATGCGATCCCGTTGCCGCCGCTGACGCAGCAGCGCCTGCAGCTGGCTGAACAGCGGCCCACGGCGCAGCAGGCCGGTGAGCGGATCCAGCTGGGCAAACGGCAACACCGCAGCGCTGCCGGTTCCGTTGCCGCCGTTCGTCCCGCCCGGCCCTTCGCCGCGGAGGGGATCGCCCTGGCTGTTGAGCAGCCGGTAGACCACGCACAGGTCGCTGCTGCCCTCCTCGAGGGGCGAGGCGCTCACCTCCACCGCCAGGCGGCGGCCATCGGTGCCGATCAGCTGGCTGCGACCCACCAGGCTGCGGCCCAGCGCCGCCTGTTGCAGCAGCAGGGTGTGGCTGCTGCGCTCCTCCGGGGCCACCAGCTCCTGCAGCGGTTGCCCCACCAGGGCTTCCGGCGCCAGCTTGAGCAGCTCCTCCGCCCCCTCCGACACCGCCTGAATCTGGCCATTGCGGCAGAGCAGCAGCAGCGCCCCGGTGCTGCGGGCCAGCAGGGCGTTGCTGCGCTGGCTGCGCCGCAGGGCCTGCTCCATCGCCACCTGTTCATCCAGGGGCCGGAAGAAGGCCACCGCTCCGGCGATCCTGCCGTTCTCGTCGCGGTAGGGCCCCGCATGGGTCTCCACCCAGTGCCAGCTGCCATCGCGGGCCTGGATCTCGTCGCGGGCGATCACCGTCTGGCCGGCGGCGATCGCCGCCAGGTGGCGCTGGTAGGTCTCGCTGCTGCCGCGGTGGCGCAGATAGTCGGTGCCGCGCCGGCCGATCCACTGCTCGGGCAGCCAGCCCAGCACCCGCGTCAGCGACGGTGACACCCAGGCCACCACCCCTGCGGAATCCAGGCGAAACACCACATCGGTGCAGTTCTCCGCCAGCAAGCGGTAGTCCCGCTCCGAGCGGCGGAGCTGGCGCAGGATCGTCACCCGCTCGGTGTCATCCCACCAGGCCAGGGTGAGGCTGCGCTCGCCTGCCTCCTGCAGGGGCTGGGCCTCCAGCTGCAGCACCCGCGGCGCACCGCTCGCCACTTCATGCTCGAGCGCGATCGGACAGTCACGCGCCAGGCAGTCGAGGGCGAGCCGCTGCAGCGGGGCTCCCACCTCGGTCTCCAGCTCGCTCAGCAGCTGTCCCTCCAGGCCGCCCACGGGATGGCCCAGCGCCTGGCAGGCGGCCCGGTTGGCCATCAGGATTCGCAGTTGGCCGCTTCGGGCTGGCGACTCCTCCAGCAGCAGTCGGCCGGTGGCCTCGCCATCGAGCAGCAGCTGCTGGTGTCGGTTCTGTTCCAGCAGCTGCTGCCGCTGGCGCTCGCTGCGGTCCACGTTCTGCAGCACCGCGATCACCGTTGTGCCGGATCCCTCTTCCCTCAGCGGCCAATGGGCCTCCAGGCTGTAGAGCCGCAGCACCCCCTCGGCATCGGGCAGTTCCACCAGCTGCCTGCCGCTGCGGCGCCGTTGCAGCACCGCCTGCAGGCCCTGCAGCCAGGGGCTGGTGGCGATGGTTGCAGCGGGTGCTGCTGCCGCCAGCAACGGCTGGCAGGCCGGTGAACTCCACAGCGGCTGCAGCGTTCCATCCAGCGCCACGATCAGGTCGCGGCCATGGGCCAGTTGCAGCTGCAGCTGTTGCAGCCGTTGCTGCTGCTGCGCGCGTTCGCTGACCCAGTCCTGGATGTCGGCGCACTGCAGCAGCAACCGCTCGAGGTTGCCGTCGGCACGGCGCTGGGCGCTGACCGCCACATCGGCCCAGCGCACCTCGCCATCGGGCCGCAGGAAGCGTTTGCGCAGGCGGTAACTGTCGCGGCGGCCGGAGAGCAGCTGGGTGGCCTGGGCCAGCTCGGCGGCCAGGTCTTCGGCATGGGTGAGCAGCTGCCAGCTGCACTGCCGCAGCTCTTCGGCGCTGCGACCCAGCAGCTCCAGCAGGCTGCGATTGGCCGCCAGGATCGTGCCCCCGGGCTGGATCCAGGCTATGCCGAAGGGCCCCTCGGGCAGGGCGTCCAGGCCGGCCGCCGGTCGCGCCTTGGCCTCGGGTTCGGCCTCTGGTGCTTCTGGTTCGGCTGCCGGGCCGGCCTCCACCGGGGGCGGCTCGGCGCAGGCTGCTGGCTCCTCTGCGGGTGGTTGGCCTGCGGCTGCTTCGTTGTCTGGGGCAGCCGGTGCCGTGGTCTGGTCCGCGCCATCCCGGCGCCGCTCCTGCAGTTCGCGGATCAGGGCGGCGCGGGTGCTCTCCCGCAGCCGCAATGGTCCGTCGGGAACCGTCAGGCCCCAGATCAGCACCACCTCGGCGTCGCCGCTGCGCTGTGGGTCGGCGGCGATCACAATGCCCGCCTGCGCTCCGCTGCGCCGGATCACCGAGCGCAGGGTGGCAGCGGGGGTGGAGCGCGGAGAAGCCGCCGGCGGAAACGCGACAGCCCTTTATCTTCTCTGAAGACTTCGCCTTTTCGCAATATTTGGCGGTGGGACCGCCGTTGGATTTCCTTCGGTTTTGCGCCAGGGGTCCAGCGGCTGCCCTGGCGGTCGTTTCAGGGCGCCAGCCGGCGCGGCGGCATCGTTTTGTGCCTGTTGCCACGGCAGCGCCAGGGGCTGATCGGGCGCTCCGGTCGCGGCGATGTGCCCTGGTTGGGGGCGTTGCGGCCGCGGGTTTCTTTCCTTTTTCTACGGATTGATTTCCAGGATCACTGCTCCGTTGATTGGCTTTCAGATGTGAGTGCGCTGGTTAGGTTGATGTCAACCAGGACAGGGGCTCTTTTGGGACTTTGATCTGGTCTTTCCTCCTCAAATCGCAGGCCTCTGCCTGATGTTTAGAGGGTCTTTGTTCTCGTTCTTTCCTCTCATGTTCCATCGTTTCGCCGCCCTCGCGGGCCTTGCTGTGATGGGTGCCGCCGCCATGCCGGCCCAGGCTCAGCTCGCTTCCCAGAGCACCGAGTTCTCCGGCAGTGTGCCGGCCATCTGTCAGGTGGTGGATCAGGTTAACGCCAGCAGCCCGATGACCTATGTGAACGGCGTGCTCTCCGGCAGCAGCCAGCCCTTCAGCTTCGCCAGCAATGGCAGCGTGGCTCTGCAGCTGCGTCAGGTGGCGATCAATGCATCTCCGACGAACACCAGTAACTACACCTGGAATGCCGGCCTGAAGGTCAACAACGGGGCCCAGATCACCAGTGCCACCCAGGCGGGTGCCTCGGCGGTGATTCCCTATGCCAACGGTCTCACGGCCAACGACGACTTCCAGATGACCCTGGCGGTTTCGGCTCCGGACAACGTGCTGATGGCTCAAGGCACCTACACCGCCACGGTCACCACTGACTGCATCGCCAACTGAGCCTGGTTGATTCTCATGCGCATGATCACTGTCCTCCGGTCAGTGATCCTGTCGCTGGGGCTGCTGCCTTTCGCGGGCGCAGCCCTGGCTGACGGGATCGAGTTGCCGGCCAAGGTCCGTCCCGGTCTGGGCGGTCAATACGTGCTCCGGGCCACCCTGGTCACCAGCAACAACGTCAATGGGCTGCAATACGCCCCCTTCACCGTGGCCGCTGATGGCCGCATCGGTGAGGAGGTGGCAGGCTTCCAGCTCAGGCCCACCAAGATCAACACCCGCGCCGGCGAGAAGCGTCAGGTGCTGGTCACCTTCCCCTCGGGCCAGCCCTTCCCGTCTTCGCGGCTGGCCCTGTGCATGTGGCGTCAGCCGGATGTGCCCAAAAGTGAAACCAGTCAGATGATCAATGCCTTCCGCTACTGCAAGTTGTTCGCGGCGGAGCCCTGAGTGTTGGCTCTCCGGGCTGGCCCTGCTGGTCGGCCTGGGGGTCTCGCTGCCCGCGCCGTCCTTGGCTCAGCTCAAGGGTGGTCAGCGGGCAGGGGGCAACGCCGGAGCCAGGGTGGCCGCCCGTCAGGGCGCTGCGGTCAAAGCTGACCCTGCCGCCGGCAACTCCGGAGCCACCGCCCCCGGAACCGTCGCTGCCAGCGAGCTCGGGGGCGGCGGCATCACCACCAGTCCGCTGTCGATCAGTCCGATCTCGGTGAGTCCGATCACCGGCACCAGCAACCTGGATCAGCTGCGTCCCGGTAAGGGGGATGCCATCGATCTGCAGTTTCCCTCGGGGTTCAGCTGCCGCGTGGCCTCCGGTGATGTGCCCTCGGTGATCGTCTACGGCGACCAGGGTTCCCTCGGAGCGGCCAGCACCACCCTGGCCTCCGGCACCCGCGCCGGCCTGGCGGTGATCGTGCCCCTCTACCGCACCCGCCGGGCGATGTGTGACAAGTCGATGGAGCTGCAGAACGCCCTCAGTCAGCTGGAGATCGCCGAGAAGCTGGTGACCACCGGTGCCATGACCAACGAGGAATTCCTCGAGCTTTCCCGCCGCATCAAGGCCCAGACCCTGGGGGTCTGAGCGTCGGTTTTTTCCCTGGCCCTCCTCCTTCCGCCGTGCTGCTTCGGCTGGTGCCTGGCGATGGCTCTGCGGCGCTGCTCGACCCCGCGCTCCATCCCAAGCCCTTGCCGGAAATCGGTTTATGCGGCTATCGTCATAGCACTGTGCAATGGGTGCCATGGCCAATGCCGTGCGGTCCGCCACCGATGGGCAGCTCTTCCCTCTGGCTGCTGCGGCCGGCGGCGGCACCCTGCTGCTGCGCCAGCTGTTCGATGCAGGCACCGGCACCTTCACCTATCTCCTGGCTGATGTGCCCTCCCGCCAGGCGGTGCTGATCGATCCGGTCTTTGAGCAGCACAGCCGCGATCTCTCCTTGATCCTCGAGCTCGGGGTCACCCTGGTGGCCTGCCTCGACACCCACGCCCACGCCGATCACGTCACCGGCAGCTGGCTGATGCATCAGGCCACGGGGTGTGCCATCGGCCTGGCCGCCGCCGCCCGCGCTGAGAACGTCACCCTGCCCTTGGTGCACGGCGATCGGGTGGGCTTCGGCGCCCGCGCCCTGGAGGTGCGCAGCACGCCCGGCCACACCGACGGCTGCCTCACCTTCGTGCTCGACGACCACAGCCTGGCGTTCACCGGTGATGCGCTGCTGGTGCGCGGCTGCGGCCGCTGCGACTTCCAGCAGGGCGATGCCCACACCCTCTGGCGCTCGATCACCGAGCAGATCCTCAGCCTGCCCGAGGCCTGTCTGCTCTATCCCGGTCACGACTACACGGGCCGCGGCGTGACCTCCGTGGCCGAGGAGAAGGCCTACAACGCTCGCCTCGGTGGCTCGGCCACCGAGCGCGACTTCGTGGGCCACATGCAGGCCATGAAGCTGCCGCATCCGCGGCTGATCGCCGTGGCCCTGCCCGGCAATCTGCGCTCCGGTCGCCCCCGTGATGGCCAGCCCCAGCCGCCGGCCTGGGCGCCCCTGGAGTTCAGCTACGCCGGCCTGCCCCAGTTGCCGCCCGCCTGGCTGGCGGCCCACCGTCAGGCGGTGACGGTGCTGGATGTGCGCTCCCGCGAGGAATACGACGGTCCGGATGGCCATCTCGCCGGTTCGCTGCTGATCCCGCTGCCGGAGCTGGAGGAGCGCCTGGCGGAGATCCCGGCGGAGCGGCCCGTGCTGGTGGTGTGCCATTCCGGCAGTCGCTCCGCCCTGGCCACCCAGCAGTTGCTCAAGGCCGGCCATGCCCAGGTGGCCAATCTGCGCGGCGGTCTGGCCCGCTGGGCCGACGAGGGCTATCCCCTGGCCGGCTCCACCGCCCGCTGAGGCCATTGCCGCCAGCTCCGGCAGCGCCGTCGCCCGTGCCCCCTGCCGTTGACCCATTCCCTTTCACCGTTCTCCGATCGCTGCCATGACCTCGCCTTCTCGGCCCGCGGCCTCCACAGCTGCTTCCCCTGCCGATCCCGCCGCCGCTGCGGTGGTTCATCCGCGCATCAGCGCTCACGCCCTGGCCGATCAGCTCGCCGCTCGTGCGGTGACGGTGATCGATGTGCGTGAGCCGATGGAATACGCCGCCGGCCACATCGCCGGCAGCCTCAATGTGCCCCTCGGGCGCATCACCCAGGCGGATCTGCCCCAGGGGCCGCTGGTGCTGGTGTGTCACAGCGGCAACCGCAGCGCCAAGGCCCTGGCGGCGTTGCAGCAGCAGGGCCATTCCCATCCCCTCGGTGATCTGGAGGGGGGTGTGCCCAGCTGGCAGCAGGCCGGCTACACCCTGCGCAAGCTGCAGGGGGCGCCGCTGCCGTTGATGCGTCAGGTGCAGATCGCCGCCGGTTCGCTGGTGCTGCTGGGGGTGATCCTCAGCCAGCTGGTCAACCCCGCCTGGATCTGGCTGGCTGGCTTTGTGGGCGCTGGCCTCACCTTCGCTGGCATCAGCGGCTTCTGCGGCATGGCCCGGCTGCTGGCGGTGATGCCCTGGAATCGGGTGTGATGAGCCTGGCTGCCCTGACGCTGTTGCTGGCCGGTGGCGGCCTGATCGGTTTCCTGCTGGCCGTGCTCGGTGCCGGCGGCTCGATCCTGCTGCTGCCGCTGCTGGTGAGCGGCGTGGCCCTGCCCACCCGCGAGGCGGTGCCGCTGTCGCTGCTGGTGGTCACCCTGCTGGCCCTGGCCAATGTGGGGCCCTACCTGCGCCGCCGGCAGGTGGCCATCGGTCCGGCCCTGGTGCTGGGTGTGCCGGCCCTGGCCGGCAGCTGGATCGGCGGTTCGCTGGTGCGGGTCGGTCTGGTGCCGGAGCCGCTGCAGCTGCTGGTGTTCACCCTGGCGGCGCTGGTGGCCTCCTGGCTGCTTACCCGCCACCGTTCTTTAGCGTCAGCTCCAGATGCCGCCAGTGCCACGGCCAGCGCCGACGGCTTGCGGCCACGGCAGGCCTCCCGGCCGGTGCTGGCCAGTCAGGGGGTGCTGGTGGGGTTGCTCACCGGCATCGCCGGCGTTGGCGGTGGTTTTGCGATCGTGCCTGCCCTGGTGCTGCTGGCCGGACTGCCGATGGCCCTGGCCAGCGGCACCAGCCTGCTCTTGATCGCCGCCAACGCCCTGGTGGCCCTGGCGGCTCTGGGGCACTGGCCGGCGGCCCAGCTGCCGTTGCTGCTACCGCTGCTCCTCGGTGGTGGGGTCGGTGCGGCGCTGGGGCAGCGGCTGGCACCCCACCTGCCGGAGCGTCGCCTGCGTCAGGGCTTCGCGGCCCTGCTGCTCGGTTCGGCCCTGCTCACCGGTCTGGAATCCTGGCGCCGCCATGCCCCGCTCGCCGATCCCCAGACCGGCGAGCGCAGCGTCGATCCGGCCTCGCCCGCTCGGCGCCCGCCGGCCTTGCGGGTCAGCTGAAGCCGGTGGTGCCCGCGGTGGTGTGGCATGGGTCACGCCGCGTTGCAGCTCCGGTGTCGCGCGGCAGCGGCACGGGGCACAGGCGGGTTGGGCTGGCGGCAGCAGGCTGAAGCCGTTCCCGCTCTTCCGCCATGCTCCGCATCCTTGGCGATCGCCGCAGCCTGATGGCCGCCCTCACGGCCCACTGGCTGGATCAGCAGCTGCACCTGCCGCCGGCCGCCTCAACGCCGCCGCGCTCACGCCCCGCTTCGGCGCCGTCGCGGCGTTAGCCCCGCTCCGGGCGAGGACCGGTTGGCGGGCCTGGATCGTTGGTTCGATCGGCGGATGCTTCTTGATGCGTCGCGCCATCAAAAAAGCGATCCAACCAGAGGTCGGATCGCTGCTGGGTCCCGGTTGGGATCGTTGACGAGATCGCCGTTTGAATCGCTGGAGGGTTGCTGCAGGGGCCTGTTCGGATCACTGCAGAACGCCTGGGCTGGATGGCTGCTGGATGCCTCCAGGCCGGTTGGCTGGAGCGTCAGCGCTTCGCGGCCGACGATTCAGGCGATGCCCGGGTTCACTCCTCTTCTTCCGCACCCCCCACCGGGATCAGCTTGATCTGCTTGCGACCGAGTTTGATCTCAAACTCATCGCCGGGGTTCAGACCCAGCTGGGCGGTGTAGGCCTTGCCGATCAGCAGGTTGCCGTTGCCCTGCACGGTGGCGGTGTAGCTCAGCTTGCGACCACCCTTGCCGCGGGCGGCACCGTCGCTGCCCAGGCTCAGGCCCTTGGCCTCCAGCAGGGCCTCATAGAACGCGGTGAAATTCAGCCGCTCACCACCATCCTTCTTGGTGCTCACATAGCCGCAGGAGCGGACGAGTTCGGACTTGGAGGCATCGCCCAGTTCTTTGACCTTGGCGAGGAGATCGGCGCCGGTAAGCATGGTGTTCTCGGAAGCACTCCGAGACTATCAATTGATCGGCACCTGCACCCCCTTCTGTGGCATTTGCTCGACGTTTCCCGCCTGCATCGCCACCTGAACAGCGATCAACCTGCGGCGCTTGGCTGGCCCGTTTCGCGGCTCAGCCGCTGCACCTCGCCGGCCCAAATGCCCGGATCAGCCCCTTCGTCGCCGTCGGTATGTTGCAGTCAGCGGGTGGGGATGATCGCCGTCCTTCCCGGGCGCTTCGCTCAGCCGGTGCCGCTGTGCGTGGATCGGCACCGATCGGGTCAGGGCCTGTTGCCGTGTCTAAGAAGGGATTCCGTAGCTGATCTGGCAGCGGTCCACCCGTCGGCTGCAGCAGATCTGTGGGATGCCCTGAACTCCGCCGCAGACCCCGATGGCGATCAATGAGCTGGCCCAGGCGATGCGTCGCCACCTGTATTACAGCCAGGCCAAATCGACCACCCTGGCGACCCTGCACGACCACTACCGGGCCCTGGCCCTGGCGGTGCGTGACCGACTGCTGCAGGCCTGGGTGGAAACCGCCGAGACCTACACCCAGGCGCAGGTGCGCACGGCGGTGTACCTCTCCGCTGAATACCTGCTGGGGCCGCACCTGGAGAACAACCTGGTCAATCTCGGCATCCGCGCCGAAGCCGAGCAGGCCTGCGCCCAGCTCGGCCTCGATCTGGAGACCCTGCTCGCCCAGGAGCCGGAGCCGGGGCTGGGCAACGGCGGTCTCGGTCGCCTGGCGGCCTGTTTTCAGGAGTCGATGGCCACGCTGCAGCTGCCGGCGATCGGCTACGGCATTCGCTACGAGTTCGGCATCTTCCGCCAGCAGATCACGCCCCAGGGCCAGGTGGAGAGCACCGATCCCTGGCTGGCGGAGGGCAACCCCTGGGAGGTGATCCGGCCGGAGTGGAGCTATCCGGTGCAGATCGGCAGCCACACCGTGATCGGTGTGGCCCATGACACGCCGATCCTCGGCTACGGCGTTTCCACGGCCAACACCCTGCGGTTGTGGTCGGCGGCGGCGCCCGATGCCTTTGATCTGGCCTCCTTCAATGCCGGCGACTACACCCGCGCCGTGCTGCGCAAGGTGCAGTCGGAGACGCTCTCCAAGGTGCTCTACCCCAACGATGAACTCGATCAGGGCAAGCGCCTGCGCCTCTCGCAGCAGATCTTCTTCGTGAGCTGCTCGCTGCAGGACATGTTCCGGATCCTGCAGGGCCAGGGGCTGCCGGTGCAGCAGTTCCACCGCAAGTTCGCGGTGCAGCTCAACGACACCCACCCGGCCATCGCCGTGGCGGAGCTGATGCGGCTGCTGCTCGATCAGCACGGCCTCGACTGGGACACCGCCTGGGGCATCACCTCCGCCAGCCTCAGCTACACCAATCACACCCTGCTGCCGGAGGCCCTCGAGACCTGGGGGGTGGAGCTGTTCGAGCAGCTGCTGCCGCGGCAGCTGGAGATCATCTATGAGATCAATGCCCGCTTCCTGCGGATGGCGCGCATCCGCTATCCCGGCCAGCCGGAGAAGCTCAGCCGCCTCTCCCTGATCGAGGAGGGGCCCCAGCGGCGCGTGCGCATGGCCCACCTGGCGGTGGTGGGCAGTCATTGCACCAATGGCGTGGCGGAACTGCACAGCCGTCTGCTGCGCGAGCACCTGCTGGCTGACTTCGCCGAACTCTGGCCCGAGCGCTTCACCAACGTGACCAACGGCGTGACGCCGCGGCGCTGGCTGGCGGTGGCCAACCCCGCCCTGGCCGAGCTGCTCGACGGGGCACTCGGCGATCGCTGGCGCCACGATCTGGAGGCGCTGAGCGAGCTGGCGCCGCTGGCGGAGGATGCCGGCTTCCTCGAGCGCTGGCAGCAGGTGAAGGACCGGGGCAAGCGCCGCCTGGTCGATCACGTGCAGCGCGAGCTGGGGATCCTGCTCGACCACACCTCGCTGTTCGATGTGCAGGTCAAGCGCATCCATGAATACAAGCGCCAGCACCTGGCGGCCCTGCTGATCGTGGAGCGCTACCTGCGCCTGCGCCGCGGCGAGGATCTGCCGCCGCGCACCTTCCTCTTCGGCGGCAAGGCGGCGCCGGGCTATGCGATGGCCAAGCTGATCATCCGCCTGATCGTCGGCATCGCCGAGATCGTCAACCTCGATCCGGCGATGCAGGGGCGCCTGCGGGTGGTGTTCCTGCCCAATTTCAGCGTCCGCCTCGGCCAGCTGGTGTATCCGGCGGTGGATCTCTCCGAGCAGATCTCCACCGCCGGCAAGGAGGCCTCCGGCACCGGCAACATGAAGATGGCCCTCAACGGTGCGGTCACGATCGGCACCCTCGATGGGGCCAACGTCGAGATCCGTGAGCGGGTGGGGGCGGATAACTTCGTGCTGTTCGGCCACACCACCGAGCAGATCGCGGAGCTGGATCGCCACGGGTATCACCCGATGTCCTGGATCGACCAGGACCCGATGGCCCGCGAGGTGCTGTCGCTGATCGGTTCCGGCCATTTCAGCGAGGGCGATCGCGACCTCTTCCATCCGCTGCTCGCCAGCCTCACCAGCCACGATCCCTTCAAGGTGATGGCCGATCTGGGCGCCTATCGCCAGGCCCAGGATCAGGTGGATGCCGCCTGGCTCGATCGGCCGCGCTGGGCGCGGATGTCGGTGGCTAACACCGCCGCCTGCGGCTTCTTCTCCAGCGACCGGGCGATCCGCGAGTACGCCGAGCGCATCTGGCGGGTGGAGCCGGTGCCGGTGCGCGCCGAGGTGCCGCTGCCCGGCTGCTGAGGCTTGGAGGCCGGGCCTGGTGGCGCTACAACCGGCGCCTCTGCTCCCCTCGCCAGGGGCTGCCATGGCCCTGCCTCCTCCCTCATCAGCGCCGATCGCCAGCGCCTGGCCCCCGGCTGCGGCCGTCCGTGGCGCCCTGAGCGCAGCCCTGCTGCTGGCTGTCGTTCCCGGGGTGCTGCCGCTGCGGGCCACGCCGCTGCCGGAGGAGTGGCCCCTGGTTGTGCCGCCACCTGCGGTCGTATCGCCGCCCACGAGCGCGCCTGCATCTGCGCTTGCTCTGCCCCAGGCCGGCTCCCCCCAGGCCGTCTCCCCCGACCCGGCGGCCAGCCCGATCGCCAGGCCCGCGGCCGTGCCGGGGTCGGTGGCCGTCGCCGACCTCAGTGCCGGCCTGGCCGCCGCGCCCCTGCTGGCGGCCAGCGGCAGCTGGCTCTACCCGCTCACCCTCGAGCCCCAGGAGCAGGACCCCTGGGGCTGGCGCTGGTCGGAGGCGCGCCAGCGCTGGCGCATGCACACCGGCGTGGACCTGCTCGTGCCCGAGGGATCAGCCGTGCTGGCGGCCCAGGATGGCACCGTGCTGCTGGCTGAGGAGGTGAGCGGCTATGGCCTCACCGTGCTGCTGGCCCACGCCGATGGCTGGCAGACCCTCTACGCCCATCTCAGCGCCATGGCGGTGCAGCCCGGCGCGCGGGTGCTGCGCGGGCAGCGCCTCGGGCTGGTGGGGGCCACCGGCAATGCCAGCGCGCCCCATCTGCATCTGGAGCTGCGTCGCCGCGAGGGGGAGGTGGTGCTGGCTCACGATCCCACCCCGCTGCTGGCGGCTCCCCGGCCCGCGGCGGCCCTGGCGGCTCTGCCCTGAAGCTGAGGCCGCAGCGGATCAGCGGTTGTGTGCGGTCAGCTGTCGTCTGCTGAGGCCCTGAGCCGGCGGGCCAGCAGCCGGCCCAGCCAGGGCAGCAGCGCCAGCAGCAGGAGCGCCGCCAGCAGCGAGGGCTGCGGCCGGAATCCCCCCTCACCCAGCCGGGCCAGCTGGGTGCCGGCGTTCACGTAGGCCAGCGTGCCCGGCAGCATGCCGATCTGGCTGGTGAGATAGAACCGCCAGGCCGGCATCGGCGTCAGCCCCATCAGCAGGTTCACCAGCACGTAGGGCACCACCGGCGCCAGCCGGAGGCTGAGCAGGTAGCGCGTGCCATCCCGCTCGAGGCCCGCCTCGATCGCCGCCAGCCGCGGTCCGAAGCGCTGGCGCAGCGGCTGGCGCAGCAGAAAGCGGGCCAGCCAGAAAGCGGCCAGGGCCCCCAGGCTGGAGGCGAAGGACACCAGCAGCGTGCCGAGGCCCAGGCCGAACAGGGCGCCGCCGGCCAGGGTCAGCGGTGTGGCGCCCGGCAGGGACAGGCCTGTGATCAGCACGTAGACGCCCAGGTAGAGGGCCGCTGCCGTCAGCGGTCGCTGCTCCCCCCAGGCGATCAGCTGCTGCCGGCTCTGCTGCAGGGTCTCCAGGCTGAGCTGCCGCTGCAGCCCCAGGGCGAAGAACAGGCCCACCGCCAGCAGCACCAGCGCCAGCACCAGCCAGCGCAACCGCTGCGATGGATCCGCTGCGCCTGGCTCCTGGGCGGCCTCGCCGGCTGGCTCGCTCATGCCAGGGCTCCGCCACAGCTCGATCCGCTGCCGGCCGTGCAGCCGTAGCAGTGGTCCGCCACCGTGATCGGCCGGCCGGCTGGGTCGCGCTCCAGCAGATCCCGCAGATGCCGCAGCCCCTGGCTGGGCAGTCCCAGCATCTGGTTGAAGTCGCAGTCGTAGAGCCGGCCCTGCCAGTCGACACTGATCAGGCTGCGGCACATCACCCGCTCCAGGTTGGCCGGCTGATGCTGGTGCTGGAGCAGGGCCTGGTAGCGCTCCAGCTCGCCGCTGGCCTGCAGCACCGCCGCGAACCGCTGGATCGGCATGTTCGCCAGCGCGAACAGGCTGGTGAAGCGGATGCCGTGGCGTTCGTGCAACTCCCGGCGGTAGGCCGCCTCCAGCACCTCCTGGGGTGGCGGCAGCACCGCTCCCTGCGGGTTGAACACCAGATGCAGCGGCCGCTCGCCATCGGCATCGCCATAGCCCAGGGCGTTGAGCTGTTGCAGGCCGGCGATGCTGCGCGCGAACACCCCATCGCCGCGCTGGCGATCGACGTTGTCCTCCAGATAGCAGGGCAGCGAGGCCACCACTGTCACCCGCTGCTCGGCCAGGAAGGCCGCCAGATCCTCCTGCCCCGGTTCGCTGAGGATCGTCAGGTTGCAGCGATCGATCACCTCCACCCCCAGGCCGCGCACCTCCCGCACCAGGGCGCGGAAGCCGGGGTGCAGCTCCGGAGCGCCGCCGGTGAGATCCAGCTGCCGCAGCCCGCGCTTCTGCAGCACCGCCGGGATCAGGGCCAGGGTGGCCGCATCCATGCTTTCGCTGCGGCTCGGGCCGGCCCCCACATGGCAGTGGCTGCAGCTCTGGTTGCAGCGGTAGCCGAGGTTGACCTGCAGGGTGGTGAGCGCTTGGCGCTGCAGGGCGGGAAAGGCGCTGGCGGCGCCGACGGCGCGATGCGCCATCGCTGGGGATCGCATCGCTGGGGACCGCAAGCGCTGCTCCGGGAACAATCCCGTCAGTGTGGGATGGCGGTTGGGCCTGCGGCGGGTCTTGCGGCGGCATTGGCGGCGGGGCTGGCCCGTGATCCAGCAGCGGCGCCGCACCGGCCTGGCTAGGACCGGATCAGGCCTGCGCAGCGGCGATGGCACCAGCAGAGGCCTCGTCGGAGGGGCTGAATGATCCCGCGGCGGCTCCGGCGTTGGCGCTGCGTCCCCCCCTGTGGCGCGATCGCGCCGAAGCCGGCCGTCAGCTGGCCGAGCGCTGCCTGGAGGTGTGGCGGATCGAGGGGGACGCCTGAGTGCCGGCCTTCATCCTGCAGCGCCTGCTGGCCCTGCTGCCCTTGCTGTTGATCGTTTCGCTGCTGGTGTTCTCGCTGGTGCTGCTGATCCCGGGTGATCCGGCCTACATGCTCGCCGGGGAGAACGCCACACCTGAGGAAATCGCCGAGATTCGCGCTGACATGGGCCTGGACGATCCTGTGCTGCTGCAGTACGCGCGCTGGATCGGCGGAGTCTTGCGCGGTGATCTCGGGACCTCGTTGTTCTCCGATCAGCCTGTGCTGGAGGTGCTGCTGGAGCGGCTGCCGGTGACCCTGTCCCTGGCCTTCGCGGCCATTCTGGTGTCGCTGCTGGTGAGCATTCCGGCTGGCGTGATCGCCGGCACCCGGCCCGGCAGCCTGGCCGACCGTCTGGTCACCCTCGCGGCCTCGACGGGTCTGGCCATTCCCAACTTCTGGCTGGGGCTGATGTTGATCCTTGTC
>CBFHOT010000015.1:0-30834 GCA_965657465.1 Cyanobacteriota bacterium | reverse complement strand
GATTGCCGCGGCGACCTGGCGGTGCAGCGCCTGAGCTGGCAGGCTCAGCCGGCCGCAACCGCTGCAGCGCTGTCGCCAGCGGCCACGGCAGCACCAGCGGCTCTGCAGCTGCCCGCCCTGGCCCTGCGCTGCAGCGGCGACACCCTCACCTTGCCCAGCACCGCCTGGCGCTGGGGTTCGCGCGCGGGTCAGCTGGCCCTGCAGGCGCAGTGGCGCCCCGGAGGTGTGAATCTGGCCGCGCTGCAGCTGAGCAGCGGCCGCTCCTGGCTGCAATCCAGCGGCCGCCTCAGCGGCGCCCTGGCCCTGCGGGGCCGCTGGCAGCTGCAGCCGAGCGATCTACCGCTGCCGGCCGGTGTTCCCCGCGATCTGCTGGGCGATGCCCTGCAGGGTCAGTTTCAGCTGCAGGGCCGCTGGTCGCAGCCGCGGCTGACGGCATCGCTGCGCCAGGCCGGCAATCCGCTGCTGGGGGCCTGGCAGGCCGAGGTGGCCTGGGCTGGCCGCCAACTGCAGTTGCAGCGCTTCAGCAGCACCCATCTGCAGGCCAGCGGCCAGCTGCCGCTGACCATCGGCAGCGGTGGCCTGCGCAGCGGTTCCCTCGCCCTTGATCTCGACCTGCAGGCTTATCCCCTGGCGCGGCTCTCACCGGTGCTCGGCACCACGCTCGCCGGCCGCCTCGATGCATCGGGCACGATCCGCGGCCCCCTCAGCAGCCTCACGCCCGCCTTCCAGCTGCGTCTGCAGCAGCCCTCGGCCGGTCCGCTGCTGCTGGCCGAAACCTGGCAGGGCGACTGGTTCGGCGATCCGGCCGGCGGCGGTCGTCTGGAGATGCGGCCCGCTGCCGGCAGCGGCCTGCTCACCGCCCGCCTCGATCGCCGCTGGGTGCCCGTGGCGGCCGAGCTGGAGCGCCAGGGCGGCCGTCTCAGCCTGGCGGGCACGCCGAAGGCCTATCGCTGGCAGGCCAGCGACTTCCCCCTGGCTGGCCTGCAGGTGGCCCTGGGGCCGGCCGGCCGCTTTCAGCCGCTACAGGGGGGACTCAGCGGTGAGGGCCAGCTGGGGCTGCAGCCGCTTGCCTTCCGCGGCCAGGTGCAGATCGAGCGCGCGGCGCTGCTGGGTGTGATGGCCCGCAGCCTCAGCCTGGAGGGCAGCTATGGCGATCGGCGCTTTCAGGCCCGCGGCCAGGTGCAACCCGAGGGCGGCGGCAGCCTCGATCTGCGCTGGAGCGGTCGCTGGCGCGGCGGTTATCAGGCCCAGTTGAGCGGCGCGGGCCTGGGCGATGGCCTGGTGCGCCAACTGGTGCAGGCCTGGCCCCGCTGGCGCGGCGAACCCGGACCGCCCCAGGGCCAGGCCAGCGATCTGGGCATGCTGTTGATCGACACCCTCGGCGGCAGCGTCGATGCGCAGCTGGCGGCGTTGCAGCAGGCCCAGGCCCGGCTGCTGGAAGGACGCCGGCAGCAGGCGGCCCAGCCCGCCTGGGAGCGCCTGGAGCGTCTGGGGGCCCGCTGGGACCTCGATGCCCGGCTGAGCGGCCCCAGCCTGGCCGACACCCGGGTTGATGCCACGGTGCGCGCTCACGTGTGGTTGCCGGGGCAGGACCGCGATCAGGCGCTCACCGCCGAGCCGCTGGTGGCCACCCTGCAGGGTCCCCTGCGGTCCGGCCGCGCGACTGCTGGGCCTGCTCCTGCCCCTGGCGCTGCTGGCCCTGCTGACGCCGGTGCCGGCTCCCTTGCGCGGCAGCCTGGCGCTGCAGGGGAGCTACCGCCTGGGCGCGGCGGATGGGCTGCCGGCCCTGGCCCTGCAGCTGCAGCTGCAGGAGGCCGGCCTGGCCGACACCGACCTGGCCCTGGAGCGGGGCAGCGTGGCCTTGCAGGGCGAGCAGTTGCAGCTGGATCTGGCCCTGCGGGCGGCTGGGGCTGACAGCGGCATCGATCTGGCCGGCAGCGTGCCCCTCGATCCGGCGGCCGATGGCGTGGAGCTGCGCCTCAGCAGCCGCGACGATGGCCTGATCTTCCTCAGCCGCCTGGCCCGGCCGGCGGTGCAGTGGCAGGAGGGCAGCGCTGCCCTGCAGCTGCTGGTGCGCGGCAGCCTGCGGCGGCCGATCGCCAACGGCTTCCTGCGGCTCGAGAACGGGCAGTTGAAGGTGCTCGATCAGCCGGTGCAGGACCTGCAGGCCACGGTGCTGTTCGACTTCGAGCAGCTGTTCCTGCAGCAGTTCCAGGCGACGGTGGGGGCGGCGGCCGGCAAGGCCAAGCCGGGCCAGTTGCGGGGCAGCGGCAGCCTCGGCCTGGTGAGCCCCCAGCTCACCACGGAGGGCGAACCCGCCCGCCTCAGCTTCACCCTCGAGGATCTGCCCCTGCGGCTGCCGCGCCTGAGCGCCACCGCCGCCGGCACCCTCAACGCCGGCGGCAGCCTGGCCGGGCTGCAGGTGAGCGGCGAGTTGGGGGTCGCCCGCGGCTCCCTCAACGTGCAGCCCTCGCGCCTCGGCAACGAGAGCGAGGCGGCCCCCACCGCTGCCACCGTGGCGGAGCTGGCGGAGCAGCGCTGGAACTTCCAGCAGCCGCTGGTGCTCTACGGGCCGGATGTGGAGAGTCCGGCCAGTGATCAGCTGCGGGCCCTGATCCCCAACCTGGCGCTGGTGCGCTTCGACGACCTGCGCCTGAAGCTCGGCCCCGATCTGCAGGTGGTGGTGCCGGCCCTGGCCAGCTTCCAGACCGAAGGATTGCTGCGCATCGATGGCCCACTCGATCCCAGCCTGCAGGCCCGGGGGGTGGTGCGGCTGCGCCAGGGGCGGCTCGGCCTGTTCACCACCACCTTCAGCCTTGATCCGGGCGCCCCCAACGTGGCCGTGTTCACGCCATCGCTCGGCCTGATCCCCTACCTCGACATCACGCTGCGCACCCGCGTTTCCGACAGCCTCTCGGCCGGTGGCGTCTACAGCCAGACGGGCTCGGGTTCCGATGATCCGCTCTCGCTGTCCCTGGCCCAGGTGGAGTCGCAGGGGGGCTTCAGCTCCCTCAGCCAGCTCAACCTGGTGCGGGTGTATCTCACCGTGAGCGGCCCGGCCGATCGCCTGGCCGACAGCATCACCCTGCGCAGCACGCCGCCGCTGCCGGAAGATCGCCTGCTGGCCCTGATCGGCGGCAACACCCTGGCCGGGGTGGTGGGCGCCGGCGCCGGTGCGGCCCTGGCCACGGTGGTGGGCCAGTCGCTGCTCTCGCCGGTGCTGGGCACCCTCGGCGACGCCTTCGGTCAACGCCTCAGCCTGGCGATCTATCCAGCCTATGTGAACCAGTCGCTGCCCCGCGACGCGGAGCAGCGCTCCCAGCGGGTGCCGCCGCAGCTGGTGCTGGCCACCGAGCTGGGGCTCGACATCAGCGAGCGCTTCAATGCTTCGGTGCTCGCCGCTCCCAACGTCGACAACGTGCCGCCGCAGCTCAACCTCACCGTCAAGGCCTCGGAGCTGATCAACCTGCAGGGTTCGATCGACAGCGAGGGGGCCTGGCAGACCCAGCTGCAGCTGTTCTTCCGTTTCTGACTGTTCGCTGCTGACGGCTTTCTCATCGCTCGCTTCGCAGCGGGGTGCTCCTGCTGCGATCGTCGGTGCTCGGCCGTGCCGGCCCTCCCGTCGCTGTCTCTGATATGTCCGCCGCCGCTTCCGAGCCCGCCTCCCAGCTGATCGGCGTGGATCTGGGCGGCACGGCGATCAAGCTCGGCCGCTTCGACCAGCAGGGCCGCCTGCTGGCGGAGCTGGAGGTGCCCACCCCCCAGCCGGCGGTGCCTGGGGCGGTGACGATGGCGATCGCCGAGGCGATCGAGCGGCTCGATCCCGATCGCCTGGCGCCGCTGGTGGGCATCGGCCATCCCGGCCCCAGCGATCGCGCCTGCCGGGTGGCGCGCATCGCCATCAACCTGCCGGGCTGGCGTGATGTACCGCTGGCCGACTGGCTGGAGCCGCTGCTGGAGCGGCGCGTGACCTGCGCCAACGACGCCAACTGCGCCGCCATCGGTGAGCGCTGGCATGGGGCGGCCCGCGGCGCCCGGGATGTGGTGCTGCTCACCCTCGGCACCGGTGTGGGGGGTGCGGTGCTGCTCAACGGTGAGCTGTTCACCGGCCAGGGCGGGGCGGCGGCGGAACCGGGCCTGATCGGCATCGATCCGGCGGGCCCCGCCTGCAACAGCGGCAACCGCGGCTCCCTGGAGAGCTTCTGCAGCATCCAGGGCCTGAGCCGCCTCAGCCCGCTGCCGCCGCCGGAGTTGCGGCGCCGCGCCGAGGCGGGCGATCCCGAGGCCCTGGCGGTGTGGCAGGCCTATGGCCGGCTGCTGGGGATCGGCATCAGTTCACTGCTCTATGTGTTCACGCCGGAACTGGTCCTGCTCGGCGGCGGCCTCAGTGCGGCCAGTCCCCTCTTCCTGCCGAGCCTCTGGGCCGAGGTGGAGCAGCGGGTGCTGGCGGTGAGCCGCGAGGGTTTGCGGATCGAGCGCTGCGCCCTCGGCAATGGCGCCGGCCGGCTGGGGGCAGCCTGGCTGGCGCTGGAGCGTCTGGATGCCGCTGCACCGATCGACGGCTTGGGATGATGGCCCGATGACCAGCACTCCGTCTCCCGCGGCCCCGGCAACGGCCACCAGCGCGCCGGCCGTCGCCGACCCCAGCCCCGAGCTGCTGCAGCGGGCGGTGGCGGTGCGTCGCAGTGCCACCGCCCTGGGCCAGTGCAGCGATGGCCAGCGCTGCACGGCGGTGCTGGCGATGGCCGATGCCCTCAGCGCCCAGGCTGAGGCGATCCTGGCGGCTAATGCTGCCGACCTGGCTGCCGCCGCCGCCGATGGCCTGCCCCAGGCGCTGGTGGCCCGTCTCAAGCTCGATGCCGCCAAGCTTGAGGGAGCGATTGAGGGCGTGCGCCAGGTGGCGGCCCTGCCCGATCCGGTGGGGCGGCGCCAGCTGCACACCGAACTCGACGACGGCCTGGTGCTGGAGCGCCTCACTGTGCCCCTGGGGGTGGTGGGGGTGATCTTCGAGGCCCGGCCCGATGCGGTGATGCAGATCGCTTCGCTGGCGATCCGCTCCGGCAATGGCGCCATCCTCAAGGGGGGGCGCGAGGCCAGCCGCAGCTGCACCGCGATCATCGCCGCCCTGCAGGCGGGCCTGGCCAGCAGCGCCGTGGAGCCCTCGGCCCTGGATCTGCTCACCAGCCGCGAGGACAGCCTGGCGCTGCTCAAGCTCGACGGCCTGGTGGATCTGATCATCCCCCGCGGCTCCAATGCCCTGGTGCGCTTCATTCAGGACAACACCCGCATCCCGGTGCTCGGCCATGCCGATGGCATCTGCCATCTCTACGTGGATGCTGCCGCCGATCTCGATCTGGCCCTGCGGGTGGCGCTCGATGCCAAGACCCAATACCCCGCCGCCTGCAACGCCATCGAGACGCTGCTGCTGCACGAGGCGATCGCGCCGGCCTTTCTGGAGCGGGCGCTGCCGGCCTTCGCCGCTGCCGGCGTGGAGCTGCGCGGTGATGCGGCGAGTCAGGCCCTCGGCGTGCCCCACGCCGCCAGCGACGACGACTGGAGCACCGAGTACTCCGACCTGATCCTGGCGGTGAAGCTGGTGCCCGATCTCGAGGCGGCTCTGGAGCACATCGCCCGCTACGGCTCGCGCCACACCGATGCCATCTGCACCACCGATGCCGCCACGGCCGATCGCTTCCTGGCGGCGGTGAACAGCGCCGGGGTGTATCTCAACTGCTCCACCCGCTTCGCCGATGGCTTCCGCTATGGCTTCGGCGCCGAGGTGGGCATCAGCACCCAGACCCTGCCGCCCCGTGGCCCGGTGGGCCTGGAGGGTCTGGTCACCTACCGCTACCGCCTGCGCGGCGAGGGGCACATCGCCGCCGACTACGCCAGCGGCGCGCGCCAGTTCAGCCACCGCAGCCTGCCGCTGTGAGCGCTGCCGTGACGGCTTCTGCAACCGGTGCCCCGGGCGTGCCTGAGTCGCTGCCTGCCGACCGCATCCTGGTGCGGGGCCTGCGGCTCTGGGCCCATGTGGGGGTGCTGGAGTTCGAGCGGCGCCAGGGCCAGTGGTTCGAGCTCGATCTGGAGCTGGCCTTCGATCTGGAGCCTGCCGGCCGCCTCGATTCCCTCGCCCACACCCTCGACTACAGCCGCCTGATCGGCGATCTGCAGCAGCAGGCCCGCACGCTGCGCTGCCAGACGCTGGAGCACTACGCCGGTCTGATCCTCGATCGGGCCGAGCAGCTCTATGGCCCGGTGCCCCTGCGGCTGGAGCTGCGCAAATGTGCAGCGCCGGTGCCGGGCTTCAGCGGCACGGTGGCGGTGCGCCGGCAGCGCCACTGGCCCCAGCTGCAGGCCTGAGCGCGCGGCTCCAGGCCGCGCGCCAGTGGAAGTCCGGCTGCTCCGGCCTGTGGCCCACCGCCCAGTAGCTGAGCCGGCCGTCCGGCTGCTCCAGCACGGCCGTCACGTTCCACTCCAGAGCTGCCGGCTGGCCCCCGCCATTGCCCATTGCGAGGTCGTCGATCAGGGCCGGCGGCAGCGTCCAGCGCAGGCTCAGCTGCAGCGTCAGCGCGCCGCCCGCGCTCTGCTGCCAGCTGCAGGTGAAGGGCAGCTGCTGCAGGCTCGGCTCCGGCCGCAGCCCCTGGCGGTAGCCATCCAGCGCGTAGACATTCCAGTCGCCGTTCGGGGCCAGGTTGATCTCCCAGTAGGCCTCGCGGCCGGCGGCCCCCAGGAAGCACTCCAGGCAGGTGTGCTGCCAGAGTTCATCGCGACGTTGCACGGGCCGGTTGGCCGCTGGCAGCAGCAGCGGTGCCCCGGGTCTCTCGGCGTCGGCCGGGCAGTGCAGCTGCAGCTGCAGGTTCAGGGCGGCTGGCTCCGGCTGGTCCGGCTGCGGCCATTGCAGCTCCAGCGTTCCCCCCAGGCTCAGGCCCGGCGGGCCCGGATGGTCGGATGGATGGGGCCGGAGCGCCAGAGCTGCGGGGGGCATCAGCGCAGCTCCGCCACCAGCTGCCGCAGCGGCTCCAGTTGCTGCTCAATCGAGGCGGTGAGCCGGAACTGCACCAGGGCTCGATCGAGGTTGTGGTGCGGGTGGCGGCATTTGAAGTAGCGGTTGCCGGCCAGATGGTCGCTGAAGAAGCGCAGCCCCAGCTCGAAGCTGATCAGTTGCGCCGCCACCGGGATGTGATCGAGGTCGGCATCGCTCAGGAACGGCCCGGCAAGCTCCAGGTAACCCTGCAGCATCGGCCGCGCCAGCTGCAGATCGAATTGCACCGTCTCCAGGTCGGTGGTCTCCTCGCCGGCGGGGTTGCAGCCGGAACGCAGGCAGTCGCCGATGTCGTAGTGCACCAGCCCCGGTTTGACCGTGTCCAGATCCACCAGCGCCACGGCCCGGCCACTGGCGCGATCGAACAGCACGTTGTTCACCTTCGGGTCGCCGTGGATCGGCCGCAGCTGCAGCAGGCCTTGCTCTCGGGCGCGCTCCAGGGTTCCGGCCAGGCGGCGACGGGCGGCGATGAAGGTGTGGCAGTGGGCCTCGTCGGCCCCGCGGAGGCTGTCGGTGGCCACGGGCTGCTGCTCGGCCCGCAGCCGGTCGTAGGCCGCCAGATAGCCCGGCGTCACGTGGAAGCCTTGCAGCGTGTCGTGCAGCCGCTCGCAGGGCAGATCGTGAATCAGGCGATGGAAGCCCCCCAGGGCCCGGCCCACCTCCGCCGCCAGCTCCGGGCTCTGCACGGTGTCATGGCTGATGCTGCCGTCCACATAGGTGAGCAGTCGCCACACCTCATCACCCCGCTCCAGCCAGGGCCGGCCGCTCTGGCGGCAGCGCAGCAGCTGCGGCAGCTCCCAGCGCCGCGGCGCCTCCGGCTGCGGCCAGTTGCGCTGGCCGGCATGGTCGGCCAGGGCGGCGATGTTGGCCATCACCTGCTGCGGTTGCCGGAACACCGCGGTGTTGATCCGCTGCAGCACGAAGCAGTCACCGCTCTGGCAGCGCACCAGGAAGGTGTCATTGACATTGCCGCTGCCGAGCGGCGTGATCGCTTCGGGCGGCGAGGGCAGCGCGAAGGCGGTGGCAATGGCGGCCAGCGGCGGCTCGGCCGGATGGCTGTCCTCAATGCGGACAGCGGTGCCGTTCAGGCGAGCACCGCCCGGCAGGAGGGTGATGCCGGCATCCGGTGCGCTGGGGCTCTCCATCGGCTCAGTCTCCCGGCGTTGCCGCCTGCCTAGCCTCGGAGATGAGCCTGTTTGACGGATGGCACCCCAATCCGATCCCCGCCATCAGGCTTCCTCCGGCGCACGTCCGGTGGCCGACCCTCGTGAGGAGCAGCGGCCAGGCCCTGTGCCGCTCGTGCTGGTGCATGGCCTCTGGGACACGCCTCAGCTGTTCCGCCGCCTGGAGGAGCAGTTGGCGGGGCGCCGCGATCCGCTGCTGATCCCCCACCTGCCCCATGGGCTCGGCACCCGCCCGCTGCTCGAGCTCGCCGCCCAGCTCGGTGCGGCGGTGGAGCAGGGCTTCGGGCCATCTCAGCCGGTGGATCTGCTCGGCTTCTCGATGGGGGGGGTGATCGGCCGCAGCTGGCTGCAGCTGCTGGGTGGCCATCGGCGGGTGCGGCGCTTCATCAGCGTCGGCAGTCCCCAGCGGGGCAGCTGGGTGGCCTGGCCCTGGCCGCGCCGCTGGCTGGCCAGCATCGCCGACCTGCGGCCCGGCAGCCCGCTGCTGCAGCGCCTCAACGCCGACCTCAGCCCCCTGGAGGGCATCGACTGCTGCAGCTTCTGGTGCCTGCCCGACCACATGGTCGTGCCCAGCTGGCGCGGCGTGCTCCCGATCGGCCGGCGTCAGCGCCTGCCCGTGTGGAACCACACCCACCTGATCACCCGGCCCGAAGCCCTGCAGCCGATCGTCGCCGAGCTGCTCCGCCCCTGAGCCGGCTCACAGGCCTCGCGGCCTGGGGTCGCGCGGCGGCGAGGGCAGCGCTGGTGGTTCGGGGTCGAGGTCGAGGGCGGCCCGCAGGATCGAGGCGTCGCTGAGGTCGCCGACGATGCGCCGCAGGGGCGGCGGCAGCCGCTTGATCAGCGTCGGCACCGCCAGCACGTGATCGGCCTCCAGCGCTTCCGGGTGCTTGTGGATGTCGATGATCTCCAGGCTCACCCGGCCCGCCAGTTCGCCGTTGCAGATGCGCCGGATCGCCGCGATCGCGCCGCTGGAGGGCAGCGATCCGCCGCTGATCACGTAGAGCGTCAGCACCCAGCGGCGGCCGTCATCCACCGCTCCCTCACCGGCCCCCTCGGGCGGGCCGGCGGCATCGGTTCGGGAGCTGAACTCGGGAGGCATGGCACTCATCGCTGCGGTACCTCGCGCTGCTGCGCCAGTTGCCGGCTGCTGCTCAGTTCGGCCCGTTCCAACTGTTCCGCGGCGGTGATGCTGCTCTCCAAACCACTCACCTCCGCCTCCAGGCCGCTGCGCAGGGCGGCGATCTGGGCCTCCACCGCCGCGCAGCGGGCCGCCAGAGCCCGCCGCTGCTGCTCCACCGCCGCCCGGCGCTTCTCCGCTTCCGCCAGCAGGCGCTGCTCCTCCTGGTGGCGGGCTGAGCCAGTCACCACCCCCTCCGGCCCGACCATCACATCGAGCAGCTCGATGCCGCTGGAGCCCATCCGGAACTCGCGCACCTGGTTGGAGTGGGCCATGCCGCGGCTCTTGATCACGTAGAGCAGCCGGTTGCGTTCAGCGTCGCTCTCCACATTGCGCAGCTCCAGCCAGGTGTCGGTCAGCGATGACACGCCGACGCCACTGGTTTCCTCCTGCTGCGCGTCGCTCAGGCAGGTGAACACAAAGGTGATCCCCCGCCCCTTCATCAGGTCGATCTCCCGGGCCACCATCGCCGTCACCTGTTGGCTGTTGCCAATGTGCGAGACGCTGCCCATGGCGTCCACCATCACCAGCCGGGGATCCACCTCGCGCACCAGCTGCTCCAGCCGGGCCAGATGTTCCTCCAGGCCGTAGGTGGTGGAGCGCTGGGAGGCGATCGTCAGCAGGCCCGCATCCACCAACGGCTGCAGCTGCAGCCCCACCGAGGCGAGGTTGCGGATCAGCTGTGCCGGTGATTCCTCGAAGGAGAGCACCAAAGCCCGCTCGCCGCGGTTGCAGCTGGCGGCCACCGCCTGAAAGGCCAGGGTGGTCTTGCCGGTGCCCGAACTGCCTGTGATCAGCAGGGTGCTGCCCCGGTAGACGCCGCCGCCGAGCATCTGATCGAGCCGTTCATTGCCGCTGCTGATCAGCTCTTCGGAGGCGCCGTAGTTGAGGCCCATCGCCGTGATCGGCAGCACCGACAACCCGGTTTCGTTGATCACGAACGGGTATTCGTTGGTGCCGTGGGCGGAGCCGCGGTATTTCATCACCCTCAGCCGTCGGGTGCTCACCTGATGCTCCACCCGGTGATCGAGCACCACCACGCAGTCCGACACGTATTCCTCGATGCCATGGCGGGTGAGCTGCTGGTCGGCGCCCCGCTCGCCGGTGACCACGGTGGTCAGCTTGCGCTCCCGCAACCAGTGGAACAGGCGATCGAGTTCGCTGCGCACGGTGAAGGCGTCATCGAAGGCCCCGAGCAGCAGCTCGATCGTGTCGAGCGCCACCCGCCGGGCCCCCACCGCCTCCACTGCCTGCTCCAGGCGCACGAACAGCCCCTCCAGGTTGAAGCGGCCGTTGGGCACGATCTCGGAACTGCGCAGCAGGCAGGGTTCAATCCGCAGCAGCCCCGCCTCGATCAGTTGCGGCAGCTCCAGCCCCAGCGACGCCAGGTTCTCGAGCAGATCCTGCCGCTCCTCCTCGAAGGTGAGCAGCACCCCAGGCTCGCCGCAGCGGCGGATGCCCTGCACCAGAAACTCGGTGGCGAAGAGGGTCTTGCCGGTGCCGGCGCCGCCCGTGACGAGGGTGGGCCGCCCCTTGGGCAACCCCCCTCCGGTGATCTCATCGAAGCCGCGGATGCCCGTGGGGGCCTTCTCGAGACGGCTGGAGCTGCTCATCGGCGGAACCCATCGGCAGGTCAGGGAGCTGAGGCACCGGCCAGGCCGGAATGGCGGATCAGCGCCTCGGCGCTGGGGGGACGTCCGCGGAAGGCTTCGAAGATCTCGGCCGGCGAGCGGCTGCCCCCCAGGCTGAGCACCGTGTCGCGGAAGCGCCGGCCGGTGGCCACGATCTCGTCTTCCACATCCAACCCCACCTCCTCGAAGGCACTGAAGGCATCGGCACTGAGCACCTCGGCCCACTTGTAGGAGTAATAGCCAGCCGCGTAGCCGCCGGCAAAGATGTGGCTGAACGAGCAGAGGAAGGCGTCCTCGGCAATCGGCGCCAGCACCGTGGTGGTGCGGGCCAGCTCGCGGCGCACCGCTTCGGGGCTCTGGCCGCTCTCCGGCGTCCACTGGCTGTGCAGGCGCAGGTCGGTGAGGGCGAAGTGCACCTGGCGCAGGGTGGCGCTGCCGCCCATGAAGGTGCGCGCCGCCAGCAGCTTCTGATATTCGGCTTCCGGCAGCGGCTCACCGCTCTGCCAGTGGCGGGCCATGCCCATCAGGGTGGCCCGGTCGTAGCACCAGTTCTCCATGAACTGGCTGGGCAGTTCCACCGCGTCCCATTCCACGTTGTTGATGCCCGCCGCCTGGGGGCGCTCCACGGTGGTGAGCATGTGCTGCAGGCCGTGGCCGAACTCGTGGAACAGGGTTTCCACTTCGTCGAAGGTCATCAGGCTGGGGGTATCGCCCACCGGCGGACTTTGGTTGCAGATCAGGTAGGCCACCGGCAGCACCGGTTCACCGGCGCGGTTGCGGGAGCGCCCCAGGCATTCATCCATCCAGGCCCCGCCGCGCTTGCTGCCCGGCCGGCTGTAGGGATCGAGGTAGAAGCCGGCGAGGGGCTGGCCGCTGGCGCCATCCAGCACGCGGAAGTAGCGCACATCCGGATGCCAGGTGGGGGCGTCACCGGGGTCGGTGCTGGCGATGCGGATGTCGAACAGGCGCTGGCAGAGCCCGAACAGTCCCTGCAGCACCTGCTCCAGCGGGAACCAGGGGCGCAGGGCCTCGGCATCCAGCTCGAAGCTCTCCTGGCGCAGCACCTCGGCCCAGTAGGCCACATCCCAGGGCTGCAGATCGTCCGCCTCGGCGGCGCCGTGGCGCCGGGCGCAGGCGCGCAGCGCCTCCAGCTCCTGCTCAGCGGCGGGGTAGGCCGCTGCCCGCAGGTTCTCCAGGAGCGCCTCCACCTCCTGCACCGAGCCGGCCATCTTGCTGGCCAGGCTCACCTCGGCCCAGTTGGCATAGCCCAGGCGCTGGGCCTGCTGCCGTTTGAGGGTGAGGATGCGCTCGATCAGCGGCCAGTTGTTGAGCTCGCCGCTGGAGGCGCGGGCCACCTGGGCCCTGTACACGCGTTCGCGCAGGTCGCGGCGCTGGCTGTACTTGAGGAAGGGCACCACCCGCGGCATGTCGAGCCCCATCAGCCAGGGGCCGGCCTCGGCGGTGGCCGCTGCATCCCCGGGATCGCCGCCGGCCTCGGCGGCCTGGCGGGCGCTCTGGGCCAGCAGCTCCTTCAGGCTCTGGGGCAGGCCGGCCACATCCTCAGGATGGGTGAGCCGCAGCGTCCAGCCGTTGGTGGCATCGAGCACATGGTTGCCGAAGTCGCTGGCGAGCGTGGCCAGCTCAGCGGTGGCGGCGTTGAAGGCCTCCTGCTCCGCCCCCTCCAGGGCCACGCCCCGCAGTTGCATGTCCCGCAGCTCCGCCTCCAGGATCCGCCGCTGGGTGCCATCGAGCGGTTGCTGGGCCAGCTGCTCCAGGGCGCGGTAGATGGCGCGGCTCTGGCCGGCGCGGCTGCCGAAGGCGACCACCGCCCCCTGCTGGTTCTGATAGGCCTGGCGCAGTTCGGGGGTGTTGCACACCCCGTGCAGGTGGCTCACCACCCCCCAGCTCCAGCGCAGCCGTTCGCCCAGCCGGTGCAACGGCTCCATCAGTTCGGGCCAGCTGATCGTGGCGCCGGCCTCCAGCCGCTGCAGCAGCTGCTGCTCCAGCTGATCGAGCTCGCGGTTGAGCTCCTCCAGCAGGCGCGGAATCGCCTGCTCCACCTGCTCGGCGGTGATCGCCGCAAAGGGGGGAAGCCCCTCGCCGCGCAGCAGCGGCGCAGCAGTGGAGGCAGCTATGCAGGCGGCAGTGGAGGCCGTGGGGGTTGCCGCTGTGGATGCAGCGGCGGAGCTGGACTGGGGATCGGCGGCCATGCCCGGGTGGCGACGTGTCGCTATTTCAGGGCATCACGGGGCGGTGCTGCGCGAGCACGGCCAGGGCGATGGCCGCACCGATCAGCGACCTGTGGCAACGCTCCCCCGGCCTGCTGCCGGCAGGCCAGGGGTGGATTCGGCGCTCGATGCTGATCAGCCCAGTGAGTCAGCTCAGTCAGCCCAGCGGGGCGATCTGGCTGAGGGCCACGGTGGCGCTGCGGGCCAGTTCGCCGGAGAGGGCGTTGGTGCTGGCTTCGTAGAAGTCGATGGCCACCCTTGGCCAGAAGCCGATCACCAGGGTGGGCACCAGCAGGGTGAGGCCGATCACCAGTTCGCGCGGCTTCATGTCGCCCACCACCGCCAGGGCGGGAATGCGCGGGCCGAAGAAGACGCGGCGGCAGAGGCTGAGCAGATACACCGGCGTCAGCACCAGGCCGATGGCCGCCAGCACGATCGTGATCACGCGGAAGCCCGTGGTGAAGCTGTCATTGGCGGTGACCCCCAGGAACACGGTGATCTCGCTGACGAAGCCGCTCATGCCCGGCAGGGCCAGCGAGGCCAGCGAGCAGATCGTCCAGAGGGCGAACATCTTGCGCATCTTCTGGCCCACGCCGCCCATCTCATCGAGCTGCAGGGTGTGGGTGCGGTCGTAGGTGGCGCCCACCAGGAAGAACAGGCTGGCGCCGATCAGGCCGTGGCTGATCATCTGCAGCATCGCGCCGCTGGTGCCCAGATCGCTGAAGCTGCCGATGCCGATCAGCACGAAGCCCATGTGGCTGATCGAGCTGTAGGCGATCTTGCGCTTGAGGTTGCGCTGGGCAAACGAGGTGAGCGCTGCGTAGATGATGTTCACCACCCCCAGCACCACCAGCAGCGGCGCGAACTGGGCGTGGGCCTCGGGCAGCAGCTGCACGTTGAAGCGCAGCAGCGCATAGCCCCCCATCTTCAGCAGGATGCCGGCCAGCAGCATGTGCACCGGCGCCGTGGCCTCACCGTGGGCGTCGGGCAGCCAGGTGTGCAGCGGCACGATCGGCAGCTTCACGCCGAAGGCGATCAGCAGGCCGGCGTAGCAGAGCAGCTGGAACTTCAGTGGGAAGTCCTTGGCCATCAGGGCCGTGTACTCAAAGCTGGTGCTGCCGCCGAAGAAGGCCATCGCCAGGCCCACGATCAGGATGAACAGCGAGCTGCCGGCCGTGTAGAGGATGAACTTGGTGGCGGCGTACTGGCGCTTCTTGCCGCCCCAGATCGCCAGCAGCAGATACACCGGGATCAGCTCCAGCTCCCAGGCCAGGAAGAACAGGAGCATGTCCTGCACGGCGAACACGGCGATCTGGCCGCCATCCATCGCCAGCAGCAGGAAGTAGAACAGCCGCGGCTTGAAGCTCACCGGCCAGGCCGCCAGGGCCGCCAGGGCGGTGATGAAGCTGGTGAGCAGGATCAGCGGCATCGAGAGCCCATCGGCTCCCACCGACCAGGCCAGCCCGAGGCTGGGCAGCCATTCCACCCGCTCCACCAGCTGCAGACCCTCCACCGACGGGTCGTAGCCGTTGAGGTAGCCCCCCACCGTGAACAGGAAGGTGATCAGGGCCACCCCCAGGCCGAACCAGCGCACCTGCTTGCCGTCACCCTGATCGGGCACGAACGGGATGAGCAGCGCGGCCGCGATCGGGAACAGGATCGCGGCGCTCAGCCAGGGAAACACCACGGGTGGAGCTTTGCCGTTGGGCGGAGTGTAGAAATCCCGGCCGGTCTGCCCCGGTTCCGGTCGGTGGAGGCACACAGTCCGTAGTGGCCTTGGTCGCCGGGTGGGGGGAAAGGGCTGGGGCTCGGGGTGTTGTGTGCCCAATACGGCCCGGCAACCGCTGGTCACTGGCCGGAGGGGCGGAGACGGGCGTAGCTGAAGTGGCGGTTGGGAGGGCCGGGGCGGAGCGCTGGGCGCCGGCGATCGGCGCTGCTTGGTTGCGGCCGGCTCACTGGCTCACTGGTGCTCCCGCTTGAGTCCCAGCGCCCAGAGGCCGTGCCAGCGCGAGCCCGTATCAGCCAGGCGCTGAGGCAGCGCGCTTCAGATCCCCACTGGCGCCATGAGGTGAGCCCAGCCGTGTCGTGCCAGCGGATGGCTGGGCTCACCTCTGGGCCGCCGATGCGCTGCAGCTCAGGAGCCCCTGCCCACGATCCCTTCCCACCCGGGGCCAGCGCCAGGGATGCAGCCGTGTCGCGCCTGCGGCCGGCTGCATCCCTGGCGCGGGGGCCCCTTTAGCCCAGGGCGCCGAACAGCACCACCAGGGCGATCACGCCGCCGAAGACGATCAGGGCATAGAACTGCGCCCGGCCGGTCTCGAAATACTTGAGCCCTTCGCCGCTGCCCAGGGTCATCAGGCCGGTGAGGTTGACCACCCCATCCACCACCTTGGAGTCCACCTCCAGCACCGAGCGGGCCAGTTTGCGGCTGCCCTGCACGAACAGCTTGTCGTTGATGGCATCGAGGTACCACTTGTTGGCCAGGAAGGCATTGACCGCCGGGAAGCGATCGGCGAACAGGGCTGCCATGTCCAGCTTGCGCAGGGCGTAGGCGAGCACGGCCACGGTGATGCCGGCCACGGAGATCGCCACCGAGGCGCCCGCCAGCGGCAGGAACTCGCTCCAGCTGAAGTGCTCGGCCATTTCGGCCGCCTCGTGGGGATCGAGCAGGAAGGCGAAGCGGCTGTTCCAGGGGGTGCCGAGCAGGCCGATCAGCACCGACGGCACCGCCAGCACCGCCAGGGGCATCGCCATCTGCCAACCCGATTCGTGCGGGTGCTCGGCGTGGTGGCCGTGGTCGTGCTCCTCGTCGTGGTCATTGCCCTTGCCGGCGGCCGCCAGCAGCGCCGCCTGCATGGCGCTGTCGTTGCCGCGGAACTCGCCCTCAAAGGTGAGGAAGTAGAGGCGGAACATGTAGAAGGCGGTCATCCCGGCGGTGATGAAGCCCATTCCCCACAGCACGGGGAAGCTGTTGAAGGCCTGGCCGAGGATCTCGTCCTTGCTCCAGAAGCCGGCCAGGGGCGGGATGCCGGCGATCGCCACGCAGCCGATGAAGAAGGTGGCGGAGGTGATCGGCATGTAGCGGCGCAGGCCGCCCATCAGGCGCATGTCCTGGGCGAGCACCGGCTCGTGGCCCACCACCTCCTCCATGGCGTGGATCACCGAGCCCGAGCCGAGGAAGAGCATCGCCTTGAAGAAGGCGTGGGTCACCAGGTGGAACATGCCCGCCACCGGGGCGCCGCAGCCCATGGCCAGCATCATGTAACCGAGCTGGCTCACGGTGCTGTAGGCCAGACCCTTCTTGAGATCCTGCTGGGTAAGGGCGATCGAGGCCCCCAGGAACAGGGTGATCGTGCCGATCACGGCAATGGTGATCTGCACCGCCGCAAAGGGCTCGTACACCGGCTGCAGCCGCGCCACCAGGAACACACCGGCGGCCACCATCGTGGCGGCGTGGATCAGGGCCGAGATCGGCGTGGGGCCCTCCATGGCGTCGGGCAGCCACACGTGCAGCGGGAACTGGGCCGACTTGGCCATCGGCCCCATGAACACCAGCAGGCAGAGGATCACGGCCACGGTGTTGCTCACGCTGCCGCCGGCCACGGCCTCCTGCAGCTTCAGGCCGATCTCCTCGAAGCCGAAGCTGCCGGTGGCCCAGAACAGGCCGAGGATGCCCAGCAGCAGGCCGAAATCGCCCACCCGGTTGGTCACGAAGGCCTTCTGGGCGGCGTTGGCGGCGCCATCGCGGTCGTACCAGAAGCCCACCAGCAGGTAGGAGCACATGCCCACCAGCTCCCAGAACACGTAGATCTCGAGCAGGTTGGGGCTGATCACCAGGCCCAGCATCGAGCTGCTGAACAGGGCCAGGTAGGTGAAGAAGCGCACATAGCCCTTGTCGTGGGCCATGTAGCCATCGGAATAAACCATCACCAGCACGGCGATGGTGGTGACCAGGCTGAGCATCACCGCCGCCAGGGCGTCGACGCGGAAGCCCATCTGCAGGTTGAAGCTGCCGGCGCTGGCCCAGTTGAACAGCACCTCGGTGGGGCCGGCCCCCGCCAGCTGCTGGGCCAGCACCGCATAGCTGAGCACCGCGGCGGCGCTGACGCAGCTGATCAGCAGCCAGGCGACGGGCTTGCGCAGCCGGTTGATCGTGCGGTTGAAGCTGATCAGACCCAGCCCCACCAGGCAGGCGCCGGCCAGGGGCAACACCGGGATCAACCAGGCGAGTTCAGCGGCGGAGGGCATCCGGTGGGTGCTCCGTGGGGGGCGGGCTTGCAGGAGTGTAGGCAGTGCGATCCGCCGCTTCTCCGGTTCAGCCCAGCCAATGGGCCAGTCCGGTGCGGGCGAAGGCGGTGGCGCCGGTGCCGATGAAGCGGTGCGCCCACCAGAACACGCCCACGGCGATGGCGATGCCGAGCTGCGCCGGCCGCAGAAATTCCTGCCACGCCAGCTGCTGGCGGCCGTCGAGCACCGCGCGGAAGGGCATCACCGAGGTGCTGGTCTTCAGTTCCTCGAAGGCGGGCCCAAAGCGGTTGGCCAGGCGCCGGTCGCCGTTCCAGATCGCGAACAGGTGATGGGCGATCAGGCCGGCGCAGGTGGCCACCATGAAGCTGCTGCCGATCCAGAGCAGGTGCGTGGCGCACCAGAGGATCTGGCCGACGGCCTGGGGATGGCGGCTGATGCGGATGATCCCCGTGGCGTAGAGCCGCACCTGCGGTTTGAGCACCGCCGGGATCTCCAGCAGGTTGTAGGTGGCGGGGTAGAGGAAGAGGAAGCTGATCGCCGTGCCAACCCACACCAGCGGCACGATCCAGGGCTGATCCTGCAGGTTCCAGAGGCGCAGGCCGTCGTAGCGGTGCTGCAGGAAGTAGCCGATCACCACCACCGCCGAGGGGATGCTGACGGCGGCGAACAGCAGCCGCCAGGCCCGTTCGCCGATGCGCTCCACGCCCCAGTAGCGCAGCGAGGCCCCGCCGCTGTGGAGTACGGCGAAGGCCAGCAGCAGCGCCAGCATCACCCAGCTGCTGTGGTGCGGATCGGTGGCGGGCACGGGCGGCGTGGTGCGTTGTGAAGCCGGCGATTCTCGCCACCGGCCGGGACCCCTAGAGTTTTGGTTCGCTGGCGGTGCTGGCCTGCGGGCCCCGGGTCCACCTATGGCTGATCTGCCCTTCACCCTCGACCAGCTGCGCATCCTGCGGGCGATCGCCAGCGAGGGCAGCTTCAAAAAGGCTGCCGACAGCCTCTACGTGACCCAGCCGGCGGTGAGCCTGCAGATCCAGAACCTGGAGAAGCAGCTGAGCGTCTCCCTGTTCGATCGCGGCGGCCGCAAGGCCCAGCTCACTGAGGCCGGCCACCTGCTGCTGAGCTACTGCGACCGCATCCTCAGCCAGTGCCAGGAGGCCTGCCGGGCCCTGGAGGATCTGCACAACCTGCGCGGCGGCTCGCTGATCGTGGGCGCCAGCCAGACCACCGGCACCTACCTGATGCCGAGGATGATCGGCCTGTTCCGCCAGAAGTATCCCGATGTGGCGGTGCAGCTGCAGGTGCACAGCACCCGCCGCACCGGCTGGAGCGTGGCCAATGGCCAGGTCGATCTGGCGATCATCGGCGGTGAGCTGCCCAGCGAACTCAACGAGCTGCTGCAGGTGGTGCCCTACGCCAGCGATGAGCTGGCGCTGGTGCTGCCGCCGAAGCATCCGCTGGCGCGGCTGCCGGAGCTCACCAAGGACGATCTCTACCGGCTGGGGTTCGTCTGCCTCGATGCCCAGTCGACCACCCGCAAGATGGTCGACCAGCTGCTGGCCCGCTCGGGCCTCGAGGTGTCGCGGTTGAAGATCGAGATGGAGCTCAATTCCTTCGAGGCGATCAAGAACGCGGTGCAGAGTGGCCTAGGGGCGGCGTTCCTGCCGGTGGTGTCGATCGAGCGGGAGCTCTCGGCCGGCACCCTGCACCGGCCCCAGGTGGCGGATCTGCTGGTGCGCCGCCAGCTGAAGCTGATCACCCATCCGGCGCGCTACTGCTCGCGGGCGGCCGACGCCTTCCGCAAGGAGGTGCTGCCGGTGTTCGCCAGCGCCGACAGCCCGCTGCGGCGGCCGCTGATTCCCAATCAGCCGGCGCCTGCGGAGGCGGCGGAGGCCTGAGGGGCCACCGCGCCATCCCGCCCCCGCTCCTCAGAACATGTCCGCTTCCGGCGTCACACCCACGGTGTCGTCGGCCACGCCCTTGGTCACGAACTGGTTCTCGCGGATGTCGGTCTGATACACGCAGCGCACCACCGGCTTGTCCTTGACCGAGCCGATGTAGGCGAAGGTGTTCATCCGCTGCTTGCACTGCCGCATCTGCTCGGCCGTGATCGCCCCTTCCTTCTGCAGCACGCTCCAGTTCTCGCGGCGGATCACGCAGCCGGGTCGCAGCGCCGGCTGGGTCACGAAGCTGGAGCTGGGGTTCATGGTCGTGTAGATCTCCACGTCCATCACGAAGGCGCTGGCCCCCCACTGCCGGCAGAACTCCGGATCGGGCACGGCCATGTCCAGCTGCTGGGAGCTGGCGATGTTGCCCTGGTTGCCCTGGGTGGTGCTGGAGATGCCGGTGCCGATGCCGATGCCCACCACCAGCACGCCGGCCAGCACGGCGATCGTGCCGACGTTGAAGGCCACCGGTGGGTTGTTGCCACCATTGCCGCCGTTGCCGCCACCAGGGCCACCGCCACCCGGCCCGCCGGGGCCGCGCCGCCCGCGGGGATCGCCGCGCCGGCCGGCCTCATAGCGGTCGCTGCCGGGGTCGACATCCGCGTAGCGATCGCCGTAGCGGCCCGGGTTACGGCCTTCGGCGCGTCCATCAGCGCGGCTGTCGTAGCGGCCGCTGCCGCCGCGGCTGGCGGCTGCTCCGTAGCGGGCGTCGTAGCGGCTCACAGATTTTCGGGCGTGCGCGGCAGACCCATGGAGTAGTTGAGCACCCGGCAGTCGGGGTTGTAGCGGAGCTCGCCGGCCTGCAGCAGCTGGCGCACCAGGCCCTCCAGCTCCGAGCCGATGCGGCGCAGGTTGTAGTCGTTGAGCTCGGCGCCGGCGTTGCTGGCCACCAGCTCGCGGAAGCGCTGCTGCACCGCCTCCAGGGCTTTCGGCTCCCAGAGGAATTCGTTGTCGGGGTCGACGTCCAGCGTCAGCTGCTGGGGATCGGGCACCAGGTCGCCATTCTCCACCCGGGCCGTGAACAGGCGGATGTGGCGGGTGGTGGACTTCAGCAGGGTGGCTGCTGGGCTGGAGTCGGCCATGCGTCGGTGGTTGCGGTGGGCGGCTGGGCTGGTGCGCCGCTTGGAGCGGCCAGCGTGCGGCCGTCAGCTGCCATGACTCTAGGTAGTGCGCTCTCCGGCTTCGGCCGTTCCGGCCCCACGCAGCCCCAGAGGGGACCGCCGTAAGGTTGCCTCTGGTTTTTCCTGTGGATATGCGCGTCGCCATCGCCGGTGCCGGCCTGGCTGGCCTGGCCTGTGCCAAGTACCTCTGCGACGCCGGCCACACCCCGATCGTCGTCGAAGCCCGCGACGTGCTCGGCGGCAAGGTGGCCGCCTGGCAGGACGAGGACGGTGACTGGTACGAGACCGGCCTGCACATCTTCTTCGGCGCCTACCGCAACATGCGCCAGCTGTTCAAGGAGCTGGACATCGAGGACCGGTTGCAGTGGAAGAGCCACTCGATGATCTTCAACCAGAAGGAGACGCCCGGCACCTACAGCCGCTTCGACTTCCCCGATATTCCGGCCCCGTTCAACGGTGTGGCCGCGATTCTCGGTAACAACGACATGCTCACCTGGCCGGAGAAGATCTCCTTCGGCCTGGGCCTGGTGCCGGCGATGCTGCGTGGTCAGAGCTACGTGGAGGAGTGCGACAAGTATTCCTGGAGCGAATGGCTGAAGCTGCACAACATTCCTGATCGCGTGAATGATGAAGTATTCATCGCCATGGCCAAGGCGCTGAACTTCATTGACCCCGATGAGATCTCCAGCACCGTGGTGCTCACGGCGCTGAATCGCTTCCTGCAGGAAAGCGATGGCTCGAAGATGGCCTTCCTTGATGGCAACCCGCCTCAGCGCCTCTGCCAGCCGATCGTGGATTACGTCACCGCCCGCGGCGGTGAGGTGCATCTCGATGCGCCCTTGCGGCAGATCGAGCTCAACGCCGACGGCACGGTGAGTGGCTTCCGCATCGGTGGCATCAAGGGCAAGGAGGGCTACACCCTGCAGGCCGACGCCTATGTGAGCGCCATGCCGGTGGATCCCTTCAAGCTGCTGATCCCCGAGCCCTGGAAGGACATCCCCTACTTCAAGAAGCTCGACGGCCTCAATGGCGTTCCAGTGATCAACATCCATCTCTGGTTCGACCGCAAGCTCACCGACATCGATCACCTGCTGTTCAGCCGCAGCCCGCTGCTGAGCGTGTACGCCGACATGAGCAACACCTGCAAGGAATACGAGGACCCCGAGCGCTCGATGCTCGAGCTGGTCTTCGCCCCCGCCAAGGACTGGATCGGCCGCAGCGATGACGAGATCGTGGCCGCCACGATGGAGGAGCTGAAGCGGTTGTTCCCGCAGCACTTCAGCGGCGATGACCAGGCCCAGCTGCGCAAGGCGATCGTGGTCAAGACCCCCCTCTCGGTGTACAAGACCGTGCCCGGCTGCCAGCAGCTGCGCCCCGATCAGGCTTCGCCGATCGCCAACTTCTTCCTGGCCGGTTGCTACACGATGCAGCGCTACCTGGCCTCGATGGAGGGTGCCGTGCTCAGCGGCAAGCAGTGCGCCCAGGCGATCGCCGGCTCCCCCCTGGCCGCCAAGACCCCGGTGGCGGCCTGAGTCCGGTGGCTGTCGCCCCCGCCGCCGCCCTCGTGCTGCCGTCGCTGGAGCAGGCCTATGAGGCCTGCCGGCGCGAGACGGCGGAATGGGCCAAGACCTTCTATCTCGGCACCCTGCTGATGCCGCCGGCCAAGCGCCGGGCCATCTGGGCGATCTACGTCTGGTGCCGCCGCACCGACGAGCTGATGGACAGTCCGGAGGCCCAGGCGCGGCCCGTGGCGGAGCTGGCGCTCCGGCTGGATGCCTGGGAGCAGCGCACCCGCGAGCTCTTTGAGGGCACGGTGCGCGATGGCCTGGATCTGGTGATGGCCGACACCATCGCCCGTTATCCCCAGCCGCTGCAGCCCTATCTCGACATGATCGAGGGCATGCGGATGGATCTCACCACCACCCGCTACGCCAGCTTCGAGCAGCTGGAGCTCTACTGCTATCGGGTGGCGGGCACCGTCGGCCTGATGACCCAGGAGGTGATGGGGGTCGATCCCGCCTACACCAGCGCCCCCTGGAGCGAGCGGCCCGACACCTCGGAGGCGGCGGTGGCCCTGGGCATCGCCAATCAGCTCACCAACATCCTGCGCGATGTGGGCGAAGACCGCGGCCGCGGCCGCATCTATCTGCCCCAGGACGAACTGGCCCGCTTCGGCTACAGCGAGGCGGAGCTGCTGGCCGGCGTGCTCAACGACAACTGGCGGCAGCTGATGCGCTTTCAGCTGGAGCGCGCCCGCGACTGGTTCGCCCGCTCCGAGGCCGGTGTGCGCTGGCTGGCGCCCGATGCACGCTGGCCGGTGTGGGCCTCGCTGCGGCTCTATCGCGGCATCCTCGATGTGATCGAGCAGCACGACTACGACGTGTTCAACAAGCGCGCCTATGTGCCGATGGCCGGAAAGCTGCTCGATCTGCCGCTCTCCTTTGTGGTGGCCCAGGCCCGCTGAAGCACCTCAGCTGCCGTCGCCCATGACGCGATTGCGGCCGCCTTCCTTGGCGGCATAGACATACTGATCCACCCGCTGGACCCAGTCCGCTTCGGCTTCTTTGGGCCGGCGTTCGGCGACGCCGAAGCTGGAGGTCACCGCGCCGACGCGTGCGAAGGGGGTGGCGGCGATCAGCCGGCGCAGCTTCTCGGCCAGGGCCCGTGCGGCAGCAGCATCACAGGGATCCAGCAGGATCAGGAACTCCTCGCCGCCCCAGCGCCCGAAGCAGTCGCCGCTGCGCAGATGTTGCTGGATTCGGCGGCAGAACTCGATCAGCACCTGATCGCCGATCGGGTGGCCGTGCTGATCGTTGATCTGTTTGAAGCGATCCACATCGCAGAGGATCAGCGCCAGCGGTCCGCCATGGCGGTCGGCCCGGCTGATGGCCTGGCGCATGGCCGTCTGCAGATGGCGCCGGTTCCAGACCCCCGTGAGTCCATCGGTGTTCGCCACCTCCTGCAGCTGCCGGTTGGCGGCGATCAGCTGTTGCTCCACGCGCTTGCGCTCGCTGATGTCGATCAACACCCCCTCCCACACCGTGCTGCCATCCGGCAGGTCGCGGGGCACCGATTCGGCGCTGATCCAGCGCTCCACGCCATCGGCCACCACGCGGCATTCGCCGTAGAACGGTCGCTTCTGGGCGAAGGCGTCCGCATTCCATTGCACCCAGGTGTCGTAGTCGTCGGGGTGAACGCAGGCGAAGGCCTTGAAGGGATCGGCTGCCGCTTCGTCCCGGTTCAGCCCGCAGATCTGCAGGAAGCGCTCGCTCATGAAGGTGAAGGACGCCATGCCGCCCTCGGGGGGCAGATGCATGGTGTAGGTGCCCACCGGGATCGCTTCGGTGAGGGCCAGGGCGTGCTCGGCCAGCGTGGCCCGGGCCTGCTGCAGTTGCCGTTCGGCCTGGCGCCAGGCGGTGATGTCCATCGCCGAGATCACCATCTCGCTCTCGCCGCGCATCACCGCGGTGAACAGCACCTGCAGGCGGCTGCCATCGGCGGCGGTGACCTCCGCCTCCAGCGGCGGCACCACGTGGTCGCCGCTGCGGGCCACGGCCACGCTGGCATTCCAGGCCTCGAACACAGCCTCGCGTTGATCCGGATCGGGGTAGGCCAGCTGCGCCCACTCCGAGAGCCGGGGGATGCTGCTCAGGTCGTAGCCGAAGACGCGGCGGAACTGCTGATTGACGAAGGTGATCCGTGGGTTGTCGCCGCCCAGCTCCTGGATAGCGATCGGGATCGGTGCTTCCTCCAGCAGAAAGCGCAGCTCGAGCTCCTGCTTCTTGCGCTCGCTGATGTCGCTGATCACCCCCTGCCAGGTGAGGCTGCCGTCCCCTTGGGGCAGCGGTGAGGCCTCCACCAGCACCCAGCGGTCGCTCGCGCCGCTCTGGAGCCGGCCCGGCCCTCCCAGGTGAAGGGTGCACCAGAGCGCTGCTGCCGCCGGCAGCGTTCGATCAGCGCCCCGCGATCCTGCGGGTGGATGCGGGCCAGCACCGGTGCGATGCCCCGCCGCACGTGGTGACGCCGCAGCTGCAGCAACTCCAGCCAGCGACGGCTGGCGAACAGGAAATGGGGGTGGCCGCCCGGATCCAGGCGCAGGGCGAACAGTCCCACCGGCACGTTGTCGGTGACGGCCAGGGCCCAGCTGCTGCGGCTGGAACCAGCCACCGCTGCAGGAAGGCGTGAGCTGCCGTTGCCGACCCCCGGGATGCCGGCCTGGTGGCGCCAGTGCTGCAGCGCGGCAGCCTTGCCGAAATGCCAGCCCTGGCCGCAGCTCCAGCCCAGATCGCGCAGCGTTGCCGCTTCGTCGGCGCTCTCGATCCCCTCGGCCACCGTCTCCAGCCCGAGGCCCTCGGCCAATCCGGCCAGGGCCTGGGCCAGCCGCAGGCTTTTCTGGTCGCCGTGGCGCAGCCCGGCCGTGAAGGAGCCATCCAGCTTGATGCCGTGGATCGGCAGATCCCGCAGATGACTGATCGAGGAATAGCCCACCCCGAAGTCGTCCACCAGCCAGCGCACGCCGGCGCCGGCCAGCTGCTGGATCGTGGCGCTCACCTCGGGTCCCACCTCCAGCAAGGCCGTTTCGGTGATTTCCAGATGCAGCCGCCTCGGCTCCACGCCTGCCCGCTGCAGCCAGGCCTGCACCAGCTCCACCAGCCCGCTGCGCCCCAGCGTTTCGGCGCTCAGGTTGACGGCCACGCTCAGCGGCGGCGGTAGCTGCACCAGGGCATCGATGCTCTGGCGCAGCATCTCCAGATCGATCGCCTCGCCGAGCTGCGCGTTGCGGGCGATCGCCAGGAAGGTCTCAGGCAGGGCCAGCTCCCCATCGCTGCGCGGCCAGCGCACCAGGGCTTCGTAACCGCGCAGGCGATCGTTGCTGAGGTCCACCTGCGGCATCAGCCAGGCCTGCAGTTCGCCGCGCTCGAGGGCCTGTCGCAGCTCCTCCTGCATCTCCAGGCTCTGCCGTGCCTCCAGCGCCAGTCGCTGATCGGCGGCATGGCAGCGATCGCGCCCCTTGTCGGCGGCCATCCGCATGGCCAGCGCGGCATCGCGCAGCAGCTCATCGGCCGTGGGTGCTTCACCGATGGCGTCGTCGCCCTCCCCCGGGGTGAGCGCCAGGCCGATGCTCACGGTGGGGGCGATCGTGTGCCCGGCGTAGCGGATGCGACCCTTCACCCCCTGGCGCAGGTGCTCGGCGATCGCTGCGGCCTCCCCGGAGGAGGCGATGGCATCGAGCAGAACGATGAAGGTGTCTCCGGTGCCGCGCGCCACCAGGCCGTCGTTGCCCAGGCTCTGCACCAGCCGCTCTGCCACGGTGATCACCAGGCGGTCACCGGCCCGGTGGGTGAGCGCGTGATTCACCTGGGACAACCGGTCGATGCCCACGCTCAGCACCGCCGTGGGATGCGCTCGTCGCTTCAGGGTTGCAGCCACCCGCTGGAGCACGGCGCCGCGGCTGGGCAGACTGTGAGCGGATCCCTCTGCGCCTCCTGCTGCGGCTCACCCGTTCGATCAGCTGCAGCAGGCTGGGACAGTGACACGGGGGCGATGCCAGGAGGCCGACACGTGGGGGGCGTCTTGTCGTTCTGATGACGTGCCGCGGGCTCGGTGCCGCGGTTTTGCTGCTGCGGATTCGCTGCTGCGGATTCGCTGCCGCAGACCGGATGTCGCAGCTCCGGTGATCCGGGCCCGAGCTGAGTAGCGCTGGCGCCGGCCTTGCAGCCGCACGCCCTGGAGATCACCTCAACAATTTGGTCCGGGGAGCGTAGCCGAATCCTGCGGTCTTCCTTCCAGAATCCAGCGCCTCAGGATCGGATTCACGCGCTCGGGTGCTTCGTCATGGGGGCAGTGACCCACCCCCGGCAGGAGCTCCAGGTTGCGGATGCAGCGGTAGCGCGCCGCCCACTGGCGGGCTTCGGCGGGATCCTCCCAAGGGTCCGCTTCGCCCCAGATCAATCGCACCGGCACGGCGGCATCACGATCACCACTGCCATCACCGTTGTCGCTGCTCAGCTCGGCCAGCAGCTCGGGGGCCAGAGCATCGTTGAACAGGTTCACGAAGCCGCGGAAGCTTTCCACCGCGCCGGCATCGGTGCTGGGGCGGTAGAGCAGATCCACCAGCTCGTCATCGACGTTGGCGCCGCTCGGATAGGCCTGCTGCAGCACCTGGCGGATCACCGCCGGTCGGGCCAGCAGTCGAAACAGGCTGCCCACCAGCCAGCGCTGCCGCACCAGCCGCTTCAGGCCGGGACGTCCCAGACGGGCCAGGGGCGGGGCCTCGGCCAGGCGCTTGTCGTCGAGCCGGCGCTGGGCGCAGTCGATCAGCACCACCTGTTCCAGCCGGCAGCCGGCGATCGGTTGCTGCCGCAGGCGGCAGGCGGCGCTGAGGGCCACCATGCCGCCGATGGAGTTGCCCACCAGATGCAGCCGCCGCACCGGGGCCGCTGCAGCGCTTGCGGTCACAGCACTGGAAGTTGCAGCAGGCGGGGGTGGAGCTGACAACAGCTCGCCGATCAGATCCACCACCTGGGCGGCCCACAGGGCAAAGCCGTAGCGCACCGCGCCCGGCCGGGGGACTTCCCCCTCCAGGCAGGAGGGGGGTTTGGCGCTGGCGCCGAAGCCCAGCAGATCCAGCGCCACCACCTGAGCCCCCTGCTCCAGGGCCGGCAGGGTGTGGCGCCAGTGCTGGCTGTTGGCCCCGAAGCCGTGGATCAGCAGCACCAGATCGGCTGCAGCCGCGTCGCCGGCCTGCAGCAGCTGGATGCGCTGACCACGCCAGCTCCAGAAGCGGGAGGTGCCGGGAATCAGACGGCGGCCTTCTGGTTGTCGAGCAGCTGCTTCAGCTTGGCCAGCTCGCCGGCCCAGCGGGGATCGGGGGACTGGCTGTCCACCTGGTCGGCATGCACCACCTTGTTCACCACTTGGCGCAGGGGGGTGGGGTTGCCGCCGCCGCGACGGTCGCCGCCGGCGGGGCCGCGGCTGTCCTTGCGCTCGGAGACCTCGATGCGCAGGGTGTTGCCGCCGAAGTCCTTGCCGTTCAGCTGAGCGATCACCGCTTCCGCCATCTTCTGGTCATCCACGTTGGCGAAGCCGAAGCCGCGGCAGGCGCCGGTCTCGCGGTCGTTGACGGCCTTGAAGCGAACGCCTTCGCCGACGCTGGTGAACAGAGCGTCGAGCTCCTTGGCATCAAAGGTCTGCGGCAGGTTGCCGACGTAGAGACGAACGCTCATGGATGGGAAAGGGGAAGAGAATTACTTCAGCTGGCGAGGACTAACCTCAGACTCACGCCTTCGCATCAAGAAGTTAACCACGGCGCCCGCTCCCCCCGTTGGCGTGCAGCCCCGCCGGCCTGCTGGCGTGGCAACGGGCCGCCGCCCTCCGTGGGTGCCTGCGTGGCTGCCTTCAGGGAGGGGCTCAGCCGGCGCGCTCCAGCCAGAGCCGCGCCGCCGCCAGCGCCTGGCCGCGGGCGTCAGCGCCCGAGCCCTCCAGCCGCCCGAAGGCCCGCTCCAGGGTGAGGTGCTGCAGCAAGGCGCCCAGTTGCGGGCCGGCGGGCAGCTGCAGCGCCTGCCGCAGGGCATCACCGTTGAGCGGCGGCTGTGGATGGCAGAGCGGATCCTCCGGGTTGCGCCAGCGTTCCAGCAGGGCCCGCGCCTCCGCGGGCGGCAGCCGCAGCAGCAGCGCCGGCAGCAGCGCCTCCAGCTCGCGCTGCAGCTGCAGCCGCTCCTCCTCGGCCAGCGCTGCCAGCCCGTCGGCACCCTCCAGCCCGGTCTCCAGCCGTTGCCACCAGTGGCGCAGCCGCTCGCAAGCCCGCAGCAGCCGGCGGCTGCCCTTGAGCTGGGCCACCGCCTCGGCAGGCAGCAGCGCCGCCAGCCGTGCCAGCGGCAGCTGCTCGGCGCAGTCGCTCTCGCTCAGCCCGCGGGCAACGGCCGCCTCCCGGTTCAGCTGCCGCAGCGCCGCCGCGGCCTGGGGATCGGCGCCCCAGGGCTGGAGCAGCCCCAGCTCCAGGGCCTGCTCCAGCCCCTGCTCGCCCGCCGCCGCCTGGGCCAGCCGCTCCAGTTCCGCCAGCACCCGTTCGCCCGCCACCGTGCGCAGCTGACGGGCATGGCGGCGGATCCAGCCCAGGCTGGTGGCCTCCAACTCCAGCTCCAACTCCCAGGCCAGACGCACGCCGCGCAGCAGCCGCAGGGGGTCGTCCAGCAGGTTGCGCTCGCGCACGGCCACCAGCTGGCCGGCCGCCAGGGCCGTCAGGCCGCCGGTGGGATCGAGCAGGGCCGCATCGGGCTCCAGCGGCAGGGCGATGGCATTGGCGCTGTAGTCGCGCCGCTGCAGGTCGCTGATCAGATCGGGGCCCTCCCGGCGTGCCAGATCGACGGTCCAGCCCTGCAGCACCAGCCGGGCGATGTCGCGCTCGGCGTCGAGCACCACGCAGCTGCCGCGTCGCTCCCGCGCCAGCCGGCGCGCCAGCGCGATGGCATCGGCGGGCACCACCAGATCGAGGTCGGGTTTCTCCGCCAGCCGGCCGAGCAGGCCATCGCGCACGGCCCCGCCCACCAGGGGGGTGCCCGCCGGCAGGGCCTCGGGCGGCACCGGCCAGCCCTCGGGGTCCAGCCGCTGCCGCAGCGCCGCCGCCAGCTCCCGGGCCTCCGGCCCAGCGCTGCCTTGGGGTTGGCCGCGGCCGGTCAGAATGGGCGCCTGGCGCGGCCTGGCGGGGATGTGCATCTGCGTGGACTGCCGCTGGGTCGACCGCTGCCAGGCCTATCACGCGGTGGAACGCCAGCACGGCGCGCCCCATCTGACGGCCCTGCCCGACTTCGAGCCCAGCGAGCCGCGCATCCATGTGCAGGTGCGCGCCCTCCCCGCCGATGCCGCCACGGGGGTGGAGGCGGTGGGCGTCGAATGGGATGTGCGGGCCTGTGCGAGCTTCGCCGCTGATCCCGGCCGCTGGCAGCGTCTGCGGCCGGGCGAGGCTCTGCCCCGCTGAGCGATGCCCTCCCCTCCGCCCGCCGCGATGTCCGCCCACCCCCAGGCCGCCGCTGAGCCCGCCTCTGCCGCTGACCACGCCGCGGATCCTGCCGCTGATGGCCCCTGGCTGCTGGCCCTGCACAGCTCCAGTCCGGTGCTGGGGGTGGGCCTGCGCGATCTCAGCGGCCGCCGCCCTGATCGCATTGCCAGCTTCGATCTCGGCCGCGGCCTCAGCAATGCGCTGCTCGCCTGTGTGGAGCAGGTGTGTCCGGCGGAGTGCTGGCCCCGGCTGGCCCGGCTGGCGGTGGCCACCGGCCCCGGCGGCTTCACCGGCACCCGCCTCACCGTGGTGCTGGCCCGCACCCTGGCTCAGCAGCTGCAGCTGCCCCTGGACGGCATCGGCAGCCTGGAGCTGATCGCCCGACGGCTGGAGCTGCGCCAGCCCACCTGGCTCGTGCAGGAGCTGCCGCGCCGCGGTGTGGTCGCCGGCCTCTACGGCCCCTCCGCTGCTGCCGGGGACGGCTCCGCCGAGGCCGCCGCTGCCCTGGCCATCACCGAGCACCTTCCGCCTCGCCTGCATCCCGACCGCCAGGCCCTGGCGGACCTCAATCCAGCCCCGCAGCTGCTGGCGGCGGTGGAGGTGGAGGCCGATGTGGCGGTGCTGCTCGATGGCGCCACGGCCGCCCATCGCCAGGGCCTGGCGGCTCCCTGGCAGCCGGTGCTGCCCCTCTATCCCAGCTCGCCGGTGGATGGCCTCACCCCGGTGGCGGCCACCTCCGGAACCACGGCCGGGCGTGCGGAGGGCGGCTGATGGCTCCGGCGCCCCGTCGCCGCCCGCGCCGGCGTCTCGGCCGGCGCTGCCTTGGCCTGCTGCTGCTGGGCCTCACCGGCGCCGGCCTCTGGCTGTCGCGCGGCTGGTGGTGGCCGACGCCGCCACCGCCCCAGCTGATCCTGGTGCTCGGCGGCGATGTCGATCGCGAGCGCCATGCTGCCGATCTGGCCCGCGACCGCGGTCTGCCGGTGGTGGTGAGCGGTGGCAGCAACCCCGAGTACGCCCACTGGCTGTTCGAGCAGCGCCAGGGCCTGCCTCCCGGTCAGGTGCAGCTCGACTACCGCGCCACCGATACCCTCTCCAACTTCACCTCCCTGGTGGATGACCTGCGCCGCGCCCGCATCCGTCATGCCCTGCTGGTCACCAGCAGCGACCACATGGACCGGGCCCTGCTGGTGGGCCGGATCGTGGCCGGCAGCCGCGGCATCACCCTCACCCCGGAGCCGGTGGACTGCGCCGAGCGCTGCCAG
>CBFHOT010000014.1:0-31887 GCA_965657465.1 Cyanobacteriota bacterium | reverse complement strand
ACGGCGGTGACGGCGGCGGCTATGGCGGCGGCGGTTACGGCGGTGGTGGCGGCGGCGGCGACCGCTGGTGATAGCCATCGGTCCGTTGATCGGACCTGAGGGTCGTCATCCCTGAACGGATGACGGCCTTCGCCGCCAACTCCGGACCGATCCCACACCCCCAGGCTCTGCCTCCGGCAAGCCAGCGAGCAGCCACAACCAACGCTCACAACAAAGCCCCCCGGATGGATGCACCATCCGGGGGGCTTTCGGCTCCGAGATGGGGGCAGCGAGGCCGCCCCCGGGGCCCGTCAGGCAGCGTCGAGCACGCGGCCGGCATCCCCCAGCCAGTCGAGATCCGTCAGCTCACCCAGCTGCCGGGCCTCCAGCCGCAGATCCGCGGCGCGGCAGGGGGCCAGAGGTTCGCCCTCGCGGGGCTCAGGCAGCCAGGCGCGCAGATGGTGGCGGCGCAGCTTGGCGGTCCAGCGATGGAAGCGATGGAAGGCTCGGGTGCGGGTCATGGCACCTTCTCCTGGGGACACCTCCGGTCTACGCCTGCCGGCGGCAGCCGCCACGGCCCTGCGCCAAGCTTCACCATTCGCCACAGCCCGGCCATGGCGCCCGCACGCGCAGTTCCCCCCGCAACGGCGGCGCCGCCTCTGCAACGGCTGCTGCGCAGCCTGCGCCCCCATCGCCGGCTGGTGTGGCTGGCCGCCAGCTGCTCGGTGCTCAACAAGCTGTTCGATCTGGCCCCACCGGTGCTGATCGGCCTGGCGGTGGATGTGGTGGTGCAGCAGAACACCTCCTGGCTGGCGGCGCTGGGGGTGAGCTCCGTGCCCGGCCAGCTCGGCGTGCTGGCGTTGCTCTCCTTTGTGATCTGGAGCGCTGAATCGCTGTTCGAATACCTGTACGCACTGCTCTGGCGCAACCTGGCCCAGACGGTGCAGCACGAGCTGCGCCTGGAGGCCTACGACCATCTGCAGCGGCTGGAGATGGGCTTCTTCGAAGCCAGCAGCAGCGGCCGCCTGCTGGCGGTGCTGGGCGAGGACATCAACCAGCTGGAGCGCTTCCTCGACCACGGCGCCAACGAGATCCTGCAGCTGATCACCACCGTGTTGGCGGTGGGCGGCGCCATGCTCTGGCTCTCGCCCGCGGTGGCGGGGGTGTCGTTTCTGCCGATCCCGCTGATCCTCTGGGGTTCGCTGCGCTTTCAGAAACGGCTGCAGCCCCGCTACCGCGAGGTGCGGGCACGGGCGGGCGATCTGGCCAGCCGCCTGGCCAACAACCTCGGCGGCATGCTCACGATCAAGAGCTACACGGCCGAGGCCTGGGAGGTGGAGCGACTGCGGAGCGACAGCGAGGCCTACCGGCGCAGCAACGGCCGGGCGATCCGCCTCTCGGCGGCCTTCATCCCGCTGATCCGCTTTGCGATCCTGTTCGCCTTCCTGGCGATCCTGGTGATCGGCGGCCTGCAGGCCTGGCGCGGCGCCATCGCCGTGGGCACCTACTCCTTCCTGGTGTTCATCACCCAGCGGCTGCTCTGGCCCCTCACCAGCCTCGGCCGCACCCTCGACGACTACCAGCGGGCGATGGCCTCCACCACCCGGGTGCTCGATCTGATCGACACACCGATCGCCATCCCCAGCGGCCAGCGCCGCCTGCCCCTGGATCAGGTGCGCGGCGCGCTGCAGTTCGAGGCGGTGCGGTTCGCCTATCCGAGCCGCGACCCGTTGCTGCGCAACTTCAACCTGGAGGTGCCGGCCGGCAGCACCATCGGCATCGTCGGCGCCACCGGTTCGGGCAAGAGCACGCTGGTGAAGCTGCTGCTGCGGCTCTACGAACACCAGGGCGGCGAGATCCGGCTGGATGGCATCCCGATCCAGGAGCTGCAGCTGGCCGATCTGCGCCGGGCCATCGGCCTGGTGAGCCAGGAGGTGTTCCTGTTCCACGGCACCGTCGCCGAGAACATCGCCTACGGCAGCTTCGCGGCAACCCGCAGCGCGATCGCCCGCGCCGCCCAGCTGGCGGAAGCCGCCGGCTTCATCGAGGCCCTGCCGCAGGGCTACGACACGGTGGTGGGGGAGCGGGGCCAACGGCTCTCCGGCGGTCAGCGCCAGCGGATCGCCCTGGCCCGGGCCATCCTCAAGAACCCGCCGGTGCTGATCCTCGATGAGGCCACCGCCGCGGTGGACAACGAGACCGAAGCCGCCATCCAGCGCTCCCTCGATGTGATCACCGCCGAGCGCACCACCCTGGTGATCGCCCACCGGCTCTCCACCGTGCGCCACGCCGACCGGATCGTGGTGCTGGAGCAGGGGCAGATCGTCGAGAGCGGTCGGCACGAGACCCTGATCGCCGCCGATGGCGCCTACGCCAATCTCTGGCGGGTGCAGGCCGGTCTGCGGGCCGATGAACGCCTGGCGCTGTAGACCGCGTGGAAGGCTGTAGGCGGCGTGGAATAGCGTTGGCCCCATGAAGAGCCCCGCCGCCCAACAGCCCCGCCGGTCCAGCCGCCGCACCCCGGTGCTGCTGGCGATGGCCCTCGGTCTCGGCGGCGGCGTGCTGCTCTCGATGCCGCTGTCGCAGTGGCTGAGCAGCGCCGGCGGTGAGGGCGGCAACCCGCGCATCACCAACCCCTTCGCCGCCTGGAGCCGGGTGGGCGACCAGGACATCCTGCTGCTGGGCACCGACCAGGCCGGTGATCTCACCGATGTGATCGCCAGCCTGCGCATCGAGGGCGGCACCACCCGCATCACCCAGGTGCCGCGTGACACCTACATCGAGGCCGAGGGATACGGCCCCCACAAGATCAACGCGCTCTATCCGCTCGGTGGCACCGAGCTGGTGAAGCGCGAACTCTCCCGCAAGCTCGGCCGGCCGATCAGCCATCACGTGATCGTCAACCTGGCGGCGATCCGGCGCATGGCCGATGCCATCGGCGGCATCGAGGTGGATGTGCCCAAGCGCATGTACTACGTCGACAACACCCAGGGGCTCTACATCGATCTGCAGCCGGGCCCGCAGAACCTCAAGGGCCGCGATCTCGAGGGCTTCCTGCGCTTCCGCCACGACGAGATGGGCGACATCGGCCGGATCGAACGCCAGCAGCTGGCGCTCAAGGCCCTGTTCCGCAAGCTGACGCGGCCCGAGCAGCTGGTGCGGCTGCCGATGCTGCTGGCCAGCGCCGGCAAGGACCTGCAGACCGATCTCGGCCCGATGGAACTGGGGGGCCTGATCACGGCGATGGGCACCACCCAGCTGGATGTGGAACGGCTGGATGGTCAGCCGTTCATGCTCGACGGCATCAGCTACTGGGAGGCCCGCTGGCCCGATCCCGCCGACGGCCACAGCGCCGACCGTGACTTCGACGGACGCTACGTCTACTGAACCTTCCGCTGCGCCGCGATCCGCCCCCGGCGCGATCCGCAGCGACCTCCACCGCCACCCGGCCGCGGCCGTGCCTTCCCGCCTCAACAGCACCCTGGTCCGCAACAGCCTGAAGCTGGCGGTGGCAACGCTGATCACCGCGGCGATCGCCGTTCATTTCGAGCGGATCACCTTCCTCTGGTATCCGCTGCTGGCGGTGGTGGTGGTCGTCGATGACAACGACGACCACACCCTGCAGGCGGCCACCGGCCGGGTGATGGGCACCGTGCTGGGGGGACTGATCACCTTCCTGGTGCACACCGTGCTCAGCGGCTGGGCGGGGGTGCTGGTGTCGCTGCTGCTGATGGTTCCGGCCCTGCAGCTGCTCGGCTGGCAGAGCGCCCTGGGCACCGCGGGCATCACCAGCATCATGTTCCTGATGATCCCCAGCCACGTGGCGCTGAACTGGGATTACGTGTTCAACCGCGCCCTCGACACGGTGGTGGGCTGCCTGGTGGCGATCGGGGTGGGGCTGCTGTTCTGGCCGCGCAGCACCCTCACCGAGATGGAGCAGGCGGAAGGGCATCTGCTGCTTCAGCTCAGCGGCCAGCTGCAGCGCTACCGCGACTGGCTGGAGCGGGGGCAGCCCCGCCCGCAGCCCCTGGATCCCGCCCCCCTGAGCAGCGATCTGCAACGGCTGGAGCAACTGCTGGGCCAGGAGCGGGCCGGTCCCCGCCGCCAGGCACTGCGGCGCAGCCGCTGGGAGCAGCGGCTGCGCCTGTGGCAGCTCACCCACTTTCACTGGCTGGCCTGGGAGCGGCTGCTGGCCGACCTGCCGGAGCAGCAGATCCAGACGGCCGAGCCCCTGCGGCGGGCGGTGCTGGCACTGGGGCAGCAACTGCTGGGTGCGCCGCGGCCCACTCCGGCCCGGCAACCGCAGCTGTGGCGCCAGCTGGCCGCCCAGCAGCAGCTGCCCCTGCTGCCGCTGCTGGCCCTGGCAGAGGAGTGGCGGCCCCTGCACGCCTGCCTGGGGGGCCTGCGCCGGAGCCTCCAGCCGTGATCAACCGCACCGCCCTGCGCACCGCCGTCACCACCGGTCTGGCCAACGCCTTCGCCAGCCTCTCCGGCGTGCAGGACAGCCAGTACGCGGCCCTGGCCGTGCTGTCGGTGTCCACCGGCAGCTACGGCGGCGCGATCGAACTCGGACGGCAGCGCCTGTTCGGCACCGCGCTGGGTGCCGTGCTGCTGCTGGTGGGCTACGAGGGCCTGAAGGGGCTACCGATGCCGCTGGGGCTGGCGATCACCCTCGGCAGCCAGCGTCTGCTGGGGGGGCTGCTGCAGCTGAAGGTGGGCTACAAGGTGGGCGGCATGATCATCGTGATGGGCTGGCTGGTGCACGAGGGCAACCTCGCCAGCTGGCTGCCGCTGCGGTTCTTCTGGACCGCCTTCGGCGTGCTGCTCACTCTGCTCAGCCTGCGGCTGTTCTGGCCGGCCCGCGGCCTCGATCAGATCCTCAGCGCCTACGCCGCCCTGCTGGCTCAGCTGCAGCTGGCCTTGCGGCAGCTGGCGGTGGCGCTGCAGGCGGGCGCCAGCGGTGCCCCCTCCCAGGCACCCAGCGAGCCGGAGGGGCGCTATGAAGCGCTGCGCCATCAACTGCAGGCGATGCGCGGCCTGCGGCCCACCCTGCTGCAGGAGCTGGGCAGCAGGCCCGAGCGCCATCCGGCCAACCTGCTCCTGGCCAGCCTCGATGCCACCGCCTCGCGGCTGGTGACCCTGGTGCGCGCCATGGAGCGCACCAAGCCCGAGCCGCAACCCCTGCCGCAGCTGGAGCGCCTGCACCAGGCTGAAGCTGAGCTGCTGCTGGCGATGGCCGATCAGCTGCAGGCCTGGGAGCAGTCGATCCGAGGCGACGCTCTGCAGCCGCAGGGCCCCAGGCATCGGGGCGGCCAGAGCCTGCCCTGGCCTCCGGCCCAGGGGCTGCAACTGCCCGGCAGCTGGCTGCAACTGGATCAGGAGCTGAACGATCCCGCCGTGAACACGGCCGCCAGCGAGCGGCTGGAGCGCATCGCCGTGCGGCGGCAGCTCTGCCGCCAGGCCGAACGGGCGATCCGCGAGGGGGAAGCCAGCTGGGCGGCGATTGTGGGCAGGCGTTGAGCAGACGACACCAGCCGCCCAACGTCCATTCATCGGGCCGCACACCGGCGAGGGGGCGACAGCAACGGCTCACGGATGATGCGCTCTGGCAACCGCTCACCAGCCGCCAGGTGGCTCTTCGCAACAACGCCCTGGTCCTGTTGGTGATGGGATTGGCCGCCTCCGGTGGCGCTGAGGCGATCAGCACCCTGCCGGGCCTGGCGGAACCGCAGAACCTGGAGCGCAGCTGGCAGCGCCTCGATGCTGAGCTGCGCGCCCTCGACCAGCTGCTGCCCGCGGACGCGGAACCCACGGTGCGGGATCTGCTCAGCACCCCGGACCTGCCCGCCAGCCTCCTGCGCGCCAACCAGGCCCCCAGCGGCGCGCTGGCGCCCGCCCAGGCGACGCCCGCGCCGCCCCTGGAACTGCCCAGCCCCGAGCAACTGCAGCAGGGCCGCACCGCCGGGTTGAGCCTGGAGCAGGCCCTGGCCCTCGCCTTCGCCAACAGCGCCAGCCTGCAGGGCCAGCGGGAGCAGGTGGCGGCGGCCCTGGCCCGCTTTCAGGCCGAGATGGGCAGCTACTGGCCCACGATCAGCGCCTACGCCAGCGGCGGCTACGAGGGCGGGCGCACCACCACCACCGCCCAGAAGGCCAACGACAGCCTCAGGTTCGGGCCGCAGTTCTCGCCCAGCGGCCTGCTCACCCCCAGCAACGCCTCCTCCAGCGCCGCCCAGCCAGGGCTACCCAGCGCCGGCGCCTTCTACGTGCCCAAGGGCGGATCGGTGGGGGTGAGCAGCGGCGAATGGGCCGTGGAGGGAGGGCTGCAGCTCAACTACACCCTGGTGGATTTCGCCCGCACCCCCAGCGTGCGGGCTGCCCGCGCCCGGCTGGAGCAGCAGCGCAACACCTACGCCAATCAGCTGCGCAGCCTGCAGCTGCAGGTGAGCGAGGCCTATTACCAACTGCAGCAGCGGGAGCAGCTGGTGCGCGTCTACGACGCCAACCTGCGCAACGACCTGGTGGTGCTGCAGGAGAGCCTCGATCTCAAGCAGGCCGGGCTGGTGCCGCGGCTGGATGTGCTGCGCCGGCGGGCGATCCTGGCCGGCGGGGAGGAGGAGCTGATCCAGGCCATGGCCGACCGGGCCGTGGCCCGCCGGCAGCTGGCGGTGCTGCTCAACCTGCCGCCCGGGATCACCCCCAGCGCCAGCGATCCGATCGCAGTCCAGCCGCGCTGGCCCCTCAATCTGGAGAACAGCCTGCTGGAGGCCTACCGGGGCAACCCGGAACTGGAGGCGATCCTGGCCGCCCGCACAGCCCTGGCCGCGCAGAGCCAGGCCACCGCAGCGGCGCTGCTGCCGAAGCTGTCGCTGTTTGCCGCGGCCGGTGGCCTGGCCTCCCGCAGCAGCCTCGACAACTTCACGGTGGGCGGCGGGGGCTGCTGCGGCTCCACGGCCCTGCCCCTGAGCACCAGCAACGGCTGGGACTGGTCGGTGGGGCTGGCCTTCACCTGGCTGCTGTTCGATGCGGGCACCACCGCCGGCCAGGCCCGGGCCCTGGCCCGCCAGGAAGCGGCCGCCGCCCAGCAGTACGCCGCCAACCGCAACGACATCCGCCTGCGCCTCGAGCAGGCGTTCTTCAATCACGAAGCCAGCCTGGCCAAGCTCACCTCGGCTCGGCGCGGGGTGGCCGCCGCCCTGGAGGCCTTCCGCGATGTGCGGCTGCGCTACAGCACCGGCCTCTCCAGCGAGGTGGATCTGTCGATCACCCAGGACCAGCTGATCAACAGCCTGGTGCGGCGCCTCAACGCCACGGTGGATGTGAACGTCACCTATGCCCGCCTGCTGCGCGAACTGCTGCCGGTGCCGCGCAATCCGGCCCAGCCGGTTCAGCCCCAGCTGCAGTGGTTGGGATCCGGCGGCAACCCCGGCGCGGCGCGCTGATCCAGGCTCCGCTCTCAGCCGCCACCCGGCCGCGACGACCACCAGCGCTCGATCCGGTAGAGCAGCACCACCAGCAGCACCACCAGCCAGAACCAGAGCTCGGGCGGATTGGCGTTGAACAGGATCACCAGCAGCACCACCTCGGCCACCAGCCAGGGCAGTTCCTGGCGCAGCAGCGGGTTGCGGATCTGCGGCAGCGTCAGGCGCCGCTTCTGGCGCGAGGTCATGGCAGGGTTCCGGGCTGGCGCAGGGAGGGGCGATCCCAGCGGCGGTCGATGCGGGTGGTGCGGTAGCCGCCGGTGAGCGAGCGCAGACCGGGAATCACGTAGCTCAGCGGCGAACGCCACTCCACATAGGCGTGGGCCGCCACGGTGAGGCCCTCGCGGATGGGGAACACGCCGCTGCCGCCCGAGAGGGTCCAGCGGAAGCCATCAACGCTGGCGGGGTCCTTCTCCAGCTGGATGTCGGCGCGCATCACCGGCCCTTTCTTGCTGAGCTCCTGGGCCAGCTGGGGGTTGCCGATGGTGGTGGAGATGTCCTCCTCGGTGGCGGGCAGGGTGAGCACCTGCTCCACCTGGCCGACGATCCCGCCGAAGCGGCCGCGCTGGTTCCAGAGGGGCACCACCTCCACCGGCAGCCCCGGAGGCAGGCGGCGGGCGTCGGCGGGGGCGAAGTAGGCCACCGCCTTCAGGGGCTGATCACCGGCCTGGGGCTGATCCGCACGGCCGATCGTGCCCAGCCGCTGACCGGTGCTCACGGTCTGCCCGGGGATCACCTGCAGGTCGAGCACCCGGCCGTCGCGCTCGGCCCGCACCTTGCCGTCGTAGGCGATCCTGGCCTCCGTGACCTGGATCTCGCGCTTGAGGTCGTCAATCTGGAAGCGACGCTGCAGGGCCTGGGTTTCGATCTCGAGCTTCACCTGCTCGTAGTTGGTGACCACCTCTTTTTCCTGGATGCGGATGTTGTCGAGGTTCACGCCCGTGCTGGTGAGGCCCTGTTCCGCACCCACCACCTCCGACGAGAGGGGCGCCACCACTTCACGGCGCGCCAGCCACTCGAGGTTGCGCAGCTTGGAGGCAAAGGTGTCCTGCAGCTGGCCGTAGCGCTGGCGATCGTTGGCGAACTTGGCCAGCGACGTCTCCAGGGAGCGCTGCTCCGTGCTCAGCCGCTCGGCGTCACGCTGATCGAGCCGGGCGTTATGGCGCTCGAGCTGGCGCAGATTGCCGCGCTGCTGCTCCAGCTGGCGCTCCAGCACCGGCAGGTAGAGGGTCATCAGCACCTGGCCGCGACGCACCCGCTCCCCCACCTTCACCCGGATCTCGCGCACCTGGCCGCCGGCCCGGGCATCGAGGATGCCGGCATTGTCCGGATAGATGAGCACGCCGGTGCCGCTCACCTCGGTGGGCACGGGCCAGAAGAGGGCCCACAGACCCAGCACCCCGCTCACGGCCGCCAGGCCCAGGCCCACCTGGGCGTGATCACTGAGCCCGGCGGCTGGCGGTGGAACTGGCCTGCTGGGAAGGCTGGCAGGCGCCGAAGACTGGCTCATGGCGCCAATCATGAAAGACGCCCCTTGACCTGTCACCCAGGCGCTGCAGCGCGGATGGTGCAGGCGGCATGCACGGCCCGGGCCAGGGCAGGCGCCTGCCGGGGCACCGCCGCGAACGCGGCACTGAACCCGGCGAAGGCCCAGAGCCCCGGCGGCGCCCCGGCCACCGGCCCCGCCAGGGGCTGACCGTCAGTGCAGAAACTCACCGGCACCTGCTGGAACCGGCCCGGCCACTGCGCCAGGGGCGGCAGCCATGGCGCCAGAGCCTGCCGCAGCCGGCGCTCCTGCAAGGCCGCGTCAGGAGGATCGCCCACCTCCAGCCCAGGCCGCACCAGGCTGATCTGACCGGCGAGCCAGCGATCGCCCCAGGGCAGCAGGCCCGGATCCACCGCCCAGGCCTCCTGGCGCAGCGCAGCGGCGCCGGCCTCCAGGGTCAGCCGCTGAAAGCGGGCCGGCAGACGCATCGCCGCAGGGCCCCGCCAGGGCCAGCCCCTGTGCTGGGGTTGCAGCAGCAGCACCCCGGCCCAGCTCACCCGCAGGCGGTCGGGCAGTGCCGGCCAGAGGGTGCGGCAGCCGGCACCGGCCGCCAGCACCACCTGCCGGGCCGGCAAAGGCTCGGCCGCGCCGCTCAGCTGCAACTGCCAGGGCGCGCCGGCAGTAGCGGGGGGCAGCAACCGCTCCACCCGGGCGCAGCGCCGGCCGATCCCGAGGCGCTGCAGGCGCTGAGGCAGACGCCGCTGCAACAGCTCCGCCTCGACCCGGCTGCAGGGCAACGGCAGCCAGCCGCCCATCGGGGCACCGGGCCCCAGGGGCCGGAACCAGCGGCGGCGCCAGCCCAGATCGCCGTGGCACCGCTGCAGCTGGGCCCAGTCGCCACCAGCGAAAGGGGCAATCGCGCCGTAGCTCCAGTGGCTGGCGCAGGCCGGGGCAGGGGGCTGGGCCTGGCCCGCCCCATCCAGAACCTCCACCACCAGCCCCAACTGGGCCAGCTCCAGGGCCAGCAGGCCACCGGCCAGGCCGCCGCCGATCACGGCCACGTCCAGCGGCCGATCCCCTGGGGGCCGGGGGGACGCCGGGACCTCGCCTGGGGAGATCGGGCTCAACTCACACCAGCAGGTTGAAGGAGGTCACCACCTGGCGGAAGAGGTCCTTGACCCTGGGCCAGCGGATCTCATTGGTGCTGGCGGCAAAGGTGTAGAGCCGGCCCCGATCCACCACCACCGTCGCCAGCTCATGGCGATCGCGGTCCTGCAGATGCACGGCGTATTCGAGGTCGTAGAAGGTGCGGCCCTCCTGCTGGCGCTCATCGGCCTGCACCAGATCGGCCAAGCGGCCGCTGCCCTCCGGCGCGATCACACTGCGGCGCAGGGCCTCACCCACCGCCACCGGGCTGCCCAGGCTGGTGAGATCGCTCTCCGGGGTTACCTCCGAGATCACCAGGCTGAGGGTTTCATCGCTGTTGATCAGGTCGTGGAACACCACCTGGGGGCCGCCGCTCACCTGGGCGCGGGTCCAGCCGGTGGGATAGAGGAAGGCGTAACGACCATCGGGGCTCTGGTACCCGTTGAGGCCGGCGGCGGTGGCGCTGCAGGCCGAGAGCCCCAGGGCCAGGCCCACCGCCAGGGCCAGGGCGACCAGGCTCCGCCAGAGAGCGCGCGCGGAGGCTTGGCTGGGCCGCTGGCGGGGGGTGCGGATCACGGCATGTCAGGGCGTTGCAGCGCCATTCTGCTGGGCGCCCCGCCTACATTCCGGCCAGCAGCAGCACGGCCCTGAGCGGCTACACCCGTCCCCTGGCCCGCCTGATCGAGCAGTTCGAGCGGCTGCCGGGCATCGGTCCGCGCACGGCCCAGCGGCTGGCCCTGCACCTGCTGCGGCAGCCGGAGGAGCAGATCCGCAGCTTCGCCGACGCGCTGCTGGCGGCCCGCAGCCAGGTGGGCCAGTGCCGCCGCTGCTTTCACCTCTCGGCCGATCCCCTCTGTGAGATCTGCCGCAATCCCCAGCGGCGCACCGGCCAGATCTGCGTGGTGGCCGATTCCCGCGATCTGCTGGCGATGGAGCGCACCCGCGAGTTCCACGGCAGCTACCACGTGCTCGGCGGGCTGATCTCGCCGATGGATGGCATCGGCCCGGAGCTGCTGCAGATCCAGCCGCTGGTGCAGCGGGTGGCGGCCGCCGGCCATCCGGGTGCTGACGGCCGCCGCGAGCCGCAGAGCCCACCAGCCATCGACCCCGCAGCGCTACCGGATCCGCCGATCGAGGAGGTGATCCTGGCCCTCACCCCGAGCGTGGAGGGGGACACCACCAGCCTCTATCTGGCGCGGCTGCTGCGGCCGTTCACGCTGGTGAGCCGCATCGCCTACGGCCTGCCGGTGGGCAGCGAACTGGAATACGCCGACGACATCACCCTGGCGCGGGCCTTCGAGGGGAGGCGGGTGGTCGAGTGACGGCCAGCCAGCCAGCCCAAACCGCCAACGTCTGAGCGACGCCGACCCACCGACCACGCCCACCGTGACCGCAGGACCCAGCAGCGAAGACCAGGCCAGCCCCCGGCGGCGCAGCCGCTACAGCACCATCGCCCCCGCCGAGCGGCTACCCGCGTGGCTGCGGCGACCGGTGGGCAGCGCCGCCCAGCTGGAGGCGGTGCAGGGGGTGGTGAAGCAGCAGCGGCTGCACACGATCTGCGAGGAGGGGCGCTGCCCCAACCGGGCGGAGTGCTACGCGGCCGGCACCGCCACCTTTCTGCTGGGGGGCTCGATCTGCACCCGCAGCTGCGCCTTCTGCCAGGTGGAGAAAGGGCAGGCGCCGATGGCCCTCGATGGCGCCGAAGCCGAGCGGGTGGCGGAGGCGGTGGCGGTGCTGGGCCTCACCTATGTGGTGCTCACCGCCGTAGCGCGCGACGACCTGGCCGACCACGGCGCCAGCCTGTTCACCGCGGCGATGGCCGCGATCCGCCGGCGCAACCCGGCGGTGCTGATCGAGGTGCTCACCCCCGACTTCTGGGGCGGTCAGCGCGACGAGGCGGCGGGCGTGGCCGCCCAGCGCCAGCGGCTAGCCAGCGTGCTGGCGGCGGCACCGGCCTGCTTCAACCACAACCTGGAAACCGTGGAGCGGCTGCAGGGGGAGGTGCGGCGGGGCGCCACCTACCGCCGCTCGCTCGGTCTGCTGGCCGCCGCCCGCGAGCTGGCGCCCCACATCCCCACCAAGAGCGGCCTGATGCTCGGGCTGGGTGAGAGCGAGGAGGAGGTGGTGCAGACCCTGCGCGATCTGCGCGCCGTCGATTGCCAGCGGCTCACCCTGGGGCAATACCTGCGGCCCTCGCTGGCCCACATCCCGGTAGCCCGCTACTGGACCCCCGAGGAGTTCGAGCGTCTCGGGGCCATCGCCGGCGAGCTGGGCTTTGCCCAGGTGCGCAGCGGCCCGCTGGTGCGCAGCAGCTACCACGCCCATGAGGGCGCGTCGGCTGCGGATCCAGGCACCGGTCGCTGATCCGCTGCAGGTCCGGCACGTAAACGCGCTAGCAATCCACGTCAACACCGTCAACAGCACGCCACAGTGCAAGAAGGCTGCCGGCCAGTCCCGAACATCAGGCCAGTCCAGGCAGCTCCTCGACAGCAGCACCCCCTGTCAAGACATCCCACACAGTCAGGACTGCAGACACACCCATCGATCCATGGCTGACATCTACAAAATCCAGCAGAACAGCAACGGCAGCTTCACGGTCTTCGAGCGCGACAACGGCCGCTGGGAGATCGAGAGCCCCAGCAAGAAGGAGTCGTTCAAGCTCAGCCGCGACGGCTCCCAATTGCTGATCAGCGAACGGGATGACGGGCTGATCAAGCAGGAGATCTACAGCCGAAGCAAGCAGGATGGCATCTTCCGGCTGGAATCCGTCCAGGTGGTAGGAGGCAGCGTCAATCGCCGCGATCAGTCTTACAAGGTGGACCGCATCAGCGGCAACAAGATCAATGTCTTCGAGTGGGAGAATGGGCGCTGGGAGCGGGAGAAGCCCAGCCGCAACGAGCGCTTCAAGCTCAGCAAGAACGGCACCACCTTCAAGAAGATCGAGCGCGAGAAGGAAGGAACCGAGATCTACGTCTACAAGGATCCCGATGGCGACGGCATCTTTGATTTCGTCAACGTGCGCTTCCAAGGGGCAGGCTCCGACTCCCGGCAGCGGCGCTCCGCCTTTGAGGCCGATCCTCAGGAGCTGATCGCCGCCGCTGAACCGCTGCTCTGAGGCGCAGCAGCGGTTCGGTGTGGGTGGGCAGAGCTGGCGGCCGCGGCCAGACTGGCCAGCACCTCTCGCCCCCTGGACCGTGGCCAGCCGCTCCGGAGCCAGCCGCCGATGCCGGCGCTGATCTCCGCCAGAGCGACGGCCCTGGCCCTGGCCCTGCTGGGTGCTGCGGCCAGCGCTACAGCCAGCGCTGCGGAAGCGCCGCCGGCCCAACCGCCCGAACCAGCCTGGTGGCGCCAGGACCTACAGCTGCAGGCCCAGCCGCTGGCCAACCCCAGCGGCGGCCGCCAGCAGGGCGGCAGCTGGATGCAGCAGCTCACCCTCGATCTGGAGCTGGGCAGCGGCCTGGAGAAGGATCCGGCCACCTGGGAGGAGAGCGACCACTGGCGCAGCCACCTGCAGCTCAGCCTGTTCAACGGCCAGCCCGACTGGGCGGAGCGGATCGGGGCGGCCTTTCCCCTGCAATCGACAGCCCACGCCAGCGGCCTCTGGCTGACGGAGGCGAGCGTGGAGCGACAGCCGGGCAGCGGCAGCATCGGCCTGAAGCTGGGCCTGTTCGCCCTCAACCCGGACTTCGTGGAGGCGCCGGTGCTGAATGCCTACGTGCATTCAGCGCTGAACAACACCCTCAATCTCAACGTCACGGGACTGCCAATCAATCCAGCGATCGCACCCGGCGTGCGCCTGAGCTGGACGCCGGCGGCGGATGGGCGCTGGGGCAACTGGCAGGCGGGCAGCTTCTGGCTCGATCCGATCGATGAGCTGGCCGGGCTGTTCGGTGTCAATCCCGGCCTGACGCCTGCCACCGGCAGCCTGCAGCTGCTGCAGTGGCGCTTTGAGCGCCTGCCCGGCTGGCAGGAAGCGCGCACGGCGCTGCAGCATCGCGAGGGGCCGGTGCCGCGGCAGCTGCCCCCGCCACTGCTGCAGCTCGGAGCAGGCCTGGTCAGCGACGGCCGGGGCGGAGGCAGCACCGGCGCCCTGGCAGGCACGCTCACCCTGGCGGCTCCCCTGCCGATCGGGCTCGACAACCGGCTCTGGCTGGGGCTGAACGCCGGCCAGCACAGCAGCGACAACCCGGTGCCCCTGTTCCTGGCGGGGGGATGGCTCAACCAGGGGCTGCTGCCGGGGCGCCCCCTGGATGTGCTCGCCCTGGCCTACGGCCGCAGCAGCCTGCAGCCACCCGTGGGCCCAGCGGGCCACACGGAATCGGTGCTGGAGCTGAACTACAGCTGGCAGCTGAACCCCAGGCTCAGCCTGCAACCGGTGCTGCAGCTGATCCTTCATCCCCAGGGCAGCGACCGTGGCCCGATCCTGGCCACCGGTCTGGGCCTGAACCTGCAGTTCTGATCGGATCAGCCGATCAGCAGCCGGTAGGCCGCATCCAGGCGATGGAAGGCCTGCACATCGCCGCCGAGGTCGGGGTGATGCGCCTTGGCCAGGCGCCGGTAGGCGCGCTTGATCGCCTGCAGGCTGGCGCCGGGCTCCAGGCCCAGCAGCTGGAACGCCTCCAGCCGCGGATCGCTCGAGGACCGCGCCCGCCTGGACTGCTGCTGCCCCCGTCCATGCGCTCCACCGCTGGTCTTGGTGCTATCGCGCCCGGTGCCGTTGTCGGTGTGGTTCTCGGTGCGGGTGCCGCGGCGCCGACCATCCGCCGCTCTGGCACCGGCACCGGGGCCGGCGCCAGCTGAACGCCCCTGCTGGCGCTGCTCCAATCGCTCCACACGCCGCAGCAGCTCCTCCACCACCCGCTGCGGCTCCTCCGCCAGCCACTCCGGTGCCCGCTGGCCGTAGAGGGCAAAGGCCGCCCGCACCGCCCAGCGACCGCGGCTGTGGGGCCCGCGCAGCGCCGCGGCCAGCTCCGCCCCCAGGCCCGGGCAGCGGCGATCCAGCTCCTGCTCGAGTTCCAGGGCCGGATTCCACCAGTGGCGGCGCTGCTCCTCGATCAGGGCGCGCAGGCCGCCGGGGGGGCCGATGCGCAGACTCGACCAGCGGGGATGGCGGGCCATCGCCGTCGTCCAGCGCTCCACCTGGGCCGCCGTCAGGGCCGGACCGCTGCCATTGGTGACCCGGCTGTGCGCCCCCGGCTGTGGGCCGGAGCGGGGAGTGCGGCCCTGGGCCTGCTGCTGCTGCCGCTGGCTGTGCAACAGCTCCTGACGCAGCTGCTCCAGCTGTTGCTGCAGGCTGCGCACCTGACGGCGCAGGGCCTCGTTCTCCGCCAGCAGCGCCTCGCTGTTGGTGGTCACCGCAGGGCCGGTGGCCGGCGGCCGCCAGCGGCGGGGATCAAAGCCCATCAGCCCAGCCCCAGCCGGCGGGCGCTGCGCTGCAGCACCAGCTGGCAGTCGCCCTCCATCAGCTGCCCGGCGCCACCCCACAGCAGCCGGGCCGGCAGGTCGGCGGCGCCGGCCGCCAGGGCGCGGCGGGGCGCAAAGCCCAGCTGGCGGAAGTAGCGCACCAGGCGGCGATGCTGGGCTTCGCCATCGCGGATCGCCAGCAGCCAGGCGCGGCGGCAGGGGGTCGCCTCCAGAGCCCAGGCCATAGCGGCCGCCCAGATCAGCGGCCCCACAGCGCTGCAGTCCTCACCCTGCACACGCATCGTGTCGAGCCGCAGGCCATCGGCCGCAGGCAGCGCCCAGCCCTTGAGCTCCCCCAGCAGCACCAGCCCCTGGGGGCCGCGCCGGGCCACCCCCACCCGCAGGGTCCAGCCGACAGCCAGCGGCCGGCGCACCTGCAGCCGCAGCACCAGCCCCAGGGCGCTGGCCTGCTGCTCGATCACCATCAGGCTGGGGAGGGTCATGGCTGAAAGGGCTGGGCCAGCAACACCGCCTGCAGCGGCAGCGGGCCATAGAGATGGGGGAAAAGCTCACCGCTGTCCGGGGCCGGCTCCTGCCGCACCTCCAGGCCGGCGGCGACCAGGGCAGCAGGGTCGATCGTCAGCAGCAGCAGCTCACCGGCGGGGAGATCGCCATAGAAGCGCCGGGCGGTGGCCGGCACCTGATGGGCAGCGCTGAGATGGATGAAGCCCTCCGCTTCCAGGGCCAGCCCGCGGGTGGAGCGGCGGTAGACGCCGGCGGCGCGAGCCTGCTGCCACTCCTGCCGCAGGGCCAGGTGGTAGAGCCAGCCGGGGGATCGCCAGGCCGTGCGCTCCCCCCAGGGCGACTCCATCACCGCCGCCAGCTCCCGGCTGGCGAGAAAGCGCTGCAGCCACGCCTGCAGAGGCTCAAGCCCAGGCTGCACATCAAAACCGGCGGCATCCGCCAGCCGGAACTGGCGTACAAAGGGCAGCAGCGCCCAGTCGGCCAGGCTGGGGCGTGGCCCCAGCAACCACGGGCCCCGCTCCAGCCGCTGGCTCCAGCGGCGCAGGATCGCCAGGGCGGCGTTGCGATGCTCGAGCGCCGGCTCTCCCGAATGGCGGTCGGGGTATTTGAAACGATCCAGATGGTGCTTGAAAGGGCCGTCGTTCTCGGCGATCCACGCCTCGATCGCCTCCAGCTCGCTGACGCCCCAACCGGCCAGCCAGCCCTGGGGATCGCGCTGCTGCAGCGCCCAGCGCATCAGCTGCAGGCTCTCCTGCAGCACACCATCGGCGCCCACCAGCACCGGCACGGTTCCCTTGGCCGACGCGGCCAGCAACTCCGGTGGCTTGGCCTTGAGCGCCACTTCGCGCAGCTCCAGATCCCGCCCCGGCAGCAGCCCCGCCACCCGCAGAGCCAGGCGGGCGCGGATGGCGTAGGGACAGCGGCGAAAGCTGTAGAGAACCGGGCGCATCTCGGCCGCTCAGACGCCCAGGTGCGGCAGACCGCGCTGCCGGGCCCGCTCGATCTGGCGCTGACGCTCGCGGAAGCGACCGCGGTCGGCATCGCTGAAGCGGGCGATGCAGTGGCGGCAGCTCACCCCCTCCTCGTAGCTGGGCAGCTGCCGCTCGGCCGGCGCCAGCGGCAGGCCGCAGGCATGGCAGAGGCTTTGCTCACCGGGCTCGAGGCGGTGGTTCACGGCCACCCGCTGATCGAACACGAAACACTCCCCCCGCCAGCTGCTGCCCTGCTCCGGCATCTCCTCCAGATAGCGCAGGATGCCGCCCTGCAGATGATGCACCCCCTCAAAGCCCTGCTGCTGCAGATAGGCCGTGGCCTTCTCGCAGCGGATGCCGCCGGTGCAGAACATGGCGATCGCCGTCGGCTGGCGCTCGGCCATCAGCGGCCGCAGCGTCTGCTCCACCCAGGCCGGAAACTCGCGGAAGCTGTCGGTGCCGGGATCGATCGCGCCCTCGAAGCTGCCGATCGCCACCTCGTAGGCATTGCGCGTGTCGATCACCAGGGTGCCGGGATCGCGGATCAGGGCATCCCACTGCTGGGGGGGCACATGGGCGCCCACCTCGGAGGCGAGGTAGGGCTGCACCTGCGGCTGGCCCATGGTCACGATCTCGCGCTTGAGCCGCACCTTCAGCCGGTGGAAGGTCTGCTGCGGAGCCTGGCTGAACTTGGCCTCCAGCCGCTCCAGCCCAGGCCACTGTCGCAGCCGCTCCAACACCGCCTGCACACCCGCCTCCGGGCCGGCGATGGTGCCGTTCACGCCCTCATCGGCCAGCAGGATCGTGCCGCGCACCTCAGCCTGCGCCGCCAGGGCGAGCAGCTCCTGCTGCAGCGGTTGCAGATCCTCCAGGGCGGCAAAGCGATAGAAGGCGGCCACCAGCACCGAACGGTCCATCAACCGCAGGCAGCGCGATCGGCGAGCGTCTCCTGCCAGGGCTGCACGCCGGCCGCCGCCAGCAGCTCCTGGTCGGCCGCCACATCAGGGTTGCCGGTGGTGAGCAGGGTGTCGCCGTAGAAGATCGAATCGGCACCGGCCAGCAGGCAGAGGATCTGGGCCTCGCGGCCGATCTGCTCGCGGCCGGCGCTGAGGCGCACGCGACTGAAGGGCATCAGGATGCGGGCCACTGCCACCATCCGCACCAGCTCCAACGGATCCACCGCCGGCTGCTCCTCCAGGGGCGTGCCCTCCACCGCCACCAGGGCGTTGATCGGCACGCTCTCGGGATGGGGCTCAAGGCCCGCCAGCACCTGCAGCAGCGAAGCCCGGTCCTGGGGCCCTTCCCCCATGCCGATGATGCCGCCGCAGCAGAGGCTTACCCCGGCGCGGCGCACGCGGGCCAGGGTCTCCAGCCGCTCCTGATAGGTGCGGGTGCTGATGATCCGGGCGTAGTGCTCGGGGCTGGTGTCGAGGTTGTGGTTGTAGGAGGTGAGGCCGGCCTCCGCCAGACGCTCCGCCTGACTGTCGGTGAGCATGCCGGCGGTGACGCAGGCCTCCAGGCCCAGCTCGCGCACGCCGCGCACCATCTGCAGCATCGCCTCAAAGGGCGCACCCTCGCGGATCTCGCGCCAGGCCCAGCCCATGCAGAAGCGATGGGCGCCGGCCTGCTTCGCCGCTCGCGCCCGCGCCAGCACCGGCTCCACCTCCAGTTCGGGCCGCCCGGTCACATCACTGCTGTGATGCATCGACTGGGGGCAGTAGGCGCAGTCCTCCTCGCAACCACCGGTCTTGACGCTCAGCAGCGAAGCCAGCTGCACGCGATAACCCGGATTGGCCTGGCGATGCACCGCCTGGGCCTGCCAGAGCAGATCCATCAGCGGCAGCTCCAGCAGCGCCTGGATCTCCTCGCGGCTCCAGTCGTGGCGACAGACCGGCGGCGCAGAGGTGCCAGGGGCATCGGGCCGGGGCGGTGCGGCTTGGAGGGTCTGGGGCTGGGTCACCAAGGCGACGGGCAAAGGATCGGGGAACAGGAACGGCGGCGGGACCGGGTGGCAGCCCCCGGAGGAGCCGCGCTGGTGGCGCCTGGGGAGGGCGTCAGCCGCTGGTGGCCACACCGCCGAAGCGGCGCTGACGGCTCTGATAATCCAGCAGGGCCGCTTCCAGAGCCGGTTGATCGAAATCGGGCCAGAGCACCGGACTGATGTGCAGCTCGGCATAGGCCAGCTGCCAGAGCAGGAAGTTGCTGAGGCGTTGTTCGCCGCTGGTGCGGATCAGCAGATCGGGATCGGGGCCGCCGGCGGTGTGCAGTTCGGCCGCGAAGCAGGCTTCATCGATCGCGGCCGGATCAAGCTCGCCGCGGGCAGCCCGCTCCGCCAGCCGGCGCGCCGCCGCCACCAGCTCGGCGCGACTGCCGTAATTGGTGCAGACATTGAAGGCGATGCCGTCGTTGCCGGCGGTGCGGGCCGTGGCTTCAGCGATGCGCCGCTGCAGACCGGCGGGCAGGGGGTCGAGATCCCCGAGAAAGCGAATGCGCACCCGCTCCCGCTCCAGGGACGCCAACTCCCGCTCCAGCACCCGCTCGAACAGGGCCATCAGGAAGCGCACCTCCTCACCCGGACGGTTCCAGTTCTCGGTGGAGAAGGCGTAGGCGGTGAGGGTGCCGATGCCCCAGTCGCTGCAGAGCCGCAGGCAGCGCTTGAGCGACTCCACCCCCTGGCGATGGCCCATCACCCGCGGCAGACCGCGGCGGCGGGCCCAGCGCCCGTTGCCGTCCATGATCACGGCCACGTGGGCCGGCAGGCGGGCGGCATCGAGCCCCTCCGGCAGCGGCTGGCGATGCGAGGGCCGGGCCGCCGGACCGGCGTGGAGGGCACCACCGCCAGGATGACCGCTGCTGGAGCCGCTGGCGTTGCCGCCGGGCTGGGGCTGATGGGTGTCGGTCGCCAGGGCGCGACTCATCCGCGGGAATCCGGCGTGTCCTTGACCACGCTACGCCCAGCGGGCTTGGCCAGAGCCTCGCTGAGCAGATCGTGCAACCGGCTGCTGGTGATCGGTCGCTCCAGCCGCCCCTGACAGGCCAGCGAGAGGGTGCCGGTCTCCTCGGAGACCACGATCGCCAGGCAGCGATCGAAGCGCTCGGTGAGCCCGAGGGCTGCCAGATGGCGGGTGCCGTAGCGGTTGATCCCCTGGCGCGAGAGGGGCAGGATCACCCCCGCCGCCAGGATGCGGTTGGCCTTCACCAGCACGGCGCCATCGTGCAGGGGCGTGTCGGCGGTGAACAGGTTGAGCAGCAGATCCACCGACAGCTGGGCATCGAGGGGGATGCCGGGGTTGAGGAAATCCTCGGGGCGCAGATCACAGCCCAGATCCACCACGATCAGGGCACCGCGGCGGGCCTGGGAGAGGCGGCCGGCGGCCTCGCTGAGCACCGCCACCGCACCGGAGGCCAGCTGCTCGGAGGAGCGGCTGCCGAACAGCACATCCAGACGGCCGGTGCCGAGCAGCTCCATCAGACGCCGCAGATCCCCCTGCCAGAGGATCGCCAGGGCGAGGCTGCAGGCCAGAACCAAGGCGTCCACCAGCTTGGTGGTGAGCGGCAGATTGACGTAGCGCTGCACAAACCAGGCCAGCGCCACCAGCAGCAGATAACCGCGCAGCAACCAGAGGGTACGCGCCTCGGTCACCCGGCCGAGGACCACCGCCCCCAGGGCGGTGGCGAACAGCAGATCGAGCAGCAGGCGAGGGTCGAACAGCAGACGGGGATCAAAGAGCAGGCTCAGATCGAACGGCCGCAGCCAGCCATCGAACCAGGCCCCGCCCACACCATCACCCAAACCTGTTCGTCAGGCTACCGGGGAGAGGCGAGCCGGCAGAACGTCGTAGCGCAGTAGGTCTTCCGGCTGCTCCCGGCGCTGCACCAGATCGGCGAGGCCGTCGTGCACCAGCACCGCCGCCGGCCGGGGGATGCGGTTGTAGTTCGACCCCATCGAGGCGTTGTAGGCGCCGGTGGCCAGCACCGCCAGCACGTCGCCGGCGGTGGCCGGAGGCAGCTGCACATCCTTGAGCAGCACATCCCCGGACTCGCAGTGCTTGCCGGCCACGGTCACGGTCTCCGTGGCCTCGGCACTGGGGCGATCGGCCAGCAGGGCGGTGTACTGCGACTGATAGGTGATCGGGCGCGGGTTGTCGCTCATGCCGCCATCCACCGAGAGGTAGGTGCGGATGCCGGGGATCTCCTTGCGGCTGCCCACGGTGTAGAGGGTCACCCCGGCGGTGGCCACCAGCGAGCGACCCGGCTCGCACAGCAGGCGGGGCAGCTCCAGACCGCGCTCGGCACAGGCGGCCGCCACGGCACCGGCCACGGTGGCCACCCAGGCGTCGATGCTCGGCGGATCGTCGGACGCCACGTAGCGGATCCCCAGACCACCGCCCACGTTCAGATCGGCGACGGGATGGCCGAGGGAGCGGGCCAGCTGCAGGGCATCGGCCATCACCGCCGCCAGGTCGCGATGGGGCTGCAGTTCAAAGATCTGCGAGCCGATGTGGGCATGGAGGCCGGTGAGCCGGGCCCAGCTGCAGCCCTGCAGATGGCGCAGCACCGCCTCCAGCTGGTCGGGGTCGAAGCCGAACTTGCTGTCGAGATGGCCGGTGCGGATGTACTCGTGGGTGTGGCACTCGATGCCGGGGGTGAAGCGCAGCATCAGCTGCACCGGCTCGGCCAGGTCCGGAGCCAGATCGGTGAGCAGCTCGATGTCCTGCCAGTTGTCGAGCACCACGGTCACCCCCTGGCGGGCGGCCAGGGCCAGCTCCTCGCGGCTCTTGTTGTTGCCGTGCAGCACGATGCGATCGGCGGGCATGCCGCCCTGCAGAGCGGTGAGCAGTTCACCGGCGCTCACCGCATCGAGGCCGAGGCCCTCGCTGGCCACCAGCGCGGTGATCGCCAGGGAGCTGTTGGCCTTGGACGCATACAGCGCCAGGGAGGGGCCGGGGTAGTGGCGCTCCAGGGCCTGGCGATAGGCGCGGCAGGTGCCGCGCAGGGTGGCCTCATCGAGCACATACAACGGTGTGCCGTAGGTGCGGGCCAGATCGCTGAGGCGGCAGCCTCCCACCTCCAGCCGGCCCTCGCCGTCGAAGCCGGAGCTCAGCGGCGCCAGGTTGCGGTTGGGGCTGGCCAGATCGACGCCGGGCTCGAAGGGCTGCAGAGCAGCGCTCGCCGCCGGGGCGGTCATGCTGGCGGATTGGCTGGAGATCACCATGACCGGGCCAGGGGCGCGTAAAGCACGAATGTACGGAAGCCGCCGCCAGGGCCGCCGTGCCCGCTGAACCGAACAGCCGCAGCGAGACGCCCTCAGCCGGGCCGGGCGATGACGTGCGGCCGCTGCGACCGGATGACGCCGCAGCCTGCCTGGCGCTGGACCAGCGCTGCCTCGGCGGCCTCTGGAGCGCCAACCAGTGGCAGACGGAGCTGGCGGAGGCGTCGCGTCCGGGCCTGGGGCTGTGGCGGGGGGGCGAGCTGGCGGCGATGGCCTGCGGCTGGCTGATCGTTGATGAGCTGCACATCACCCTGGTGGCGGTGGAGCCGCAGCAGCGGCGACGCGGCCTGGGTGGGCGGGTGCTGGCGGCGCTGCTGCAGCAGGCGCAGGCCGATGGCGCCCGGCACGCCACCCTGGAGGTGGCCAGCGACAACGCCGCCGCCCTGGCGCTCTACGGGCGGCTGGGCTTCCGCGAGGCGGGTGTCCGTCGCGGCTACTACCGCGACGGACGCGATGCCCTGATCCAATGGCTGCGCCTGCCCGGATCGCAGCAGCCAGCCGGGGAGCGCTGAGGGAAAGCGCCGAAATCGGTGCGGATAACCGGCTTTTCTTATTGCCGAACAGCAAGGATTTGAGCCATTCAGTTGCACTTACATCAGCTCTGGCGCCAGCTGGAGCCTCGCTTCTGCAGCATTGCTGCGATCCACCACAACCACCCCTTCAACCCTGATAGGTTGGTTGTACGTGCAACAGGCCCCGGCCCATGTTCGAGCGGTTTACCGAGAAGGCCATCAAGGTGATCATGCTGGCCCAGGAGGAGGCCCGCCGCCTGGGTCACAACTTCGTGGGCACCGAGCAGATCCTGCTGGGCCTGATCGGCGAGGGCACCGGCGTGGCGGCCAAGGTGCTCAAGTCGATGGGCGTCAACCTCAAGGACGCCCGCGTTGAGGTGGAGAAGATCATCGGCCGCGGCTCCGGCTTCGTGGCCGTCGAGATCCCCTTCACGCCCCGAGCCAAACGGGTGCTGGAGCTCTCGCTGGAGGAAGCCCGCCAGCTCGGCCACAACTACATCGGCACCGAGCACCTGCTGCTGGGCCTGATCCGTGAAGGCGAGGGCGTGGCCGCCCGCGTGCTGGAGAACCTCGGCGTGGACCTGGCCAAAGTGCGCACCCAGGTGATCCGCATGCTCGGCGAGACCGCCGAGGTGACCAGCGGTGTCGGCGGCGGCAAGGGCTCCACCAAGACCCCCACCCTCGACGAATTCGGCAGCAACCTCACCCAGCAGGCCGCCGACGGCAAGCTCGACCCGGTGGTCGGCCGCCAGCACGAGATCGCGCGCGTGATCCAGATCCTGGGCCGCCGCACCAAGAACAACCCGGTACTGATCGGCGAACCCGGCGTCGGCAAGACCGCCATCGCCGAGGGCCTGGCCCAGCGCATCAACTCCGGCGATGTGCCGGACATCCTCGAGGACAAGCGCGTCCTCACCCTCGACATCGGCCTGCTGGTGGCCGGCACCAAGTACCGCGGTGAGTTCGAGGAGCGCCTCAAGAAGATCATGGAGGAGATCCGGGGCGCGGGCAACGTGATCCTGGTGATCGACGAGGTGCACACCCTGATCGGCGCCGGTGCCGCCGAGGGCGCCATCGACGCCGCCAACATCCTCAAGCCGGCCCTGGCCCGCGGTGAGCTGCAGTGCATCGGCGCCACCACGCTGGATGAATACCGCAAGCACATCGAGCGCGACGCCGCGCTGGAGCGCCGCTTCCAGCCGGTGATGGTGGGCGAGCCCTCCGTGGAGGACACGATCCAGATCCTGCGCGGCCTCAAGGAGCGCTACGAGGAGCACCACCGCCTCAAGATCACCGACGAAGCGCTGGTGGCCGCCGCCACCCTCGGCGATCGCTACATCTCCGACCGCTTCCTGCCGGACAAGGCGATCGACCTGATCGATGAAGCCGGCAGCCGCGTGCGGCTGATGAACTCCAAGCTGCCGCCGGCCGCCAAGGAGGTGGACAAGCAGCTGCGCGAGGTGCAGAAGCAGAAGGAAGACGCCGTACGCGAGCAGGACTTCACCAAGGCCGGCGAGCTGCGCGACAAGGAGGTGGAGCTGCGCGAGCAGATCCGCTCGATCCTGCAGGCCCGCAAGGACGACGAACCCGCCGAGGCCAGCGCCGACACCGCAGCCGAGGCCCTGCCCTCGCCGATGGTCACCGAGGAGGACATCGCCCAGATCGTGGCCTCCTGGACCGGCGTGCCGGTGCAGAAGCTCACCGAAAGCGAATCGGCCAAGCTGCTGAACATGGAGGAGACCCTCCACCAGCGCCTGATCGGCCAGGACGAAGCGGTGAAGGCGGTGTCGCGCGCCATCCGCCGCGCCCGCGTGGGCCTCAAGAACCCCAACCGCCCGATCGCCAGCTTCATCTTCTCCGGCCCCACCGGCGTCGGCAAGACCGAGCTCACCAAGTCCCTGGCGGCCTACTTCTTCGGCAGCGAAGAGGCGATGATCCGCCTCGACATGTCGGAGTTCATGGAGCGCCACACGGTCAGCAAGCTGATCGGTTCGCCTCCGGGTTATGTGGGCTTCAACGAAGGCGGCCAGCTCACCGAAGCGGTGCGCCGGCGTCCCTACACCGTGGTGCTGTTCGATGAGATCGAGAAGGCCCACCCCGATGTGTTCAACCTGCTGCTGCAGCTGCTGGAAGACGGTCGCCTGACCGATTCCAAGGGCCGCACGGTGGACTTCAAGAACACCCTGATCATCATGACCTCGAACATCGGTTCGAAGGTGATCGAGAAGGGCGGCGGCGGCCTCGGCTTCGAGTTCTCCGGTGAAGCCGCGGAAGAAACCCAGTACAACCGCATCCGCTCGCTGGTGAATGAGGAGCTGAAGCAATACTTCCGCCCTGAATTCCTCAACCGCCTCGACGAGATCATCGTCTTCCGGCAGCTCAGCCGCGACGAGGTCAAGGAGATCTCCGAGATCATGCTCAAGGAGGTCTTCGGCCGGATGCAGGAGAAGGGCATCACCCTCTCGGTCACCGAAGCCTTCAAAGAGCGGCTCGTGGATGAGGGTTACAACCCCTCCTATGGCGCCCGCCCGCTGCGTCGCGCCGTGATGCGCCTGCTGGAAGACTCCCTGGCCGAGGAATTCCTCAGCGGCCGCATCGGCGAGGGCGACAGCGCCCTGGTGGATGTGAACGAGGACAAGCAGGTGGTGATCCGCAAGCTGGAGGCCCCGGCGGCCCTGCCGGAACTGGCGGGCGCCAGCGCCTGACGCTGGCAGCGTGCACTGATCTCAGTCCGTCAGGGCAACGCTGCCCTGACGGCGGGGATCGGCCTGGGCGATCAGCGCACCGTCGGCCATCTGGCCGGCCAGCTTGATCCCACCGAAATACATATCCGGCGCCGCGAACGCCTGTTGCGCAACGGTCTCCAGACCGAAGCGCTGCAGGCGTTCCGGCGTGAGCGGCTGCAGCGGTTCGAGGGCGCCGGGTTCATGCAACAGCAGCGGCGCACCATCGGAGCCGCTGCCCACGTGCAACCGGGGCGCCGCGATCGCCTGCGCCGGCTGCTGCTGGGCACCGGCCAGCTGCCACCACACCTGGGCCAGGGCCGTGGGGATGCGGCTGGCACCGGGAGTTCCCAGGGCCAGCAAGCGCCCGTCGCCATGGCGGGCCACGCAGGGGCTCATGTTCGAGGGCAGGCGGCTGCCCGCCGGCGCACTGAGGTAACCGCCGGGGTTGAGCTCCGGCTCGCCGAGGCTGTTGTTGCAGGCGATGCCCGTGCCCGGGATGGTGATGCCGGAGCCGTAGCCATTGCTGAGGGTGAGGGATGCGGCTTCACCATCGGCGGTGACCACCGAGATCTGGGTGGTGCTGGCGGAGGCGGCAACGCCGAGGCCCGCGCTCCAGAGCCGCAGCTCCAGCTGGGCGGCGATCTGACGGCGCAGCGCCTCGGCCGGGTCCACGACCGGCTCGGATGGCGCCGCGGCCCCAGGCAACGCGTCGCCATCCGCCGCAGGCTCGATCGCCTGCAGCAACTGCGCCAGCGCCAGCCCACCGCGGGCCGGCGGCGGATTGAGCGCCAACGCAAAACCGACGAAGCGATGCTGCAGCGGCCGGCGCACCACCGCCCGGTGCCGGGCCAGATCCAGGCGGGTCACCAGACCGCCCCGCGCCAACAGATACTGCGACCAGGCCTCGCCGAGCTCACCGCCATAGAGGGCCGCCGCCCCCTGGCGGGCGATCAGCTCCAGGCTGGCGGCCAATGCCCGGCAGCCGCAGCTGCTCCCCCTGGCGCAGGGGTCGCAGGGCGCCGCTGACGGGATCCCGGCGACAGAAACAGGCGCGACTGGCGGGCTGCCGGGCCAGCAGCGGCAGCGCCGCCAGGGCCAGCCAGCGGGCGGTGGTGACCCCCAGCGGACAACCGCGCCGCGCCAGCTCCAGCGCCGGAGCCACCAGCTCCGCCCAGGGCAAACGGCCATGGCGCTGCCAGGCCGTATGCAGGCAACTGAGCAGCCCAGGCACCGCCACCGACGCCGGCCCGGCCCGCAGCCGCACCCCATCGCCGTAAGGCAGCTCCACCATCCAGCTGCAGGCGGCCTGCCGCGGGCCGGAGGGCACCACATCGGCGCCGTCGATCAGCTCGGCCGGTCGCCCCGGCCGCTGCACCATCAGGAAACCGGAACCGCCGAGGGAGCAGAGCAGCGCCTCGCTGAGGGTGGCAGCCAGAGCCGCGGCCACGGTGATGTCCACGGCACTGCCGCCGGCTTCGGCGATCGCCACCGCGGCGTCGCGGGTGGCCGGAGCGTCGACGGCGATGGCGGCTCGGGTCATGGCGGACACGTCGCCTTGGGGCGCCTGCATACGATGACGAGATGAGCCCCGTTCCGCAGCAGCCGCCCGCGTCGGCGTCCCCATCAGCGCCCTCCGGGGCTGTCAGCCAACACGCCATCGCCCCCGCCCAGGTGCTGCGCGGTGCCCAGGCCTGGCCGGAGGCCCGGCCCCTGATCGCCGGCCTGGGCCGGCGGGTGCTGCTGCTGGGCCGCAGCGGCGCCACCGCGGGCGTGCGGCGGCAGCTGGCCAGCGCGCTGGCGGCCGATGGGCTGACGGTGCAGCTGGCGGAGCTGCAGCACGACTGCTGCGAGGTGGATCTGCAACGCCTGGCTGGCGAGCTGCAGCAGAGCAACGCCGAGGTGGTGCTGGCCGCAGGCGGCGGCAAGGTGCTCGATGCCGGCAAGCTGCTGGCCGATCGCCACGATCTGGCCTGCATCACCGTGCCCACCAGCGCCGCCACCTGCGCCGGCTGGACGGCGCTCTCCAACATCTATTCCCCCCAGGGCGCGTTCGAGGGGGATGTGGCCCTGAAGCGCTGCCCCGAGCTGCTGGTGTTCGACCACGACCTGGTGCAGCAGGCCCCGAGCCGCACCCTGGCCAGCGGCATCGCCGATGCGATGGCCAAGTGGTATGAGGCCTCCGTGAGCAGCGGCGGCAGCGATGACGGCCTGATCCAGCAGGCGGTGCAGATGGCGCGGGTGCTGCGCGATCAGCTGCTGCTCGATGCCGATGCCGCCCTGGCGCAACCGGGAAGCGCCGCCTGGGTGCGGGTGGCGGAGGCCTGCGGGCTCACCGCCGGCCTGATCGGCGGCATCGGCGGCGCCCGCTGCCGCACCGTGGCCGCCCACGCCGTGCACAACGGACTCACCCAGCTGCAGGCCTGCCATGGCGTGTTACACGGTGAGAAGGTGGGCTTCGGCATCCTCGTGCAGCTGCGCCTGGAGGAGGTGCTCGGCGGCAACCAGCTGGCCGGCCAGGCGCGGCGCCAGCTGCTGCCCCTGTTCGAGCGGCTGGGGGTGCCGCGGACCCTGCCGGAGCTGGGCTTGGCCCAGGCCAGCCTGAGTGAGCTGGAGCAGGTGTGCACCTTCGCCTGCCGCCCCGGCTCCGATCTGCATCACCTGCCCTTTGCGGTGGCCCCGGCGGATCTGCTGGCGGCCCTGGTGAGCACCACCAGCGGCGAGCGGCAACCGGCATGAGCAACGGCGTTGGCCCCGCCGGGGGTGCCGGCACAGCGGCGGCAACAACCGCCGAGCAGCGCCTGCCCCATTGCCAGGCGCTGGTGGAGCAGGCCGCCACAGAGCTGATCGACCCCCTCGGACGCTCCCTGGCGGCCGCGGTGCAGTGGTGGCCGCTGGCGGGGCTGCCGGCGGCCTGGCCGGTGGCGGTGCTGGGCGAGGGCCCACCGCTGCTGCTGCTGCACGGCTTCGACAGCTCGTTCCTCGAATTCCGGCGCCTGGCACCGCTGCTGGCGCCCCAGCACCGGCTCTACATCCCCGACCTGCGCGGCTTCGGCTTCAGCCCGCGCTGCCCCCAGCAGCGCTACGGGCCGGCGCTGGTGCTCGACCACCTGGAGCGACTGCTGGCGGCCATCGCCGAGCGGCAGGCGGATGCAGACCGGCTGGGCGTGATCGGGGCGTCGATGGGTGGCTCGGTGGCGGTGGAGCTGGCGCGCCGCTGCCCGAGCGCGATCGGCGAACTGCAGCTGCTGGCCCCCGCGGGGCTCACCGGCCGGCCGATGCCGCTGCCACCGCTGCTCGATCAACTGGGGGTGCGCTTCCTGGCCCTGCCGGGGGTGCGCCGCGGCCTGTGCCGCAGCGCCTTCGCCGAGCCCGACCGGGATGTGGGGGCCGCTGAACTGCAGATCGCCTCGATCCATCTGCAGACGCCCGGCTGGGCCGAGGCCCTGGCCAGCTTCGCCCGATCGGGTGGCTTCGCCGGCTGCGGAGCCCCCCTGCCCGATCAGCCGCTGCAGGTGCTCTGGGGCGCCCAGGACCGCATCCTGCGCGCCCCGCAGAAACGGGCGGCGCTGGCGCTGCTGGACGATCGGGTGGAGGAGCTGGAGGGCTGCGGTCACCTGCCCCACATCGATCAGCCCCAGCGGGTGGCCGCCCACTGGCTGGGACGCCGATGAGCGCACACCTGCAGCAGAGTCCAGGCGATCAGGACACCAGCGCTGACGGTGGCAGCCGGGGTGGCGGTGGCAACGGCGGCGAGAGCCCGGGCAGCGGCCCGGTGCTGCAGCTGCTCAGCCGCGGCCTGCAGCTCTGGCTGCGTAGCCAGTGTGAGGCGATCGAGGCCCTGGAGCTGGAGCTGCTGGGCTCCGGCCGCGAACTGCTGCGCGGCCGCCTGGCGGGCGTGCGCGTGCGGGCCCGGGGCGTGACCTACCGGCAGCTGACCATGGCGGCGGTGGAGCTGACCAGCACGCCCCTGGAGCTGTCGATGGCGCCGCTCTGGCGCGGCCGCACGCCGGTGCTGCAGCAACCGTTCCGCATCCGGGGCACGGCGTGCTTCGACAGTGACGGGCTGACCCGCTCCCTGGCCGGCGAGCCCTGGCGGCAGCTGGGCGACCAGCTGATCCGCGAGCTGCTGCAGGGCGCCGAGAGGCAGACCGACCCACCGCAGGCCGTGCAGCTGCAACAGATTCGGCTGGAAGGCCAACAGCTCACCCTGATCGCCGCCGCGGCCCCGAGCGAACCGCCCGCCGAGCCGGCAGTGGCAAAGGTGCCGGTGCAGCTCCAGCTGGAGGCGAGCTGTCTGCGCTTCCGCCGCAACGACGGTCCGGGCCAGGGCAGCCTGCCCCTGGATCCCTCACTACGGATCGAGGCGGCAACCGTGATCGACGGAACGCTGCTGCTCGCCGGTGAAGCGGCCGTGACACCGGGCTGAACCGCCGCCGACAAGGAGCGCACGGCGGCCGGCAAGCGCAGCCCCGGCCGACAGCCAGCCGCTAAGGCTGCAGCAGCGGCAGCACCAGGGTCGCCAGCGAATAGACCACCGCCGGCACGAACAGATAGCTGTCGATGCGATCGAGCACGCCGCCATGGCCGGGAATGGCGTCACCCGAATCCTTGAGGCCGGCATCGCGCTTCATCATCGATTCGGTGAGATCGCCCACCAGCGCAAACAGGGCCACCACCGCCCCCAAGAGGGCCCCGATCAGCCAGCCCCAGCTCCAGCCGATCCAGCTGCCACCGATCGCCCCCACCGCCATGGCGCAGGCCACACCGCCGCAGGCTCCCTCCACGGTCTTGCCCGGGGAGATCGGCGAGAGCGGGCGCCGCCCCAGCCGCCGACCAATCACGTAGGAGCCGATGTCGGTGGCCACGATCAGGAAGCAGGCCAGCAGCGTCAGCGCCAGGCCACCGGGCAGATCGCGCAGCTTGATCCAGTGGCTGGGCAGAAACCCCAGATAGAACAGCCCGAACACCGAGGCAGCGATGTCGGCGATGGTGCCGGTGACGGGCTGCAGCAGCAGCCAGCCGCAGATCACCGCCCCTGAGGCGGGCAGCACCGCCGCTGCCACATCGCCGGAGAACAGGCCATCGGCGCCGGCGGCCTGACTGGCGGCCTGGGTGGTGAACAGCAGCAGCTGCACCGCCACCAGGGTGGTCTTGGTGGCGGGCCGGATGCCCTTGAACTGAGCCATCCGGAAGAACTCCAGCAGCCCGAGATGGACGATCACCCCCACGGCGGCGGTGAACCACCAGCCGCCGAGCCACACCACCACAAACCCGAACGCACCGGCGGCCCAGCCGCTGAGCAGCCGGGCCAGGGAGGTGGCCTTGCGGGGGCGAGGGGCTGAGGACGGGGTCAGGGCGGAACGGGAGGCGCGGAAGGGGAGGCGCGCGGGATGGGCGCTGGGCTGGCGACCCTCAGGGCCGTTCGGCCGCGATCAGGAACAGGGGCTCAGCCGCAGCCAGCTTGGCCTGGCTGCCGCGCCGCTGCATGCGATGCACGGTGGCCTGCACCACCTGCACATCCCGCGCCGCCAGCTGTCCCAGGGTATCGGTCGCATCCACCAGCCCCTCCAGGCTGGCGGTGCTGATCACCAGGCGCCCCTGGGGCTGGAGCGCCTGCCACACCGCCTGCAGCACATCCCCCAGGGGACGCCCCACCTCCAGCAGCACCCGGTCGGGCCGGGGCGGCAGCAGCGCCAGCCCCTCCGGCGCGGCACCGGCATGGATGTGCAGGTTGCGGATGCCGAAGCGCTCGCGGTTCTGGGTGAGCAGGGCGATGGCGTCGGGATCGCGCTCCAGGGTGTGCACCATGCCGTTGGGCATCAGCCGGGCGATCTCCAGAGCCAGGGCGCCGGTGCCACCACCGACGTCCCACACCAGCGAATCGGCGCGCGGGCGCAGGTGAGCCAGCAGCATCACCCGCAGCTCCAGCGGTGTGGGGCTGAAGCCGGGGGCGTCGAGGAAGGCCGCGTCGGGCAGGCCCGGGGTGACGAAGTCCCAGCGGTAGGGGGCGGAAGGGCCGGACACGGGCGGAAGCAGCTGGGGGCAGAGCGGCGTTGCGTTACCGGGCCCTATCCGGCCACAACGCTCACCGTATCAGCGATCTGGCCTGGCCAGCGCAGCGCCTGCTGCTGCAGCCAGGCCACCCGCCGCGGATCGAGCCGCTCCCCGGGAATCAGCAGGGGAATCCCGGGGGGATAGGGGCAGAGGGGCGCCGCGGCGATGCGGCCGGCGGCCGCAGCCAGCGGCACCGGCTCCGCCGGACGGCGCCAGGCATCCCCCAGCTCAAGCTCCGGCTCGGCCACCAGCGGCAGCGGCGGCGGATCCGCCGGCGGCAACGGCTGGCCGCCGAGCTCGGCAGCCAGGGCGAGCAGGATCCGGGGCAGGCGCCG
>CBFHOT010000013.1:0-31958 GCA_965657465.1 Cyanobacteriota bacterium | reverse complement strand
GAGCTGAGCAGCGGCATCATCGATCAGGCGGTGGCCCAGGGGGTGCCCTTCGCCCGGGAATACGGCGGCACCCTGGCCAACCGCAGCTTCGGTGGGGCCCTGGTGAGCCGCACCTTCTACGCCCGCGGCCAGACGGGCCAGCAGCTGCTCTACGGCGCCACCCAGGCCCTGCTGCGCCAGGTGGCCGCCGGCCGGATCACCCTGCTGCCCCGCCGCGATCTGCTGGAGCTGATCACCGTCGATGGGGTGGCCCGCGGTGTGGTGGCCCGCCATCTGCTCACCGGCGCGCTGGAGGTGCACACCGCCCAGGCGGTGGTGCTGGCCACCGGTGGCTACAGCAATGTGTATCACCTGTCTACCAACGCCGTTCACTCCAACGCCAGCGCCATCTGGCGGGCCCATCGGCAGGGGGCGCTGCTGGCCAATCCCTGCTTCACGCAGATCCATCCCACCTGCATCCCCAGCGGCGGCCTCGGCCAGAGCAAGCTGACGCTGATGAGCGAAAGCCTGCGCAACGACGGGCGCATCTGGGTGCCGGCCATTCCCGGCGATCGCCGTCCCGCCGCCCAGATTCCCGAGGCCGAGCGCGATTACTTCCTCGAGCGTCTCTATCCCCGCTACGGCAACATGGCGCCCCGGGATCTGGCCTCCCGCCGCGCCCGCGAGCTCTGCAACGCCGGCCATGGCGTTGGGCCGGATGGCCGCTCGGTGTATCTCGATCTGCGCGATGCCATCGCCGAGCAGGGCCGCGAGCTGATCGCGCAGCGCTACGGCAACCTGCTGGAGATGTATGAGCGCATCAGCGGCGACGATCCCTACAGCACGCCGCTGCGCATCTATCCCGCCCCCCACTACACGATGGGCGGACTCTGGGTGGACTATCACCTGATGAGTTCGATCCCGGGGCTGTTCGTGCTCGGTGAGGCCAACTACTCCGAACACGGGGCCAATCGCCTGGGCGCCAGCGCCCTGATGCAGGGCCTGGCGGATGGTTATTTCATCGCGCCCGCCACGATCACCACCTGGCTGGCCGGCCATCCCACCGCCAGCCTCACTCCAGACCATCCCGCCTGCCGCGAAGCGCAAGCTCGCGCCGCCGCGCGCATCGAGGCGCTGCTGCAGGTGCCGGGCCAGCGGCCGGTGGACAGCTTCCACCGCGAGCTGGGGCAGCTGATGATCGAGTACTGCGGCATCAGCCGCGATGCCGCCGGCCTGCAGAGCGGGCTGGGGGCGGTGCAGGCCCTGGAGCAGCGCTTCCAGGCGGAGCTGCGTGTGCCGGGGGATGCCGCCGGGCCCAACCAGGAGCTGGAGAAGGCCCTGCGCTTGGCGGATTTCTTCGGGCTGGCCCAGCTGATGCTGCGCGATGCCCTGGCCCGGGAGGAATCCTGCGGGGCCCATTTCCGCCAGGAACATCAGACGCCCGATGGCGAGGCCCAGCGCGACGACGCGCGCTTTGCCCACATCGCCGCCTGGGAACACGGCGGCGATGGCCGTGAACCGATTCGCCACAGCGAACCGCTGCAGTTCACCGCCCTGCAGCCCACCAACCGCAGCTACCGATGAGCCGGCTTCAGCCATGAGCACCCCCCGCCGCATCAGCCTCACCCTGCGCATCTGGCGTCAGGAGGGCCCGGATGCCCCTGGCGCCTTCGTGGCCTACCCGCTGGAGGCGCTGAGCACCGATCTCTCGCTGCTGGAGGCGATCGATCAGCTCAATGAGCACTTGATCGCGGCCGGTGAGCGGCCAGTGCATCTGGAGCACGACTGTCGCGAGGGCATCTGCGGCAGCTGCGGCTTTCTGGTGAATGGCCAGGCCCATGGGCCCCGGGCGGCCACCAGCGTCTGCCAGCTCTACCTGCGCCAGTTCGCCGATGGCGCCACCCTCACCCTCGAGCCCTGGCGGGCCCGGGCCTTCCCCTTGATCCGCGATCTGGCGGTGGAGCGCTCCGCCCTCGATCGCCTGATCGCCGCCGGTGGCTACTGCTCGGTGAACACCGGCCAGGCGCCGGAGGCCAACAGCCTGCTGGTGGGCCAGGAGCAGGCGCGCTCCGCCTTCGAGACGGCCACCTGCATCGGCTGCGGGGCCTGTGTGGCCAGCTGCCGCAACGCCTCCGCCAGCCTGTTCGTGGCCGCCAAGCTGGCGCATCTGGCCCAGCTGCCCCAGGGGCAGCCGGAGCGGGCCCGCCGCGCCGGAGCGATGCAGTTGGCGATGGAGGCCGAGGGCTTCGGCAGCTGCAGCAGCAACCTGGAGTGCGAGGCGGTGTGCCCCAAGCAGATCTCCGCCGACTGGATCAGCTGGATGCACGCCGAAGCGCGGCGCTGACCCTGGCGGCGATCAGCCTGGCGAGGAGCGGCTCCAGACTGGAACGCGGCTGCCCTGTCTCGCCCTGACCACCTCCCCGTCTCTGCCCTACTTCGATCAGCTGCTGCAGCGCCTGGCGCAGGGGGATCCGGCCTTCGAGCGCTGCTTCGGTCGCCATGTGCACTGGGGCTACTGGCCCGAGCCGGCGGCGGCGCCAGCCGTCGCGGCGGCAGGGGCTGCTGGCGGGGTGAGTGACGCGGTGGCAGCGGACTACGCCCGGGCGGCGGAGGCCCTCACCCAGCTGCTGCTGGAGCGGGCCGCGTTGCAGAGCGGCGATCGGGTGCTGGATGTGGGCTGCGGCTTCGGCGGCACGATCGCCAGCCTCAACGAGGTGGGCCTGCCGCTGACGCTCACCGGCCTCAACATCGACCCCCGCCAGCTGGAGCGGGCCCGGGCCAGGGTGCATCCCCGGCCGGGCAACACCATCCACTGGATCGAGGGCGATGCCGGCGCTCTGCCCCTGGAGGACGCCAGCCAGGATGTGGTGCTGGCCGTGGAGTGCATCTTTCACTTCCCGTCGCGGGCAGCCTTCCTGGCAGAAGCGCGGCGGGTGCTGCGGCCCGGGGGCCGGCTGGTGCTGAGCGACTTCGTGCCGATGGCGCCCCTGGCGTGGCTGCTGCGTCTGCAGGGCCAGGGGGGCGCGGTGCACAACGCCACCTACGGCCAGGTGAACTGCAGCTGGGATCGCCGCCGTTACGCCCGTCAGGCGCGGCTCCTCGGGCTGAGGCTCACCAGCGACGCGGACATCACCCGGGCCACCCTGCCCACCTATCCGGTGGTGCGGCAGCTGTTCGCCGGCCTCGGCGCTGAGCAGGCGGTGCGCGACACCGCCCGCATCGAGCAGCTCAGCCGCCGCGGCTGGCTGCGCTACCGGGTGCTCAGCTTCCAGCGCTGAGGGTTCTCAGCGTCGGACGTCAGACGTTGAGCGACGGCTGGCAGAACAGCACGATCAGCCAGATGGCGCCGATGATCGGAATCAGGCTGAGCAGCAGCCAAGGCCAGGGTTTACCGATATCGCGCAGGCGACGTACGCAGAGAGGAAGCCCGGGAACGATCGAGGCCACGCTGTAGATGGCATACAGCGGGTTGGAGAGGCGTTGCAGGATCACGGCCACGATCAGGTTGGCCAGCACGAACCACCAGTAGTCGCCGCGGTTGGCGCGGCCGCTGTAGTCGAAGGAGCGGCTCCAGGCCGCCGTGTAGGCATCGATCAGGGGCATGAACCCAAACGAAAAGGCGCCAACGTGGTGTACACGTCGGCGCCCTCGTTGGCCAGGAGTTGTCGCGAACGGTGAGCCGTTGCAATGAGCCTGATTCAGCGGATCGGCTTCAACGGATCAGCCGTTGAGCTGATCCGTGCTGCGTGGGTCTCGATCGTCAGGCGACGGTGGCCATGTGGCGCATCAGGTCGATGCACTTGCAGCTGTAGCCCCACTCGTTGTCGTACCAGGCCACCAGCTTCACAAAGGTGTCGGTGAGGGCGATGCCGGCGCCGGCGTCGAACACGGAGGTGCAGCTCTCTCCGAGGAAGTCGTTGCTCACCACGTCGTCCTCGGTGTAGCCGAGGATGCCGGCCAGCTCGCCTTCGGAGGCCGCTTTCATCGCTGCCTTGATCTGCTCGTAGCTGGTGGGCTTGGCCAGATTCACGGTGAGGTCCACCACCGACACATCCGGGGTGGGCACGCGGAAGGCCATGCCGGTGAGCTTGCCGTTGAGCTCAGGGATCACCCGGCCCACGGCCTTGGCGGCACCGGTGGAGCTGGGGATGATGTTCTGACCGGCACCGCGGCCGCCGCGCCAGTCCTTCACCGAAGGGCCATCCACCGTTTTCTGGGTGGCGGTGGTGGCATGCACGGTGGTCATCAGACCATTGACGATGCCGAAGTTGTCGTGCAGCACCTTGGCCATCGGCGCCAGGCAGTTGGTGGTGCAGCTGGCGTTCGACACGATCGGCTGACCGGCGTAGCTCTTGTGGTTCACGCCCATCACGAAGATCGGGGTGTCGTCCTTGGAGGGGGCGCTCATCACCACACGCTTGGCGCCGGCATTGATGTGGGCGCGGGCCGATTCATCGGTGAGGAAGAAGCCGGTGCTCTCCAGCACGTAGTCGGCGCCCACCTCGTCCCACTTGAGGTTGTTGGGGTCGCGCTCGGCGGTGATGCGGATGGCCTTGCCGTTCACCACCAGCTGGCCGTTCTCCACGGCCACCTCCCCCTGGAAGCGGCCGTGGGTGGAGTCGTAGCGGAGCATGTAGGCCAGGTACTCCACGTCGATCAGGTCGTTGATGCCCACGACCTCCACGTCGGCCATGCTGCAGGCGCGGCGGAAGGCGAGGCGACCGATGCGGCCGAAGCCGTTGATGCCGATGCGGATGGTCATGGGTGGCAGCGAAACGAGCGAATACGCTGCCTGCAGCCTACGGACCGCCCTGGGCGCCCTTCACTCGGCCTCCTCGCCCTCACCCTCCAACAGCAGCTGCTGGAAGGCGGTGTAGAGATCGCCATGGGCATCGGCCAGGCGCGGATCGCGGCGGCCCAGGTTGCCGGCGGCAGCGGCTCCCTTGCCGCTGGCCCGGCCGCCACCCTGTGCGCCCGACTTGCCCTTGGCTGCTGCTGTGCCGCCACGCCCCCCGGCCTCAGCCGCGCGATCAGGGGTGGCGATCGGTTGCCGGCTGATGGCCTGGCGACGGCTCTGGCGCTCGCTCTCCAGCCGGCGCAGCCGATCCATCAGGTGCGGCGGCACCGTGCCATCGCTGCTGGCCTGCATCAGCTCGCGGAACAGTGTCTCCGGATCGGTTTCCGTCTCCACCCGATGGCGGGGCCGCTCCGGCGCTGGTGCCGGCCGGGCCTCCGGGGCGGGCAGGGGTTTGGGCAGGCTCCGGCCCAGCTCGCGCAGGCGCTCGAGGCTGCGGGGATCAAAACTCATCTCAACTGCAGCCGAGGCTGTCGCGGGTGGAGCGGCCGGTCACCGGGTTGGTGCCCTCGGCCACGGCGCAGAGAGCCTTGAGGGCATCGCCGCGCAGGGGCACGTTGGTGAAGTCGGCCCCGGTGATCGTCACCCCCTCAAAGCGGGTGTTGAAGGCAAAGGCGTCCTCCAGCACGGCGTTGCTGAGGTTGGTGCCGTTGAACACCGCCGAATCGAGGGTGGCCTCGCGCAGGTTGGTGTTGCTGAGGTCGGCATCCTGCAGCTTGGCGCCGAACAGGCTGGCCCCTTGCAGATCGGCGCCGGAGAGGTTGGCGTCGCGCAGGTTGGTGAGGTTGAAGGTGGCGCCGCGTAGGTCCTGGCCGGCGTAGTCGGCGCCGATCAACACCTGCTTGGCCACGTCCACCGCCGCCAGAGCCGGTGCCGGCGGCCAGCCGAACCAGCTGCCCGCCAGCAGCGCCAGGGGCAGGAGCAGGCCCAGCAGTCGCGCGGCCGGAGCTGCCGCTGGTCGGTGCGATGGCGCCATGGATTCCGTGCTCCGCTGCAGAGGTTGCGGCAACCCTAGGAACAGTCGATCCGCGCTTCATGCTGCAGCGGCTGCCGTCGCCGTCGCCGGTGCGGCGTCATCCGCGGCTGGCGGGTGGCTGGGCCGAGCAGCGGGCCCTGCGGCTGCTGCGGCAGCGGGGCTGGCGGCTGCTGGCCCGCAACTGGCGCTGCCGCTGGGGGGAGCTGGATCTGGTGCTGCAGAAGCCCGGCCGCTTGCTGCTGGTGGAGGTCAAGGGGCGCCGCAGCGGCGTTGATGGCTGGGGGGTGGCGGCCCTCAGCCGCGGCAAACGGCAGCGCCTGGAGCGGGCCTGGTCCTGCTGGTTGCTGGAGCATCCCCAGCGGGCCAGCTGGCCGGTGCAGCTGGTCTATGCGCTGGTGCCGCTGCCACCGCGGCGCGGCCCGGTGCGCTGGATCCGGCCCCCCTGTTGAACGAACAGCATGGGCCTGGAACGCTTAGGGCGGCGGCGTGCCGGTGGGGTCCTGCCATTCCACCGTGCAGCGGTAGCGGAGGTTGTCGAGTCCCACCTCCAGCTCCTGGCAGCGCTGATCGGTGACGCTGGCTCCCGGCGGCACCTGCTGCAGCGCTTCCTGCAGGGCGTGGCGGCGGTCCCAGATCGATTCGCTGGTGGCGCTGCCGGCGCGGGCCGGGCCGGCCAGCAGCAGGGCTCCCAGGCTGAGCAGCAGCGCTGCCGGGGCGGATCCGGGCCGCCGGGCGCTGCCATCACATCGACGCACGTGGGCTCCGCTGACGGATGGCCATGGGGCTGGCGGTGCAGGCATCGTGGCTGCGGCCGAGGCTCCCCCGCTGTAGCGCTGAATCGCCGCCGCGGCTGCGCTGGTGCGGGCGGCAGGCAATCTGGACGCATCCGGCGCCAACCCCATGTCCTTCGCCGCCCATCGGGCCCGCAAGCGCTTCGGTCAGCACTGGCTGGTGGACCAGGGCGTGCTCGATCGGATCGTGGCGGCGGCCGAGCTGGAGAGTGGCCATCGCGTGCTGGAGATCGGGCCCGGCCGTGGCGCCCTCACCGGCCGGCTGCTGAACGGGCCGCTGGCTTCCCTGGCGGCGGTGGAACTCGATCGCGATCTGCTCGCTGGGCTGCGGCAGCAGTTCGCCGGTGATCCCCGCTTTGAGCTGGTGCCGGGCGATGCCCTGGAGGTGCCGCTGCCGGCGGCGGACACCGTGGTGGCCAACATCCCGTACAACATCACCGGCCCGCTGCTGGAGCGCCTGGTGGGCCGCCTCGATCGCCCGGTCACGCCGCCCTACCGCCGCCTGGTGCTGCTGGTGCAGCAGGAGGTGGGGGAGCGCATCCGCTGCATGCCAGGCAGCAGCGCCTACTCCGCCCTGAGCGTGCGCATGCAGCTGCTGGGCCGCTGCCGCAGCGTCTGCCCGGTGCCGCCGCGCTGCTTCCAGCCGCCGCCGAAGGTGCAATCGGAGGTGATCGCCATCGATCCGCTGCCGGTGGAGCAGCGGCTGGCGCCGGAGATCGCCCGGCGGGTGGAGCAGCTGCTGCGCCGCTGCTTCGCCTCCCGGCGGAAGATGCTGCGCAACACCCTCGCTGGCCTGGTGCCGCCGGAGCAGCTGCTGGAGCTGGCGGCAGCAGCCGGCATCGACCTGCAGCAGCGTCCCCAGGACCTGGCGCCGGCCGCCTGGGTGGCCCTGGCGGCGGGTTTGAATCGCTGCATCTCCGAGTCGCCGGCCAACGATGGCTGATCTCACCGTCTGGGCACCCGCCAAGATCAACCTGCACCTGGAGGTGCTGGGTCTGCGGCCCGACGGCTTCCATGAGCTGGCGATGGTGATGCAGACGATCGATCTGCTCGATGCCCTGCAGTTCCGCCCCACCGCCGATGGGCGCATCCAGCTGCAGTGCAGCAATCCGGCGCTGCCGGTGGACGGCAGCAACCTGATCGTGCGCGCGGCCGAGCTGCTCAAGGCCCGGGCCGGCCTGCCGGAGCTGGGAGCGAGCATCCACCTGCAGAAACGCATCCCCATCGGCGCTGGTCTGGCCGGCGGCTCAAGCAACGGGGCCGCCGCCCTGGTGGGTCTGAACAGCCTCTGGGGGCTGGGTTTTGATCGCGCCACCCTGGCGGTGATGGCAGCGCAGCTCGGCTCCGACATGCCCTTCTGCCTCGACGGCGGCACCCAGCTCTGCTTCGGCCGTGGGGAGGTGCTGGAGCCGGTGGCCTCCGGCGCCGCGGCGGCGGCCGATGGATCCGGGCTGGCGGTGCTGTTGATCAAGCACCCCGAGGCCAGCGTCAGCACGCCCTGGGCCTACGGCCGCTGCCGCGCGCTGCGCGGTGACACCTACCTCAGCGGAGAGGAGGCCTTTGAGGAGCGGCGCCAGGCCCTGCGCCAGAGCCCCCTGCTGGCGGCCCTGGCCGGTGGCGGCAGCCTGCCAGTGCTGCGCAACGACCTGCAGACGGTGGTGGAGCCGGAGGTGGCCAGCGTGCGCGAGGGCCTGGCCCTGCTGCAGCGCCTGAGCACGCCGCTGGCTGTGGCGATGAGCGGTTCGGGCCCGAGCCTTTTTGCCCTCTTCGGCGACCTCGATCAGGCCTTTGCCGCCCAGGTGGAGCTGGCGGGGGCCCTGGAGGCCGCCGGATTCCACAGCTGGGCCTGTGGTCTGCGGCCCGGGGGCGCCATGCTGGAGGCGTGACCGACTCCAAGCCCTCCGCCAGCAGCGACACCGCGGCACCGCGCCGCAAGGGTCCGCTCAGCTTTCTCTCCGGTGCGCTCACAGCCGGCCTGCTCAGCTGGCTGTGCCTGGGCCTGAGCCGCCGGCTGGCCTACTACTACGCCCTGCATCCGCCCAGCTACAGCTCGGCCATCGCCCAGTCGATCGCCACTGCCCTCAAGACCCTGATCGTGGGCATGGCCTTCCTCGCCACCTTCAGCTTCGGCTTCATCGCCCTGGGGCTGGCGCTGGTGTTTGTGCGCAGCCTGCTGCCGGGCGCGGAGCCATCGGCAGGGGGCCCAGCCTCCGGCTCCTCCAGCGCGGACGGCTGATTGCTCGGGGTTCTGGGCTGAGCGCTGGCGCCGGGTCTGGCTCTGCTGATCACAGCCGCTGCGGCCTGCCGATCGACCTAACCTGCGGCGATGACACCTCATGACCTGGGTCTGCTCGTCACCCTGCTGCTGCCGGGGATGCTGCTCTCGGTGCTGCTGCTGAGCACCTTTGCCGCCGGCGGCTGAGGCCCCGCCCACCACGTTCAGCTGCCGGAGCATCGCCCGAGAGCCGACTGAGATAGGTTGGCCGCCACACGGTGCTAGCCAACGCGTGGCCGAAACGCTCCTGTTCAACGCCCTGCGCGAAGCCATCGACGAGGAGATGGCCCGCGACCCCCACGTCTGCGTGATGGGTGAGGACGTCGGCCAGTACGGCGGTTCCTACAAGGTCACCAAGGACCTCTACGACAAGTACGGCGAACTGCGGGTGCTGGACACCCCCATCGCCGAGAACGCCTTCACCGGCATGGCAGTGGGTGCGGCGATGACCGGCCTGCGGCCGATCGTGGAAGGCATGAACATGGGCTTCCTGCTGCTCGCCTTCAACCAAATCTCCAACAACATGGGGATGCTGCGTTACACCAGCGGCGGCAACTACACCATCCCGGCGGTGGTGCGCGGCCCGGGTGGCGTGGGCCGTCAGCTCGGCGCGGAGCACAGCCAGCGCCTCGAGGCCTACTTCCATGCGGTGCCCGGCATCAAGATCGTGGCGGTGAGCACCCCCACCAATGCCAAGGGCCTGATGAAGGCCGCCATCCGCGACAACAATCCTGTGCTCTTCTTCGAGCACGTGCTGCTTTACAACCTCAGTGAGGACATTCCCGAGGGTGATTACATCTGCGCCCTCGACCAAGCTGAAGTGGTGCAGGAGGGCAGCGATGTGACGATCCTCACCTACTCGCGCATGCGCCATCACTGCCTCAAGGCGGTGCAGCAGCTGGAGCAGGAGGGGGTGAGCGTGGAGCTGATCGATCTGATCAGCCTCAAGCCCTTCGACATGGAGACGATCTCCCGCTCGATCCGCAAGACCCACAAGGTGCTGATCGTGGAGGAGTGCATGAAAACCGGCGGCATCGGCGCCGAGCTGATGGCCCTGATCACCGAGCAGTGCTTCGACGAGCTCGATGCCCGCCCGGTGCGCCTCTCCTCCCAGGACATTCCCACCCCGTACAACGGGACCCTGGAGAACCTCACAATCATTCAGCCCCACCAGATCGTGGAGGCCGCCAAGGCCCTCAAGGCCGGCACCATCTGATTCCCCCTCACGAGCAGCAGCCCGATGGCGCGTCAACAGGGGTGGTTCGCCCTGATCCTGGCCCTGGCGATCGCCGCCGGTGCCCTGCTGGTTCAGTTCCCGCTGCAGCTCGGCCTTGACCTGCGCGGCGGCAGCCAGCTCACCCTGGAGGTGCAGCCCGCCGGTGCCATCACCAAGGTGGAGCGCGAGCAGCTGGAGGCGGTGAAGGAGGTGCTCGACCGCCGCATCAATGGTCTGGGTGTGGCGGAATCCACCCTGCAGACCGTGGGCGACAACCAGCTGGTGCTGCAGCTCCCCGGCGAGCAGGACCCCAGCCGCGCTGCCCGGGTGCTCGGCTCGACGGCCCTGCTCGAATTCCGCGCCCAGAAGCCCGGCACCGAGGAGCAGATGCGCGGCTTGCTGCAGCTCAAGCGCCAGGCCCAGGCGGTGCTCAGCCGCCTGGAGCGCCGCAACCCCGACGACCAGGCTGCTCCGCCGTCGGGGCTCCAGGGCGACCAGCTGGCCCAGGCCCTGCAGCAGGTGGGCGTGACTGTGCCCGCCGGCGCCGATGAGGCCGAGCAATTGCGCCTGCTGCTCGATGCCGCCAACCAGCGCATCGTGGCCCTCTACGAGCCGGCGGCTCTCACCGGCAAGGACCTCACCACCGCCGGCCGGCAGCAGCAGCAGAGCGGCAGCGGCTGGGAGGTGACGCTCTCCTTCAGCCGTGAGGGCGGCGAGGCCTTCGCCCGATTGACCCAGTCGATCGCCGGCAGCGGCCGACTCCTCGGCATCGTGCTCGATGGCCGCTCGATCAGCGAAGCCAGCGTGGGGCCTGAATTCCAGGCCGCCGGCATCACTGGCGGTGCCGCCAGCATCACCGGCAACTTCTCCGCCGAAGAGGCCCGCGAGCTGGAGGTGCAACTGCGCGGCGGCTCCCTGCCGCTGCCGGTGGAGGTGCTGGAGGTGCGCACCGTCGGTCCATCCCTGGGGGCGGAAAACATCCGCACCAGCCTGGTGGCGGCCCTCAGCGGCCTGGCCCTGGTGGCTGTGTTCATGGTGCTCACCTATCGGCTGGCCGGTGTGGTGGCCGTGGTGGCCCTTGCCCTCTACGGCCTGTTCAACCTGGCGATCTATGCCCTGATCCCGGTGACGCTCACGCTGCCTGGCATCGCCGGTTTCATCCTCTCGCTGGGCATGGCGGTGGATGCCAACGTGCTGATCTTCGAGCGCATCAAGGATGAACTGCGCGAGGGCAACACCCTGATCCGTTCGATCGATACCGGCTTCTCCCTGGCTCTCTCCTCGATCCTCGACGGCCAGATCACCACCCTGATCAGCTGCGCCGCCCTCTTTGCCCTGGGCACCGGCTTCGTCAAGGGGTTTGCGGTGACCCTCGGCATCGGTGTGCTGTTGAGCCTGTTCAGCGCCCTCACCTGCACCCGCACACTGCTGCGGCTGCTGATGAGCTATCCCGCCCTGCGCCGGCCGACGTTGTTCGTGCCGCGCTCGGATCTCCCCGCCTCCTGCTGATTGCGATCGATGGTGTCCCTCGCCTCCGTTCTGTCCCTGCGGGTCAATCAGCAGCGCCGCCGCCTCTGGGCCGTGTCTGCGGCCGCCGTGCTGCTCAGTCTGCTGGGGCTGGCCCTGAGCTGGTTCTCTCCCGGCATCGGTGCACCGCTGCGGCCCGGCCTCGATTTCACCGGTGGCACCCAGATCCAGCTGGAGCGCCAGTGTGCGGGCAGCGCCTGCGCCGAGCTCACCGTCGTCCGGCTGCAGAAGGCCGTGACCGGCGTCAAGTTGCCGGTGGATGGTGGCGGTTCCACCCCGGACCTCAAGGGGGTGTCCGCCCAGCTGCTCGATCAGGGACGGCTGGTAGTGCTGCGGCTGCCGGCTCTCTCGGCGGCCCAGGGTCAGGCACTGGTGGATCAGCTGCAGCCCGTCACCGGAGCCACCGTGGCGGGCGGCCTCTCCGTGGACACGATCGGGCCCAGCCTCGGCGGCCAGCTGCTGCGCTCCAGCCTGATCTCGCTGCTGGTGAGCTTCATCGGCATCTCGCTGTACATCAGCGTTCGCTACGACCGCCTCTATGCCCTGCTGGCCCTGCTCTGCCTCGGCCACGACGTGCTGATCACCTGCGGTGTCTTTGCCTGGCTGGGGCTGCTCGCCGGGGTGGAGGTCAACAGTCTGTTCGCCGTGGCCCTGCTCACGATCGCCGGCTACTCGGTGAATGACACCGTGGTGGTCTTCGATCGCATCCGCGAGAAGCGCAGCCAGCTGCAGGGCGTGCCGCTGGCCGAGCAGGCCGATGCCGCCGTCTCCGCCACCCTCACCCGCTCGATCTACACCACCCTCACTACCTTGCTGCCGCTGCTGGCGCTGGTGCTCTTCGGTGGCAGCACCCTGTTCTGGTTCGCCGTGGCGCTCAGCATCGGCATCCTGGTGGGGGCCTGGTCGAGCATCGCCGTGGCGCCCACGCTGCTGCCGGTGCTGGCGCGCCGTTGAGCCACGCCTCCCGCCGCCGGCCGCTCACCGCGCTGCTGCCGCCTCTGCTGGCTTTGCTGGCTCTCTGGGATCTGCGCCAGGAGCTGCAGCTGCTGGCCGATCACTTCACGCTCTCCGGATTGGCGTTCGCCTTGCGCGCCCATCCGTTGGCAGTGCTGGTGTTGATCCTGCAGCCCAGCCTCTGGCGCCGCTATCGCCGAGGCTGAAGCAGACCCTGCCGCATCAAATTCAGCCCCATCAAACGCCGCTGCATCAAACCCAGCGGTCCATCACGTCGCGCACCACCACCTGCTCGCAGATCACCTGCAGCACCACCACCAGCGGCAGGGCCAGCAGCAGGCCGGGCAGCCCGAGCAGCGCCCCGAGGCTCAGCTGAGCCATCAGCGCCACCGTGGGCAGCAGGTTGACGGTGCGACGGAGCAGCAAGGGGGTGAGCACGAAGGCCTCACCGTTCTGCAGCACCAGCCGCAGCACCAGCACCTGGGCCACCGCCGCCGGCGAGCGCAGCAGGGCCAGGGCCAATGGCAGCAGCGTGGCCGCCGTGGGGCCGATCGTGGGCACGAAGGTGAGCAGCCCGCACACCAGAGCGCTGAGCAGGGCCAGGGGGATTCCCAGCAGGCTCAGGCCGCCCCAGGTGAGCAGAAAGACGGTGGTGGCGGAGAGGGTCATCCCCGCCAGCCAGCCCCCCAGGGCATCGCGGCAGTCATCGAGCAGCGTCACCATCCGGCTGCGCCAGAAGCTGGGGGTGAGCGCCACCACGATGCGGCGATGGCTGGCCGGATCGAGCACCAGCAGAATCGCCAGCAATCCCATCAGCAGCAGCTGCACGGTGCTGTTGGCGGCGCCGCCCGCCAGCCCCAGCAGCTGGCCGCCCAACGGCTCCAGCCGCTCCCAGCTGCCCAGCTGAGCCAGGCTGGCATTGAGATCGGGCAGCCAGCTGATGCGCCCCGCCAGCACGGCCAGGCGCTGGGCCACATCGGGAATCAGCTGCCCCAGCTGACTCACCTGCTCCGCCAGTTCCGGCAGCAGCTGCTGGGCCAGCGCCATCCCCAGCACGCCCAGCAGCAGCACCACCACGATCAGGGCCAGGGGGCGCCGCAGCCTGCCCCAGCGCATCAGCAGACTGGTGGGGACGTCGAGCGCCACGGCCAGCACCACCGAGCCGAACAGCACCAGCAGCACCCAGCGCAGTTCCCAGGCCAGCAGGCCCAGCACCACCAGGGCCAGGGCTCCGAGCAGAGCCCGACCGGTGACACCGCCGCCGACCGGGGCTGGAGGGGGGCTCACGTCTCGCTACGCCGCAGTTTCCACCGATCCAGGATGTCGTGGATCACCACATCGCGCACGATCACCTGCAGACAGACCGCCAGCGGCAGGGCCAGCAACAGCCCCAGAGGCCCGAACACCAGCGTGAACAGCAACTGGGCGCAGAGGGTGAGCCCCGGCAGCAGCTTCAGCTGGTGGTGCATCACCGATGGGGTGATCACATAGCTCTCCAGGTTCTGCACCGCCACGTAGAGCAGCAGCACCGCCAGCGACTTCCAGGGCGACTCGAGCAGCGCCACCGACATCGGGAAGATCGTGCTCAGGGTGGGTCCCACGTTGGGGATCACGTTCAGCAGCCCGGCGAGCACCGCATTGGCGGCCACCAGCTTGACGCCGAGCAGCGACAGTCCGATCGCCGCCAGGGTGCCGACGCAGACGGAGCTGATCAGCACCCCCACCATCCAGGCGCTGAGGGCCTCACCGCAGCGCACCAGCACCTGGCGGCAGCGGCGCCGGTAGAAGGAGGGCACCAGCAGCACCGCCACCTCGCGGTAGTGCTGGGGCTGTACCGCCACCATCAGCGCCACCGCCACCACGAACAGCAGCTGCAGCAGGCCGGTGCCCAGACCGCTGGCCAGCCCCAGCAGCCGCAGGGCGCCGCCGCTGAGGTTGGGCGGTTCCGAGCCGCGGATCAGGCCATCACGGAGCCAGGCGAAGTTGCTGGCCTGGCTGCCGTAGAGCATCTGGCTGGCCTGGCGCATCCAGCCCTGCACCAGATCGAGCAGGGTGGCAGCGGCCTGGGGCAGCTTGAGCACCAGCTCGTTGAACTGCTCCACGAACGGCGGGATCACGGCGGTGCCGATCACCACCAGCGTCAGCACCACCGTCAGCAGCGCCAGGGGCAGGGCCAGGCGGCGGGAGCAGCCCAACCGCTGCTGCAACCAGCCCACCAGGGTGCAAAGGGCCATCGCCAGCACGATGGCCCCAAAGAGCAGGATCAGGGCTTCCCGCAGCTGCCAGAGCAGCACCAGGGAGGCCACCAGTGCCAGCAGCCCCAGCCCCTGCCCGAAGGTCACGCGATCAAGCCTCGTCGCCGACCGCCTGATCCTCACCCTGACTGCCGGAGAAACCGAGATCGTGGCTGTCGGCGTAACGCTGCGCAAAGCGCATGAAGCGCTCGAAATCCGCCTGGCTCTTCCAGGTATAGGTGGCTTCCAGAGCGCTGGCTTTGCCGTTGACGAAGCGGGCCTTCACCTCGCGGGTGACCATCTCGCCCTCTTCGTCAACCATGAACATGCCGGCGATGTCGCCCATGGTTTCGGGAGCCAGGGCATCGGGCTCCTCGAACACGAACAGCGCCTGACCGGTGCGGCCATCGCGGGAGCGGGTGAGGCGGATGTCGGGCACGACCGGTTCGTCCACTCCGCGGAAGAACTGAATGGCTGCGCCCATGACTTCGCCGAAAAACCGATCCTAAGGGTCGTTTTCAGCTCTGGGGATGCGGCGCGCCAGCCCGCCGCCGCGCATTCGCCTGACATAGTGGGGCCCACGCTGGCCACGACAGGCTCGGTCTTCATGCTCTCCGGCCCACCGGTCACCGCCACTGCCACTCCCGAGGCGCTGCTGGAACGGTTCCAGCAGGCCACGGCCCGGCAGCGCCGTTCGCTGCTGCCGCAGCTGGAGAAACGCACCGAGGAGCTGCGTCCGCTGCTGCGCGATGCGATCAGCGGCCTGGATGCCACCGGCGATGACTGGGCCGCTGGTTTTCTGATCCAGTTGCTGGTGGCCGGTGGAGCGGCCGAGCAGGAGGCCTTCTTCCAGGCCTACCCCGATGGCTGGCTGGCCACCGCCAGCGCCTGCGGCATCGACTACAGCGACTTGCAGCGCGAGCTGGTGCTGCAGAACTACGAGCAGGCTGACCGGCTCACCAGCGCCATCCTGCGCCAGCTGGCGGGCGCTGATGCCGTCAAGCGTGGCTACGTCTATTACTCCGAGGTGCCGCCGATGGCCTCGGCCGACCTCGACAGCCTCGATCGGCTGTGGGTCTGCTTCTCGCGCGGTCGTTTCGGCTTCTCGGTGCAGGGCCGGCTGCTGCGCGCCTGCAATGGCCGCTGGGATCAGCTCTGGCCGCGCCTCGGCTGGAAGAACGGCTCCCAGTGGACGCGCTATCCCGGGTCGTTCCAGTGGACGATCGAGGCGCCGGAAGGCCACATGCCTCTGGTCAACCAGCTGCGCGGCGTGCGGCTGATGGATGCCCTGCTGCAGCATCCGGCCTTGAAGCAGCGGATCGATGCTGCAGCGCCCACCACGGCCTAGGGTCGAAACGGCCGTCGGCGGTTCCCCGGGGATGAGCGTGCGCTGGTCGGATTTCATCACCCCCTCGACGCTGCAGCTCAGCCCCCTGCTGGATCTGCTGCTGGAACCGGTGGCCTGTCTGCAGCAGCAGGCGCGGCTGCAGCTCGGATTGCAGGAGGCGCTGGTGAATGCCGTGCGCCATGGCAACGGCGGCGATCCGGCCAAGTGCCTGCGCATCCGCCGCATCGAGACGCCTCGCTGGCTGATCTGGCAGGTACAGGATGAGGGCCCGGGGGTGCCGCTGGAGGCGCGCGTGTCGCAGCTGCCGCGCAATCTGGAGGCAGAGGCCGGCCGCGGGCTGTTCCTGATTCACCACTGCTTTGATGACGTGCGCTGGAGCCCCCGCGGCAACAGGCTGCAGTTGGCCGTCAAGCGCGAGGCGCCGGAGCGACACCAGCCCCTGAGCCGCTCCCTGCAGGGATGGTTCAGCGACCGTGGCTGGGACAGCCCGGATCATTGAGCTCGGCCTTCAGCCAGGCCAGGGCGTGTTCGGTGAGGGCGATCGCCTGCTCACGGGCCGCGGTGGGCTGACGCTGCTGGGGGTTGTCGGCGCTGAGCAGGTGCACCAGCGCCGCCGCCAGCTGCTCTGCCGCCCGGCGCGGGCGCTGGTGCTTGAGGCGGTGCCAGTCCCGGGCTTCGATCGCCAGCTGGCGCTGCAGCTGCTCCGCCAGGGGCCGCGCCGCCTCCGGCCAGCCGATTGGATGGACCGCTCGATCGACCGCTGAATCGGCAGCTGAATCCACCGCTGTATCCATGGCCGCAGCACGCTCAACAGACATCGCAGGCAGCGTCACTGGACGCGGTCACCATCTGCGGCCCATCCTGGCCTGAAGCACCACCCATCGGGTCCTCGCCACATGCCGCGTCCGCCCCTGCGTTCCTCCCAGCCGGCCGGGAGGCGGCCCCTGCAGCCGGTGCGCCTGCTGCATCAACTGGATGCGGTGTTCACCCTGGCCTCCCTGGCGGAGCGCAGCAGCGGTGTCGGCCTGCGCCGCCAGCGCCAGCGCCTGGCCCTGGCCCAGCGGCTGCTCGATCCGATGCCGGCCGAACTGCGCACCCCGGAGCGGGGTGCTGAGCTGTTCTGGCGCGGGTTGCGCTGGGGCAGCGGCGGCCTGCTGCTGGCCTGGCTGCTGCGGCCCTGAGGGCTGAGGGCCTTGGGAGGCTCAGCCGTTGAGCGGTTTCTGCGCGCACCACACCCGCGTCATGAAGTGGGTTTCGGCGCTGCGCACCACGAAGCCGGCGCTGCGCAGCCGGCCGTCGATGTCGTCGCTGATGTAGTCCCGGTAGTAGGGCTCGTGGAACACACGGCGGAAGTTCTCCATCACCGCCGAGAACTGGGGGGAATCGGCCAACTGGATCGAATCCGCCAGCACCAGCACACCACCGGGTTCCAGCACCCGGAAACATTGGTTGAGAACCGCCTGGCGCGCTTCGGCCGGCAGTTCGTGCAGCAGGAACACGCAGGTCACGCCCTGCAGGCTGCCGTCGTTGTAGGGGAGCTCCTCGGCATTGCCCTGGAGCAGCTGGGGCAGCTCACCGGGCAGCTCCGCCAGCCAGCGGTTGGCCTGGCGCAGGTAGGCCGCCGAGAGGTCCTGGCCCAGCAGCTGGGCTTCAGGCAGCGCGCCGCGCAGCTGGCGCAGGGTGCGGCCAGTGCCGGTGGCCACATCCAGGATCCGCAGCTGGGAGGGCGGTCGCTCGGCGAACACTTTCAGACCCTCGAGCAGCGGAGCCAGCACCCGGCGACGCATTGGATCGGCGGTGCCGTTGAACAGAATCTCCACCTGCAGGTCGTAGAGCGCAGCCGAGGCATCGCTGAGATAGCCGTCGCTCTGGTGATGGAAGTTTTGCAGGTAGTAATCGGGGTAGGCGGCCGGATCGACCGTCTCCGGCAGGTCGCGCACATCGCGGCGGCTGCGGCGGCTCCAGGTCCGCGGCATGTCCAGCCACACCAGGGGGTAGCGGCTGGCCCAGTCCAGCCAGGGCGCATCAAACAGCACCGACGGCGGATACAGGCCCTGTTCCGCTTCCTGCCAGTCGCGCTCCTGCAGCTGGTCCATCTCCTGGCGCAGCCGCTGCATCAGCTCGGGGGGAACCGGCACCGTCTTGGGAGTGCTCTTGGGCTCCAGCAGCTCCATCAGCCGGGTGCTGACCTCCTTGTGGGTGAGGCCGAAGAGGGCCTTGCCCTGTTGCAGGGTGCGATAGGCCAGCTTGGTGAGCTGATCGGGCATGGCGTCGCCGGAGGGTCGACCCATTCCAGCGGATCAGCCGGACCGCCGTGGTCGCTGGACGCTCCCGCCCCGATCGCCGAGCGGATCCGCCGATGTGAAGACCCGTGTCGATTCGGAATTTGGTATCAACGGCTACCACGTCAGCGCTCAGACTGATCCCATAGAGACAGGAGATCCCGATGACTGCAGCCCTCCACGTTCCGGGCCTGATGGGCGAGCTCCAGCCCGTTGATCCCTGCAGCCCTGGGGCGGCGACCACCACCGTGGTTCGCCTTCCGGCCAACGCTGCCCGCCAGGCCGGCCCCGCCCGGGAATTCCTCACCTGGGCCGAGGATCACCAGCGGGCCCGTCGTCTCCATGGCGCCGAGCTGGCCCAGATCACCCGCCATCACGATGCCAACCCCGGCGGGGATGCCGTCCATCAACTGCAGGCCTGGGCGGTGCGCCACGCCCACGAAAAGGCGCTGCATGACAGCGCCATCGCCCAGATGCGCCACCGCTGAATAGCGCAGCACCTCCGCATCGACCCGAAGAGCCAGAAAAAAGCCCCGGCCGATGGTCGGGGCTTGGCTGTGTTCTGGTTCTTTCCGCTCCAGTCCTAGCGAATCTCCGCCGAAATCACCACAGACCGCGCACCGCTCCGGCCGGCGCTGAGGTCTGGGTGCGAACGGTGCTGGCCTCAGCCTGCAGGGTGCGCTGGTGCACGCAGGCGGGCGTGCTCGCATACCAGCTCAGCAGCGAGGTGGCCTGCTCGCCCTGGAGGCTGGCGACGCAGTTCTGCATCGGTCCCTGCAGCCGCTGGTCCGTCGGCAGCTTGGCCATCATCCCGTAGCCCGACAGGCTGCCATCGGCAGCGTCGGCGATGATCGCCGCGCGCACGGCCTGTACGCCGTTGGCCTGGCTGCTGTAGGGCACGTAGCTGCCCTCGCCGATGCCGTCACTGAGGAAGGCCACCCCCTCCGGCGAGTAGAGGTAGCGGGCCACGGCCGCCACATCCACCGGATACTCCTTCTGCAGCTGAGCCTGCAACTCCTGCTTGTTCCAGCCGGACAACCCCTTGAGGTCGCCGGGCACAGGGTTGTCGATGATCTCGCTACCGCCCAGGGGCAGCAGGGTGTTGGAGCGCACGGCACCGCCGCTGACGGCGCGGGCTGTCAGGCGGAGCTGCTCAGGATTGCTGGGGCCGAACATCGGCTCCCCGGGCAGCTGGAAGTCCGGCGACTGCGGGATGGCCATTGCTGGTGCGGCCAGGGCACCCAGCAAGCCGACACATGCCAGAGGAACAAGTCGACGCATGGGTCTTGATCTGGAACGACTCTTCCGGTATGGCCGCATCCGCTACCGCTTGGGGGTGGATGCCCCAGATCTTTTCCCATTTGCATCAAGGTCCTTGTCGCCGGAAGTGGCCGCAAGGCCGCCGATGACAGCTACCTGCGTCGCCTGATCCTCAACCTGGGACGCAATCCTTTAGATTCCCTTCCACTTTGTGGTCGGGCCTTGCCGCTTCCGCTTCTGCTGGCCTCCCTCGCTGGGCCCCTTGATCACGGCATCGCCCCTGCTCTGCGGGCTCGCGAGCCCCTGGTGTTGCCGTTGGCCGGCGTGATCACCCAGGGGGTGCACAGCGGTCATCCCGCCCTCGATATCGCCTGCAGCATCGGCGCACCGGTGGTGGCGGCCCACAGCGGCAGCGGCAGCACCCAATGGAGCGCCACCCACGGCTGGACCTTTGTGCTCCAGGGGGATGACGGCTTGGAGACCCGCTACAGCCATCTGGCTCAGGGCGCCCCGGCCGGGCGCTACAGCGCCGGTGAGGTGATCGGTCTCTGCGGCAATACCGGTCGCTGGAGCACCGGTCCCCATCTGCACTTCAGCGCCAACCGTCCCAGCCGTCTGGCCGATCTGGCGCCGGCGCCGGCTGCAGCGGCGCTGGAGCGCGCCGTCGCCAGCGCCGCCTGGTTGCCGCAGCCAGCAGCTGCTGCTGCAGGCGCCCTCCCCTGAACGCTGGAAGGTGCACGGAGCGGCCGTGTGGCGAGAGCCATGCAGAGACGGCATCGCTGCGCCATTCGCCCGGAGCGCGTCTTCACCCTGGCGGCCACCGAGAGCTGGAGGATGAGCTCACTCTGGAAGCGCGGTCCCGTCCCATAAAAAATGGCCCCCGGTTTGGGGGGCCATGTGCGGACGGAGTCTGGGGTCTGTTCAGGATCCGACGGCTATGAGGCCTTCTCGATCAGGCGTCGTAGTACATGGTGAACTCGTGGGGGTGGGGCCGCTGGCGCAGCTGCTGCACCTCCTCGTACTTCATCGAGATCCAGTTGTTGATGAAGTCTTCGGTGAAGACGCCGCCAGCCAGCAGGTAGTCCTTGTCGGCGTCGAGGGCTTCTAGGGAGCCGTTGAGTGAGGCGGGCACCGTCGAGATCTTGGCCAGCTCCTCGGCGCTCAGTTCGAACAGGTCGACGTCGGTGCCGTCACCGGGGTCGATCTGGTTCTTGATGCCGTCGATGCCGGCCATCAGCATCGCCGCGAAGCCCAGGTAAGGGTTGGAGAGGGCATCACCGGAGCGGAACTCCAGACGCTTGGCCTTGGGGCTGGGGCCGGTGAGGGGGATGCGCACAGCAGCCGAGCGGTTGCCCTGGGAGTACACCAGGTTCACCGGTGCCTCGAAGCCCGGCACCAGACGCTTGTAGCTGTTGGTGGTGGGGTTGGTGAAGGCCAGGAAGCTGGGGGCGTGCTTGAGCAGGCCACCGATGTACCAGCGCGCCGTCTGGGAGAGGTTGGCGTAGGTGCCCTCACCGAAGAACAGGGGCTGACCACCCTTCCAGAGGCTCTGGTGCACGTGCATGCCGCTGCCGTTGTCGGCGAACACGGGCTTGGGCATGAAGGTGGCCGTCTTGCCGTACTTCTTGGCGACGTTGCGCACCACGTACTTGTAGATCATCACGTTGTCCGCCGCGCTGATCAGTTCGGCGAACTTCATGCCCAGCTCGTGCTGGGCGGTGGCCACCTCGTGGTGCTGCTTCTCGATCGGCACGCCCAGGCTGGCCATGGTCAGCAGCATTTCGCTGCGCATGTCCTGCAGGGTGTCGTTGGGGGCGACGGGGAAGTAGCCCTCCTTCAGCTGAATCTTGTAGGCCAGGTTGCCGCCTTCCTCCAGGCGGGCGGTGTTCCAGGGAGCCTCGATCGAGTCGACGCTGTAGAAGCTGCTGCCGTTGCCGGAGTTGTAGCGAACGTCGTCGAAGACGAAGAACTCAGGCTCGGGGCCGAAGTAGGCGGTGTCGGCGATGCCCGTGGTGCCCAGGTAGTCGAGGGCCTTCTGAGCGAGGGCACGGGGGCAGCGGGCGTAGGGCTGGCCGCTGCGGGGCTCCTGGATCGAGCAGATCAGGCTGAGGGTCTTGTGGCTGTAGAAGGGATCGATCCAGGCGGTGTTGGGGTCGGGCACCATCGCCATGTCCGACTCGTTGATCGCCTTCCAGCCGCGGATCGAAGAGCCGTCGAAAGCCACACCCTCGCTGAAGGCGGCCTCATCGATCAGGTCGCGGCAGACGGTGAGGTGCTGCCATTTGCCGTGGAGATCGACGAACTTGAGATCGATCAGCTCAATGCCCTCGTCCTGGATCTGACGAAGGACGTCCTGGGCTGTTTTGGCCATGACGGTGTCGGAGATGAGGCCACCCTGGGGGCGGTTTGGCGGGGACCGTACGGAGCGCTGGAGCGCCTCCATGTATCAGCTGTAACCAAAAATTGGCGCCAGCCCTCGGGCTGGTTGCGTAACCGTTTCTGTCAAAACCGCCAGAAGCCCGCTCCTGCCAAGGGTTTCGCCGATCGTGAGTGCTACCTTCCGAGCCAGGCCACAGCAATCCACCTTCCACCATGCGGGATGCCATCACCGGTCTGATCGGGCGCTACGACCAGCTGGGCCGGTACCTCGATCGCGAGGCCATCGATCGCATCAGCAGCTACCTCGATGAATCCGCCCTGCGACTGGCGGCCGTGGAGCTGATCAACCGCGAGGCGGCCGAGATCGTGCGCGAGGCCGCCCAGCGGCTCTGGCTCGACAACCCCGAGTTGATCCTGCCGGGCGGCAACGCCTACACCACCCGCCGGCTCTCGGCCTGCCTGCGGGACATGGACTATTTCCTGCGCTACGCCAGCTACGCGCTGATGGCGGGCGACTTCACCATCCTCAACGAGCGGGTGTTGAACGGCCTCGACGACACCTACAAGAGCCTCGGCGTTCCCACCGGTCCCACCGTGCGCAGCATTGCTCTGCTCGCCGATGTGCTCTGTGAGCGCCTCGCCAACGACGCCGTGGCCGACGCTGCCCGCCTGGATGCGGTAGTGCGGGTTCCCTTCGACCACCTCTGCCGCGGTCTGGCCGCCTCCGACGTCCGCGCCCGCTGAGCCGGGGACGGCTCGCGCCGCCCTGCCCTCTTCCTTGCTTCAGCCCCGCCGCGACAACATCGCTGCGTAGGCTCATTCCCTCGTCCTCCCGCCCCCGGTCCAGGCCCCTTGTCCGCGCTGTCTTCCGTCAACGACGCCCATCGCCGCCAGCTGGGGCCGATCGCCACGCCCGACCGCCTGCTGCTCGGTCCTGGCCCCTCCAACGCGCATCCGATGGTGCTGCAGGCCCTGGCCCGCACCCCGATAGGCCACCTCGATCCGCTCTATGTGGAGCTGATGGGTGAGGTGCAGGAGCTGCTGCGCTACGCCTGGCAGACCGATAACCGCCTGACGATCCCGATGAGCGGCACCGGCAGCGCCGCCATGGAAGCGGCGCTGGCCAACACGATCGAGCCAGGCGACAAGGTGCTGGTGGCCGTCAAGGGTTACTTCGGTCTGCGGCTGGCCGACATGGCCGGCCGCTACCGCGCTGAGGTGGCCACGATCGAGCGCCCCTGGGGCGAAGCCTTCAGCCTTGAGGAGATCGAAGCCGCCCTCGACCATCACCGCCCGGCGATCCTGGCGATGGTGCATGCCGAAACCTCCACCGGCATTCGCCAGCCGATGGACGGGATCGGTGACCTCTGCCGCAAGTACGACTGCCTGCTGCTGCTCGATACTGTCACCTCCCTGGGTGCCGTGCCCCTCTTCCTCGACGACTGGAAGGTGGACATGGCCTACAGCTGCAGCCAGAAGGGCCTGAGCTGCCCCCCTGGTCTCGGCCCCTTCACCATGGGTCCCCGGGCTGAAGCCAAACTGGCTGCCCGCAGCGGCAAGGTGCCCAACTGGTATCTCGATGTGTCCCTGCTCAACCAGTACTGGGGCAGCGATCGCGTGTATCACCACACGGCACCGGTGAACATGAATTTCGGCATGCGCGAAGCCCTGCGCCTGCTGGCCGATGAAGGTCTGGAGAACGCCTGGGCGCGTCACCGCGCCAACGCCGAGCGCCTCTGGGCTGGCCTTGAATCGCTGGGTCTGCAGCTGCACGCCCCCGAGGAGCTGCGCCTGCCCACCCTCACCACGGTGCGCATCCCTGAAGGCGTGGACGGCAAGGCCTTCTGCCTGCACCTGCTCAACAAGCACGGCATCGAGGTGGGCGGCGGTCTCGGCGCCCTGGCCGGTCAGATCTGGCGCATCGGCCTGATGGGCTACAACAGCCGCCCCGAGAACGTTGACAAGCTGCTCAATCTGTTCGAGACCGAGCTGCCTGCCTTTCGCGCCAAGGCTGCTCCTCAGCCTGCTGTCGCTGGCGTCTGAGACGCACCCTTCAGGGTTCACAGACAGGGTCAGTTCAAGGCTGGCCCTTTTTGATGGACACGCGGCGGCGGCGAAACCAGCGCTCCAGCTGCTGACTCGCCTCTGCGGCCAGCAGACCGCCGCTGACCCGCATGTGGTGGTGGGCGCTGGGGTGCTCGGCCAGGTTCAGGCAGCCCCCCAGGGCACCGCGTTTGGGATCGCCGGCCCCGTAGATCACCTGCCCCACCCGCGCCTGCACCGCCGCGCCGGCGCACATCGGGCAAGGCTCCAGGGTCACCAGCAGCGTGCAGCTGTTCAGGCGCCAGTCCTGCAGCACCGCGGCCGCCTGAGCCATCGCCGCCATCTCCGCATGGCCGAAGGGTTCCTGCTGCAGATGGCGTCGGTTGGTGCCCCAGCCGATGCAGCGCCCGCCCTGATCCAGCACCGCCGCCGCCACCGGGATCTCACCGGTCGCCCCGGCCCGCGCCGCCAATCGCAGCAGGCGCCGCATCCAGGCCTGTTGCTCTGCCGCACACAGCAGCACCGGGGCGCCGCCGGGTCCGGGCCGATCCCGGCCGCCACTGGGCATCGGCAAATGGTCCATGCAGGTGCTCAAGCCCTCTTCTACCCCAGCGGCGGCTGGTCGTCCGTGGCTCCAGAGGGGGTGTGACGGCCGCAGGTGAGAATGGCGGGGCCTGATCGACCGCCGTTGGCAAGCGCGCCACCTGCCCCGCGGGCGATCCCGCCCCTGCCCTTTGCCAGCCCCGATCAGCACGATGCCGTGCTGCAGGAGCTGCTGGAGCAGGCCTCGGCGCAACTCTGCCGCTGGTTGGGCAGCGCCAGCGAGCGCCCGCCCCTGCCGGGGCTGAGCCTGATGCCTGCCGTGGAGCCGGAGGGGGCTGGCCTGGGGCCTGCGCAGCTGCTGGCCGACCTGGAGCTGGTGATGGATGGGGCCTACAACCCGGGCCATCCCGGCGCCCTGGCCCACCTCGATCCGCCGGCCCTCGGCGCCTCGATCGTCGGTGATCTGATCGCCGCCGGCCTCAACAACAACCTGCTGGCCGAAGAGCTGTCCCCCAGCCTCAGCCGCCTGGAGCGCAGCCTGATGGGCTGGCTGGCGGAACAGCTGGGCCTGCCCGCCGGCAGCGGCGGTGTGCCGGCCAGCGGCGGCACGCTCTCCAACCTGATGGCGCTGGTCACGGCGCGGCGCGCCCGCGGCCTGGGCTGCTGCAGCGAGGCCGTGGTGCTGGCCAGTGCCGATGCCCATGTGTCGATCGGCAAGGCCCTGGCGGTGATGGGGCTGCCGGGCGATGCCCTGCGCTCCCTGCCGGTGGATGCCGCCGGGCGGATCAATCTGCAGGCGCTCGATCACGAGCTCGATCAGCTGCAGGCAGCCGGGCGGCCTGTGCTGGCGGTGGTGGCCACCGCCGGCACCACCGTGCGCGGCGCCGTCGATCCGCTCGAAGCCCTGGCCGATCGCTGCGCCCGCCGCGATCTCTGGCTGCATGTCGATGGCGCCATCGGGGCGGTGTTCGGCTTGGTGCCCGGCCACGCCGGGCGGGTGCCGGGGCTGGGCCGGGCCGATTCCCTCACCGTCAATCCGCAGAAGCTGCTCGGCATCACCAAGACCTCCTCGCTGCTGCTGCTGGCGCGCCCCGAGGCCCTGGGCGAGGCCTTCGCCACCGGACTGCCCTATATGGAACCCAGCTGGGGCGGCGGGCACGGCGGTGAGAGCGGCCTGCAGGGCAGCCGCCCGGCGGAGGTGCTCAAGCTCTGGCTGGGTCTGCGGCAGCTCGGCCTCGAGGGCATCGCCGCCGTGCTCGATGGCGCCATCAGCCGGCGCCGGCAGCTCGCCGCATTGCTGGAGTCGCTGCCAGGACTGGAGCTGCGCAGCGGCCCTCTGCATCTGCTGGCCTTCACACCCGCCAACGCTGATCGCCGTCAGGCGGAGCTCTGGAGTCAGCAGACGCGCCATCAGCTGCTGGAGGCACAACTGATGCTGTCGCGGCCCCTGTATCAGGGCCGCCATCACCTCAAGGCGGTGCTGGGCAATCCCCACACCGGTGATGCGGAGCTGGAGCGACTGGCGGCGGTGGTGGCGGCCAGCCTCGATGGCGGCGGCCGGCCGCTGCAGCATGAGCCCTGAGGCTGGCGCTGCCCCTGCGGACAGCCTGTTCCCTCCCCACCGCTGATTGCCTCGCCATGGCCCCATCCCTGGATTCCGGTTCACCGCCCGATCCCTCCGCAGCAGGTGCGGAATCGGCTCCTGCAGCTGGCTCAGCGGCTCTGCCCCCGGGACAGCGGCGTGGCCGCTGGGTGGCGATCATCACCGGCGCCATCTCGGTGCTGGTGGGGGTGCTCTATCTCGGGCTGATCCTCGTGCTCGACAGCCGCGGACCGCTGCAGCCGCCGCCGCCTGAGGCCCTCGGCCTCAGCGCTCCGGCGGTTCCCGGCCCGGCGGCCGGGGCGGCAGCTGCCGCTCCCGCTGGCGCAGCGGCTCCACCACCCGCCTGACCGCCATCGCCAGGAAGCGCTGCAGCTCCCCCTCGCGGCGGTTGAGCGCGAACTGCTGCTGCACCACCTCCTGGATGCCGCCATCGCCCCAGTCCTGGTCGCGCTCGAAATAGGTGATGAAGCTGCCACCCGCCACCCGGGTCAGCCAGGCGGCGCTCACCGCCTGCAGTGCCCGGCTGAGCAGCAGCGCCGGCAGCGACAGGCTCAGCGCGGCCGAGAGCAGGCTGACCCCTCCCTTCACCAGCCCCAGCGCCGCCAGTGTCCGCCCCACCGACACCGCCAGCTCCTGGGCTGTGCTGCGGCTGATGCTGATCCCGTAGACCCGGCCGATCTCAATCACCATCTGGGCATTGACGGCCGCTGCCCCGAGCAGATCGATCCCGGGCAGCGGTGTGACCGCCAACACGCCGGCACCGATCCAGCTGTAGCGGTCCACGATCGCCGCGGCATCGCTGCGGCGCTGCTCCGCCAGCAGCTTGCGGCTGGCCTCCCCCAGCTGCCGGCATTGCAGCAGCAGGTTATCGGCGATCAGCTCTTCGCCATCGGCATGCAGCACTGCCGCCAGGCGCCGCACCAGCGCCTCCACCTCCGGCGGCGGTTGCAGCGGCCGCCCGCCCGGCATCGGCACGCTCTGGGGAGCGGCGCTCACGGGGATCAGGTCCTCTGGGGCCAGGCGTCCCTGCCAGCGGCGCTGGAGCAGCTCCAGCAGCTGGCGCTCCTCCCGCTCCCCACGCAGATCGCACTTGTTGAGCACCAGCAGCAGGCGTTTGCCCAGTCCCGCCAGGGCCTCGAACAGCTCCGCCTCCGCCGCCCGCAGGTCCCCATCCACCACCAACAGCAGCAGATCGGCCTGGGCGGCCTGGCTGCGGGCCCGCAGCTCGCGCTCCCGGCCATCGCTGCCCGCCTCGAGGATGCCGGGGGTATCCACCAGCCAGATGCCGCGCTCCAGACCCCGCAGGCGCAGGCGGTAGCGCTGGCTGCCGCGGGTGGAGCCCATCGCCGCACCCACCTCGCCCACCAGCTCCTGCAGCAGCGCGCGGATCAAGGAGGTTTTGCCCACCGAACCACTGCCGAACAGCACCACCACCAGATCCCCCCGCTGCAGCTCCACCTCCATCCGCTGCCGCTGCTGGGCCAGCGCCTCGCGGGCGACCGTGTCCCGCACCCGCTCCAGGGTCTGGTCGATCGCCTCCAGCTGCCGGCTGGCGGCCTCGCGGCGGTTGGCCGGTGGCGGTGCGCTGACCTTGCCCTCCGCCTCACCTCCCCCGGGCCGGCGCCCGGGCCACCAGGCGGCCAGCAGGGGCCAGAGCAGCTGAGCCAGCAGGGCGGCGGCAGCCAGCACCAGCAGCAGCGCCACCGGCCCCACCAGGCCATAGGGCAGCACCGCACTGAGCTGCCAGATCAGCTGGTTGAAGGCCTGCAGCACCAGCCCCAGCACCAGCAGCGCCAGCAGCAGCAGACCCAGGGCGATCCAGAGGCGTGTGCGCTGCTTCACCGCTGCCGGGCTCCCCTGATCTCAACCACCGCTGGCGCGGATGATCTCGCTCCACAGGCCGGCCGCAAGGGCGCTGCTGGCCCGGGTGGGGCTGTTGTCGTCATTGCCGAGCCAGATGCCGATCACCCACTGACGTTTCGGTTCGTAGCCCACGAACAGCAGGTCGCGGCTGTCGTTGGTGGTGCCGGTCTTGCCGCCCTCCTGACCGCCGAGGTAAGCCGCCTGGCCGGTGCCGGAGCGCACCACCGCCCGCAGCAGCAGCTGCATGGCGTTGGCGGTGCTCGGGGTCAGCACCCGCCGCCCCGGGGCGGTGGCGGAGGTGGGGCCGGCTGCCGCAGCCGACGACGCTGCGCAGCCCTTGCGGTCGTCCTGGCGGCAGCTTTCGCCATCCACCAGCCGGCGAATCGTGCTCGGAGCATGCCAGGTGCCGCCATTGGCCACCGCGGCGTAGGCGGCGGTGAGCTCCAGCAGGGTCACTTCGCTCTGGCCGAGCACCAGACCGGGCACCGGCGAAAGCGGCGCGCGGATGCCAAGGTCGCGGGCCTTCTGCACCACCGCCTCCAGGCCTGCTCGGCGGGCCAGCCGCAGGGCGGCGGTGTTGCTGCTGCGGGCGAAGGCGCTGGCCAGGCTGAGGCTGCCGCCGCAGTCGCTGGCGAAACTCTGGCCCGCCCATTGCAACGGACCGCAGGCCACTGCATCGGTGACGCGGGCACCGCGCTCCAGCGCCACGAGATAGGGGAAGAGCTTGAAGGTGCTGCCGGGTTGGCGCAGGGCCATCGTGGCCCGGTTGAACTGGCTGCGGCCATAGTCGCGGCCGCCCGCCAGGGCCAGGATGCCGCCGCTGCGGGCATCGAGCACCACCACAGCGCCCTCGCTCACCCCCAGGCCGCTGCTGCTGGCCAGCCTTTGGCGCAGCTGCTGTTCCACCACCGCCTGCAGGTTGGGATCGAGGTGGGTGTCGATCAGGAAATTGCCCTCCGCCGCCACGTCGGCTCCCACCTGGGCGGCCAGATCGCGCCGCACCTGATCGGTGAAGAAGGGTGCCCCGCGGCCCTGGCGGCTCTCGCGGCAGGCACTCGCTGCCACCTGCACCGGCCGGCGGCGGGCGCGGCGACCGGTTTCGGCATCGATGCGGCCGCTGTCGACCATCTTCGCCAGCACGCGGTTGCGGGAGTCGAGGGCGGCCTGGGGATCGATGCAGGGGTCGTAGCCATTGGGGGAGGGCAACAGACCCACCAGCAGCGCCGCCTCTTCGAGCTGCAGCTGCCGGGCCGGCTTGCCGAAGAGATGCCGGCTGGCGTCCTCAAAGCCCCAGCCGGAGCCCAGATACACGCGGTTGAGATAGCTGAGCAGCAGATCGCGCTTGCTGAAACGGGCTTCCAGCTGCAGCGACACCAGCAGCTCCCGCCACTTGCGCCCCAGGGTCTCACCCTGGCCCACCTGTTCGGGGTAGAGGCTGCGGGCGAGCTGCTGGGTGAGGGTGCTGCCTCCCTCGAGCACGCGGCCGCCGGCGAGGTTGGTGAGCAGGGCCCGGGCGGTGCCGATCGGATCGATGCCGGGATGCCACCAGAAGCGGCTGTCCTCACTGGCCAGCAGCGCCTCGCGCAGCACCGTCGGGTAGTCGTTGAGCTGCGCCAGCTCGCGGTGGCGCTGACCTTCGGCGCTGGCCAGGGGCTTGCCGTTGCGGTCGTAGAGGGCGAGGGGCCCCCGCACTGGGGCCAGGGAGCCGCGGATCGGCGCCACCAGCAGGGCCAGGGCAAAGCTACCCGCCCCCAGGCCCGCCACCAGAGCCAGCGCCAGGGCCGCCAGGCGGCCGATGCGCTCCCCCCAGCCCAGCACCGGTTGCTGGAACTGCAGTTCCGGCAGATCGGGTTGATCGGCGGGGCCGAAGCGCACCCGATCGCCATCGGCCAGCAGCAGCTCGCGCACGCGCCGGCCGCGCCACCAGAGTCCATTGGTGGAGCCGTGGTCGAGCAGCAGCCAGCGGCCGCCGCGGCGCTCGAGCAGGGCGTGCTCGCGGCTCACCGCCGGATGATCGATCTGCAGCTCACAACCGTCATTGCGACCGATGCGGTAGATGCCGGAGAGCAGCTGCACCCGACGCTCCGGCTGACCGGGCTGCTGCAGCACCAGCACCGGCCCAGGACGATTGGCCTCAGGCATCACCGCTCGGCTGCGGCAGCAGCAGCTCCAGCGCGAAGGCCAGCACCGCCAGGTTGATCGCCACATCGGCGATGTTGAAGATCGGGAACGACACCGGCACCAGGGCGAGGAAATCGACCACCTCGCCGAGGCGCCAACGGTCGATGCCATTGCCCAGCGCCCCGCCCAGCACCAGGCCCAGTCCCAGGCTGCGGCTGAGGGCCATCGGCCGCCGCGCCTGGCGCACAATCCACACCACCACCACCAGGGCCACCAGCACGCTGATCAGGCCGAGCAGGCGGGTGGATCCGCTCAGCAGGCTGAAGGCGGCACCGGTGTTGGTGGTGAAGTGCAGATCGATCAGCCCGGGGATCAGCGGCCGCGGACCCTGCACCGCCAGCACGCGACTGGCCCAGGCCTTGCTGAGCTGATCGGCCAGCACCACGGCAGCGGCGAGGCCGAAGCTGAGGCGGGCGCTGCCGCGGGCTCGTCGCGGTGAGGAGGCGGATCGATTCACGGGGGCGTCGACGGGGCGGAAGGCGACGGCGGCGGCCGTCAGTGATGCACCAGCAGCAGGCGGCGCAGCCCCAGGGCCAGCACCGCCACGGCGCAGCAGAGCAGCAGCTGCGCCCCCAGGGGGGCCACCGAGTAACTGATCACCAGCGCCAGCCCCTGGCTGCCCCAGCGGCCGGCCAGGGCGCCGAGGCCGAGGTTGAGCAGACCACAGACCTGAATCACCGCCAGACCGATGATCGCCGTGCCGGTGAGCCGCAGCAGATCGCCCATCTCCGCCTGGCGGGCCAGCCGTCCCGCCAGCCAGCCGGCGGGAATGAAACCGGCCAGGTAGCCGAAGCCGGGATCGAGCAGGTAGGCGCTGCCGCCGCCACCGTGGAACACCGGTAGCTGGAACAGGCCGAGCGTGATGTAGGCCACGGCCGCCAGCAGGGCGCTGCGGGGCCCGCACACCAGTGCGGTGAGCAGCAGAGCCGGCACCTGCAGGGTGATCGGCAGGGTGGTGATCTGCCACTGGCCATCGGCTGCCGGCAGCGGCGCAGCGGCCTGGATCAGACCGCCGACCAGAATCAGCAGCAGCCCGGCCAGGGCTCCGCTCCAGTTCGCTAGCGCCCGCAACGGCTCAAGGCAGGATCGCGCCAGTCTGACGGCTCAGGGACCGGCTGCAGGCCCGGTAGGGTCGCAGCTCGATCCTGTGAGCGCCGCCGATGGGCAGCAACAGCAGCAGCCGTGAGCCGTCTGCGCCCTGGCCCGTGGGCTGCCGGGTAAGGCTGCGTCAGCGCCCCTCCTACCTCAAAACCGCTGATCCGATGCCGATGCTGCGGCCGCCGGATCTGATCGGTGTCGATGAGGTGGGTCAGGTGGTGGAGCAGCGGGCGCTCAACCAGCTGGCGGTGCGCTTCCGCCGCGGCACCTTTCTGCTCGATGGCGCCCTGCTGGACGCCGAGGCACCCCTCGCCGGTGACGGCGAAGGGGCCAGCGGCCCTGGTTGAGATCAGAGCCGATGGGGATCGGATGAACTGGACATTCGTTGAGCTGGAGAACCGATGAGCTGGAGAACTGAGCCGATCGGCGATCCCGCTGCGCAACTCCCGCTCAGCCACCGCTCCAGCTGTCGGGCCGCTGCTGCTCCCAGGCCTGGCGCGCCGCCGCCAGGGCCGGCGCCGGACCGCAGAGGCTGAGCCGGGGCCGCTGCA